>JAIYAV010000154.1 GCA_027488855.1 Saprospiraceae bacterium
TACCTTTGGGGTTGCTCCATCAACGGTAAAATTCCGTCAACAAGAAGCATAAGGTCTACTTAATCTTTACGATGAATTACTTACAATACTCTTTTCCTGCATCAGCAGAACTACAAGAAATTTTGGTTGCTTTATTGGGCGAACTGGCCTTTGAAATCTTCGAAGAAGGCGCTGAGGTTCTCCAAGCCTTTGTGCCCTTACCTGCGGATGTGGCCGCGTTTAGTGCTGAAGTACAGGAAATAGTGGAGCCATTTGGCGTCAGCTTTACCGTTGAAGAAATTCCCTATCAAAACTGGAACAGCATCTGGGAATCCAATTTTCAGCCCATTACTGTCGGTAGTTTTTGTGGCGTGCGGGCCGACTTTCACGAGCCGATGCAAGGCGTTGATCACGAGATCATCATCAACCCTAAAATGGCTTTTGGCACCGGGCATCACGAAACGACCCATATGGTGATGCAGTTGATGGCTGATCTTGATTTTCAAGATAAATACGTATTTGATTTTGGCTGTGGTACGGGGATTTTGGCCATTCTGGCGGCGAAATTGGGGGCACGATTGATCGATGCTGTGGACATCGAACCACCATCTTACGAAAACACCCTGGAAAACGCGAAAATTAATGGAGTGTCGGGAGCTATACATGCACTTTTGGGCGATCTAAGCGTTGTAGAGGGGAACGGTTACGATATTATTTTAGCGAATATCAACCGTGGTGTAATTTTGGACGCTTTTCCAACGTTACATCAAAAACTCAAACAAGGCGGTATTTTGCTCATTTCCGGGATTCTTAAGACAGATCGGGAATTGGTCGAAGCGGAAGCACGCCAACATGGTTTTTCTCCGGTACAATCTTTAGAGAAAGGCAATTGGTTGGCGATGAGGCTGCATTGAATCATAGTCTGACGTGTTTTCGCGAAGGACCCCAAGTTGAAGATTTCCTGTAAGGTCCCGGACAAACACGGTTTCATGAAAATCTTTTTTCGCCATTCGATTGCCACACTTTTTTTTCTGGGCTTTTCTCTGGCGCTAGTTGCACAACGACCAGAAAAATTTGCGGTAGAAACACCCGAATTTTTGTCCCAGCTAGGGACATTCATGACCTCTACCAAAAATGAGGTACTGGAAAAAACCTATAAGGAATTTGATGGAATTTTTCGTGCTGGAAGTTTCAGTACGGTGGAAGGCGAGCGCGTGATCCGTACCTGCAATTACATGCTTACCCGGCGGCTCAGCCCCAATCCCCATTTTCAAGCCTACCTCAATGCCTTGATGGCTTTCAAAGGCACTTTACCCGATGAACAGAAGTTTGGAGAGTGGCATCTCATCCTCGATTCCTTGCTATTGTCAGGGAACCATCAAACCACGCAATTCAGCGATTTCATTGGATTTTCCACTCAATTTTTCAAAAACAAGGCTTTCAATAAGGCTGATCCTGCCAGCACAGTTTGGAAAATTTACTCCGACAAGATTCATCTTCGCTACAAAAACAAGCAGCCCTACTTGATGATGGAAGAAGGAAATCTAGTGGCATCACGTAAAAACGATTCCATTCGTTTGGCCAATACCAGCGGTATCTATTATCCACTCAAGGGGGAGTGGGTCGGAAAAGGCGGCCAAGTTGGCTGGCAAAGGGTTGGCCTGGACTCCACAGTAATTACCGAATTGGGCAACTACAAACTGGACGTCAACAAAGGCATTTACGAAACCGATCAGGCATTTTTGATCTACCCACAATATTTTGGCGGTCAAAAAATTCCCGGGCAGTTCAGTGATAAAGTATCCGCCGATGGGCAAAGCACCTACCCCCGCTTCAATTCGGCCAATAAGGACATGGAAATCAAAAATTTTGCCGAGGGTGTACGTTTTAAGGGAGGATTTAATCTGGAAGGTACCACCATTTATGGCACGGGTTCGGATAACCGAAGGGCTGTTCTGGAGATTTACGACAAAAAAAACCAACGCATCTTCAAGGGCAGTGCCCGGCGTTTTTCAGTGCGCCGTGGGCAACAAATTGGGGGCGAAGGGGTAGAAGCAGTGTTTTATTACAAAAAAGATTCGCTCTATCACCCATCCGTCAATTTCCGCTATACCATCAAAGACCAGGTGTTGCATTTGTTCCGGGGTGAACGAGGCAGCGACCGCAACCCATTCTTTAGTTCCAATCACCAAATCAATTTTGACGCCGACAACTTTAAAGCATACCTGTCCAAAGATTCGGTGGTGATTGGGGACAAATCAGTAAGTTTTGCCCGCAAAGAACCGGTCAAATTTGAATCCTTACAGTATTTCAACAAGAAGGATTATGACCTGTTGCAAAGTATTTCTACCTCCAATCCATTGGCAAAACTAAAGCAACTGACGGATGAAATCGGAGTAAAAGACATTTACGCCGATGAGTTCGCACGAAAGCTCAATCCAACTTTTAAGGTGGAAAACATCACCTCGCTGATTTATGATTTGGTTGGGCAAGGCTTTATTCGCTACGACGCTGACAGTTTGCTCATCCATGTGCAAGACAAGGTCCAGCATTACTACAATTCCTACATGCAACGCTCGGACTACGATCAATTGCGGATTTTGTCCAAAACGGATAGTGCCAATGCGACCTTAAATCTAAAGGACAATTCAATAAGGATAATTGGGGTAAAATGGCTGGAATTCAGTCGTTTACAGCAAGTAGGCGTACTGCCAGACAGTTCCACGATTGTCATGCGCCAAAACCGCGACATCGACTCCAAAGGTTTACTCAAAGCAGGCTTCAGCGAAATGCGCAGCAACAAACTGCATTTTGATTACGGCAAATTTTCCGTCACCAGCGACTCCATCAAATACTGGCGCTTGTTTGTACCCGATAAATTGCCGAAGACGCATAAAATGGAGGAAATCAACCCCTTCGCTTTGACTTCTGACATCGAAAACTTTAAGGCCACCTTGATCATTGATGCAGAAGGCAACCGGAGTGGGAAAAATGATGTCCCCATTTTCCCAAACCTCAACAGTCGATCTACCAGCTACGTGTATTACGATGGCAAATACTACGACGGCAAGAAAAATCCTTTTGTCAAAGACACGCTGTACAAACGCGACTCCTTTTATTTTGAGCTAAAACCCTTCTTTTTCAATAGTTTGGATAACTACGTAAAAGAAATGGTCAACTTTCGGGGCAAATTGGTTTCAGCCCAAATTTTCCCCGATTTTGAAGAGACCCTCAAGGTGCGGGAGCAGGATTATTCCCTGGGTTTTGTGCACAAAACACCTGAAAAAGGTTACCCGGCTTACAAAGTGAAGGGCCGTTTTGCCGGCGAACTTGACTTGAGCAACAAGGGACTTTGGGGCAAAGGTAAAATCCAATACCTTGGAGCAACCCTGGAATCCGAGGATGTTCACTTTTTACCCAAACTAATGACCGCTGGAGCCAAGGACTTTGACCTCGCCGAAAAACGCAGCAAGGAAGAAGAAGTGCCTCAAGTACACGGAGAACTGGTACGACTGAACTGGAAGCCTTACCGCGACAGCATGTACGTGCAATCGGAAAAGAACGCCTTCCAGATGTTCAAAACGGGTGAACATACCCTGACTGGTACTCTCGCCCTGACCCCGGGTGGTTTGAAAGGCAATGGTTTGTTGGACTGGCCACAAGCTGCCTTGACCTCTAAACATTTTAACTTTGGGGCCTTTTCAGCAAAAGCTGACACGACTGCCCTCAAAATCAAGGCCGAAGAAGCGGGTGCTATTGCCATTCAATCCGATCGCTTGCGCAGTGATGTGGACTTCGACAAACAATTGGGCCGCTTCAAAGCCCTGGACGAATACCTCGAAACCAAGCTGCCGCTCAACCAATACGTGACTTCCATGAACGAATTCATCTGGGAAATGAAAAACTCGATGATTCGTTTCAAGTCGGATTCGACCAAAATGGGCACATTTACCTCGGTGCATCCTAACCAGGATTCTCTGCGGTTTAAAGGAAAGAGGGCATCCTACGACCTCAAAACGTACCTGCTCAAGGTCACTGAAGTGCCATTTATCAAATCGGCAGATGCCATGATTATCCCAGATAGTGGCACAGTTTACATTCAGCCCAAGGCAATTATGGATTCACTGCACAATGCCACGATCATTTGTGATACTTTGAATAAAAACCACAAGATCAATCGGGCTACCGTGAGCATCAATGGGCGAAAGGATTACCGAGCCCACGGTTTTTATGAATACAATGTGGCCAACAAAAAGCAGGAAATTGAATTCAGCAGCATTGTGGGGCAACGCATTGGTAAGGGAAAGGCCAGTGAAAAAGCGACGGCCACCCGTGCAGAAGGAACCGTTGCCGAAGAAGACAGTTTCATCATTGATCGGAAAACCTCATTTTATGGCACCATCAATTTATCTTCTGAATCCAGAAACCTGAAGTTCGATGGTTTTGCCCGTTTGGAGGCCGAGAAACTGCCGGTCAGACATTGGTTTACCCTCAAGAGTGAAGGCGATAAGAGCAATCTGGCCATCAAATACGATTCGCCTAAAAGTATTGATGGAGTGCCACTGGAAACAGGTTTCTACCTGAGCAAGGAAATGAGTTTTGCCTATCCCACGGTGATGATGCCACTATACTTCCGCAAAGACCGGCCAATATTACCGACCAAAGGGGTCTTCAAATACGACGCGGCCAAAGACCTTTTCATTTTTGGCGATTCATCCAAAGTGATCGCGAATAACCTACAAGGCTCGCGCCTGATTTTTAACAACAAGACGGGTAAAGTAGAAGGCGAAGGAAAAATCAACATTGGCTCAGCCCTCAAATATGTGAAGATTGATGCAGCCGGTAGCATTACGGGTGAATTTGCCAATATTCCAGACAGTTTGATTGGAAAAACGCCACCACCACCCGTTGATATTGATGTGATTTCGGGATTGAGCATGCGCATTCCCGACAAATTGATGCGCATCATGCAAAACGAGCTCGAAGCCGCTGGCTTTGGTTCAGAAACGGTCAATTACCTCACGGATTTGCCCTACTATCAGCGGAGGATGACCCTGCTTTTTCCTGAAGATGAGAGTGTGACCAAAGCCATTGCCGAAATCAGCACAGGTTTGGCAGAATTGCCTAAAAAATACAACACGTACAACTTCCTACTCTCGGGTTTGAAAATGCGCTGGGACATGGATTACCAATCCTTTGTAAGTACCAAGGACAAAATTGGTTTAATCTCTATGAATGGAACGATGGTCAATAAAGTGATCACTTCTTACGTGGAGTACAAGATGCCGAGTAATGACGATGACCGGGTCTACGTCTACCTCAAGTTACCCAACGACATCTATTACTATTACGGCTACAAGCAAGGCATTTTGGAAATGACCTCCAATGATAGCCGCTTTATGGATGAGGCCAATAAGATGAAAAAAACCGAGTTAGTACTCAAAATGGAGGACGGAGAGAGTTTTGAAATCCAGATTGTAGACAACAACCGGGCTCAGGCTTTTGTACAACGGGTGAAGGTGGCTGGGAAGAAACAATAATTGAAGTTGAATGGTAGAGACGCACGGCCGTGCGTCTCTGCCGTCATCGTGTTATATAAAGCAAGCAATTATCCGTACTGGTAATAAGTTCCTAATATCTTGATGGCCCTAAATTTCGCATCAATGAAATTTGAATAGCCTTGAAAATTGGTATAAACCATCACTTCGTTGCCATCTGGATTGGCATTGCTTGACAACAAATAGTAAGTCTTTTTGAAAGACATTTCCAGCGCAGTTCCATTTGCTCCAGTGCCTGCACTCCCGGTTCTGACCCCATCGTTCAGGAAATACCTGGGGGAATCAGATTGTATTCCATAACAGTTACCATAAGCATTCACCGTAATGTTTGTGGGTGAAGGTGCCCCGGTAAACGATTTCCAATCAAAGGATCTTGTACCGATTTGACAGAATTGAAGAATGGGAATGCCTCCTGGTTTTGTGGGTGCAACTATCCAAAGAAAACCTCCTCCATAATCAAGATACTGGACATCGAGGATCGGACCAATTTGTTCACCTTCTCCACTGGTATTGATGTAATAAAAACATCCATCAACACCATAATAATAAGCCTGATTTGCAATAGAACCAGTAATTTTAACTGCTTCTTTGGCAGAGGGGCCTGCTGAATGCCAGGTTCCATCTCCTGCGCTCCAGCAAAGGTTGGTACCCCCAGGGCCGGGATTGATTGCTATCGCCCAGATGATTCCGTTTTCAGAAATAGCAATACGTTCAGCAAAACTTTCGGTAGATAATGGGTGAGGGTGATTGGTGATGTCTACTCCAAATACCTGATTTTTAGGGCTTATTCCCAAAGCAATATAAACGTTGGCATTGATGTTAGGCATAAAAAGATATTTTAGTTTGTGATGTAATGACAAATAGGGTACATCAAACCTATTGGTACTTGTGGTAGTAATCAACTAAAATCTTTAAGTTTATAACTGATACACAAGATACATATTTTTATACGCCACTAAAAGCCAAAAATCCACCATCCACATTAATGGTTGTTCCGGTAACAAAAGAGGAAGCATCGCTCAACAACCAAACGAGTGCGCCAATGAGTTCATCCGGGTCCCCCAGTCGTTTAAAAGGGGTGTTTTGCACAATCAATTCACCACGAGAGGTAAAACTGCCATCCGGATTGGTCAACAAAGTGCGGTTTTGTTCAGTGAGGAAAAAACCGGGCACCAGGGCGTTCATGCGCACCTTATCACCATAACGATTGGCCAATTCCAGTGCGAACCAGCGGGTGTAACTGTCAATCGCCGATTTGCCCATGCTGTAGCCCAATACCCGTGTAATAGCCGAAGTAGAAGATACTGAAGAAATATTGACGATACTTCCCCCATGTTCAGCGATGCTCCGGCCAAAAACTTGAGTGGCAATCAACGTACCATACAAGTTCAAATCCATTACTTTGCGCATGCCCTCCATGTTTAGGGCAAAGATGTCGCCACCCGGCGGAACCACTCCCTCTGGCATGTTGCCACCTGCACCATTGACCAGGCCATCAATGCGTCCAAAAGTATCCAACATTTTATCCCTGGCTGCATTGAGTTGTGCCTCTTGCATGACATCGGCAATCAGCGCAATGGCCTTTCCGCCCTGTTCGTTGATTGCTGTTGCTCTGGCCTGTGCAACCTCTTCATTTCTGCCCAAAATACCTACGGCTCCGCCCGCAGCGGCAATACCTTTGATGAACGAGCCGCCCAAAATTCCAGTACCTCCAGTAACAATTACGGCTTTACCTTGCAGTGAAAACTGTGCATTCATTGTTTTTTGCTTATAGTTTGAATCGGACCAATATTTAATGGATGCCAAAAGAAAAGGGCAAGGTATAGAATCTGTACACCCTGCCCAATTCAATGACAAAATAAGTTGAAAAGTTGAAAAATTGAAAAATTGAAGCTACCGCAGCGACTTAGACGCAGTGCTTGTCAAAATTACTGCGGTAGCCTTAACTCTTCAACTTTTCAACTTTTCAAACTCTTTAGTACTTAAATACTTTCCCGCCAGCCAATACTTCCTGCTTTTTGGCATCAAAAGTGACTTTTTCACCGGTGCGCCACGCGGCGTTGGACATGATGGTGGCAATGGAGTGTTGGTAGCCAGCTTCAATTGGTGCATTGGGCTCCTTGCGGCTGCGTACACATTCCATCCAGTTTTTGATGTGGTTGAAGGTTAAAGGATCTCCACCCGTATTGGCATCTGTTTCTACCTTGATGCCTTCCAGTTTCAGCGGTTGCAACAAGTTTGCTTTCAGACCCATTGCACTTGCTTCACGCTCGCGCAAGCCACCAGTAGCAGAAATCTCGTTGGTGTCCAAATTGATCATGCCACCATTGGAATAGTACAATTCCTTGGTGTCCCCGGCAGCGTTGGAAAAACGGGAAGTGAACTGGACTTGGAAGCCAGACTTTGGATCATTGGCGGGGCCGTAGTCAAATACCACTGTAAGGGTATCTGCGTTAGTACGGCCATCTTTCCACTGATAAATTCCTCCGTTGGCCACTACGCTACGTGGGTGGGGCAAACCACTAAACCAGTGTACCGTATCGATCTGGTGACTCATCCATTGGCCAGGGATACCAGAAGAATAAGGCCAGAACAAGCGGTATTCCAAATATTTGCGTGGATCAAAAGCTTCAAAAGGACGATTCATCAAATAGCGCTTCCAATCCACATCGGATTCTTTGAGGTTTTTGACCAACTCGGGCCGACGCCAGCGGCCAGGCTGATTGACGTTCCACATCAATTCCACCATCACGATTGGGCCAAATTTGCCCGATTTGATGTAATCATTTGCGGCGTGGTAATTGGCACCACTGCGGCGCTGCGAACCAATCTGTACGATTTTTTTGGAATCCCTTACCGCTTTGAGTACCGCCCGGTTGTCTTCCATGGTTTCGGCCAAGGGTTTTTCCGAGTAGGAATCACAACCCGCTTTTACTGCTTCGATGGTATGCAGTGCGTGTTGGAAGTCGGCGGTGCTGATGAATACTGCATCCACCATTTTAGAGGCATACAATTCGTCATTGTTGTTAAATACCTTGACGTCACTGCCCAATTGTTTGTCAATAAAGGCTTTCCCTTCTTCCCGGCGGCGATTCCAGATATCGGACAAGGCCACCATTTCGAAGTTCATCTCTTTCATCAAAGCTTTGAAAGGAGGGACGTGAGAAGACCTGAAACGATCCGAAAAGCCGACACAACCCACTCGAACGCGGTCGTTGGAGCCAAGTATCCTGGCGTAGCTCTTGGCGGAAATTCCAACCGTAGCACCAGCCATAGCTGATTTGATGATAAATTCTCTGCGTGATGCCATATTTGACAAGTTGAATGTTTGAAAAAGTTTGATAGTTAAAAGACGGCTGAAATTGGATTTACCCGCAATACTAAGCCTGTTTTTCTTGAAAAAGTACAACTTTAACTGGATTTCCATGTTTTCGTTTAGGCACTCCTCTAGAAAAAATTGAGCATTACTCTGGACAATAACAAGCACTTTGAGCTACTAGCCACCTTCTCAAACGAATACGATGATAGATAGAGATACCATCAAACTGTTAAGGATTCCTTTTTCGCTGTTACTCATGCCCGTTTTTATATTGGCCTTAAGCCAGGTTCAGCGCGCTTTTTCGTGGACCGACCTATTGTATCCTTTTTTAATCATCCATTTTTTGATTTACCCTGCCAGCAATGGTTACAACAGTTATGTTGACAAAGATCAGGACAGCATTGGCGGTTTAGAAAAACCACCCATGCCTACCATTCGCTTGTTTTATGCCACTTTGATTATGGATATCGTTGCTATCCTCTTATCTATATGGCTGGTGAATCTTGCCTTTGCGTTGTGCTTGCTGACCTGCATTGCGGCATCAAGAGCCTATAGTGCAAGGCAAATCCGCTTGAAAAAATACCCCATTACTGGTTTTTTAGTCGTTGCTTTTTTTCAAGGAGCCTTCACTTTTTACATGTCTTACTTGGGGATTGCAAAAGAATTTTTGGAGTTGAATGCCACCAATATCTGGGTGATGCTGGCGTGTTCATTCCAAATTGCTGGCGTGTATCCCCTTACCCAGATTTATCAGCACAAGCAAGATTTGGATGATGGCGTGGTCACCATTAGTTACAAATTGGGCTATCGGGGCACTTTTGTCTTTTCGGCCATCATGTTTGGCATCTGCAATCTTTGTTATTTCATTTACTTCAGCAACACCAATCAAATCACCAGTTTTTACATCATTCAAGCCTTTTTCGTGCCGATCGCGGCCTTCTTCGGGTATTGGTTTAGTCAAGTCATTAAAGATACACGCAACGCAGATTTCAAAAATACCATGCGGATGAACATCCTCGCGGCAGTTTCGATGAACATCTGCTTCATTGTTTTATGGTTGAAAAATTAACTTCCTATGAGTTACATCGTTAACATAGCCACTGCGGTACCGGATTATGGGTACGAGCAGCATGTGCTTACCCAATTTTACAGTAACTCGATTGATGATTTGAGTGTAAAAAGAAAAGTCAAAATTCTCGCCGATAAATCGGGGACTTCCACCCGTTATTCGGTGCTAGAAGATTACGGATTGCCCGCAGAACAATTCACTTTTTTTCCCAAAAACACCCAACTCATTCCTTCGCCCGGGCTCACGCAACGGATGGAACGGTTTAAACAAGAAGCCTTGCCGCTCTCGCTGAAAGCCATTCAGAATTTACCAAATTTTGCAGCCATCAAAAGCAGCATCACGCACCTCATTACGGTAACCTGTACTGGCTTGTCGGCACCAGGTTTGGACATTGAATTGATGCAAGCCCTTGCTTTATCGCCTACCACGCACCGCAGCAGTGTCAATTTTTTGGGTTGCAATGCGGCCATTATCGCCCTCAAACAGGCCGATGGTATCTGCAAAAGTCAGCCCGATGCCAAGGTTTTAGTGGTCTGTACAGAGTTGTGCACCTTGCATTTTCAGACCATTTACAACCAGGATTATTTGCTCTGCAACGTCCTTTTTGGCGACGGCAGCGCGGCAGTATTGCTGAGCAGTCAGCCAGCGGAGGAGGAACCAAGCCGGAATGTAAAAATAACTGGCTTTGATTCATTTTGTATTCCCGATAGCCGCAACGAAATGGCCTGGCAACTTTCTGAAACGGGGTTCATCATGAACCTGACTTCCTACGTCGGCGATTTGATCAAACACAACATCAAAAGGATGCTGGACAATGTGGGCATTGATCCACTAGCCATCGACCATTGGGCCGTTCACCCTGGGGGTAAAAAAATTGTGGACAGCTTCGCGGAAGCGCTGGGCCTTTCGACTACCGATTTGGCGGCATCGTATCAGGTACTCAAAGATTACGGCAATATGTCGTCGCCCACGGTTTTGTTTGTATTGAAAAACATCCTGGACAAGCTCGGCCCTGATCCTGAAGGCAAAAACATTTTTGCCGCCGCTTTTGGGCCTGGATTGACGGTTGAAACCATGCAATTGTGCCATGCTTGAACAACGCAGCTTACAAAAAGAACTGCTGGATGCTGAGGACATCCCGACCGCAGACTTGTACCAAAACTTGCGCGAGTTGGACCGCATCAATACCTTGTTGGGGGGGTACGACATCACGTTTTCCGCTTTGAAAAAAGTGATCCAACCCGAAAAATCCTACATCCTCATTGACATCGGTTGTGGAGGTGGAGATACCCTTAAGCGCATTCAACAGTGGCAGCTACGCAAAAAGCTAGAACTACAACTTATGGGCATTGACCTAAAACCCGTTTGTATCGAGTATGCAACCCAGCACAAGCCTCGCCCCGATATCCAGTTTATTTGTGATGATTACCGAAACATGTTCCGACACGTACCCCAGATCGACATCATTCACGCCTGTTTGTTCTGTCATCACCTGGACGAACCGCAATTGATTGAACTCATTCAATTCGCTTTGGAAAAAAACACGGTATTGATCATCAATGATTTGGAGCGAAACTGGTTTGCTTATTGGTCCATCAAACTACTCACTGCCGTTTTTTCAAAATCGTATTTGGTCAAAAATGATGCTCCGCTATCGGTAGCGCGTGGATTTGTAAAAAAAGAGTGGCTGGACATCATCAAAAAAGCTGGGGCCGAACATTTTTCAGTAAAAAACAAATGGGCTTTTCGCCATGAAGTCATCATCTATGGAACTGGACAATAAAATTCACCCTTGCGCCATCATTGGTGGAGGCTTAGGCGGCCTGTGTCTGGCGATTCAATTGGCCCGGCAAGGCGTGGAAGTGATCTTGTTTGAAAAGAACACTTACCCGCAGCACAAGGTGTGTGGAGAGTACATCTCGATGGAAAGTTGGGGCTTTTTGCAAGACTTGGGCTTGCCGCTGGACGATCTTGATCTGCCCCGACTCACCCAATTGGGCATCTCGGCAGAGAGTGGATTTATGCTCAATAGCCAACTGCCCTTGGGTGGTTTTGGCATCAGCAGGTATACACTGGATGACCATTTGTGTCAGATTGCGCGCAAGTGGGGTGTCATGGTTTTGGAAAACTGTAAGGTTTTGGATGTACAAAATACGGATACTCCCGTCGCTGAAATTACCACAACCGTGGGCAAATACCAGGCGAATTTGGTGTGTGGGAGCTTCGGAAAATACGCCCCTACGTTTGCTAAAGCGCCCGGAAAAATTGCCAATCAGCTGCCCAACTACATTGCGGTTAAATACCACATCGAAACCGACCTTGCTCCCGACCGGATTGAACTCCACAATTTTAAGGATGGATATTGCGGAGTTTCAAAAGTGGACGGGAATCGTTACTGTCTCTGTTACCTGTCCAAATCCAGCAATTTGCAACGCAATGGCAACGATCTTAAAGCCATGGAAGAAGCAGTATTGTACAAAAATCCTTTCCTCAAAAAATACTTTACCCAGTCTACCTTCTTATTGGACAAACCGCTGGTGATCAGCAATGTGTATTTCCATCCAAAGGATACTTATCTCAATGGCATGTTGATGCTGGGTGATGCGGCGGGGGCCATTACGCCACTTTGTGGCAATGGCATGAGTATGGCGATGCGGGCATCGAAACTTTTGGCCGACCTAATGCCGTCCTATGTGGAGGGAAACATCAATAAAACCGAGTTGGTGAGCCAATACAACCGGGACTGGAAAGCCAATTTTAGTACACGCATTTGGGCCGGGCAGCACTTACAACATTTGTTTGGCAAAAAAGCCAGTACTCACCTGGCACTCAAAACGCTCCATTACGCGCCGGCATTGACCCGCCGATTAATTGGGTTGACGCATGGGATGCCTTTTTAGCATGAATTTTGAATTAATTGCCCAGAATGTGCGACTTCTCCGAAGTCGTAAAATCTTAACCACAACCATTTTCTACAAATGTGTGACCTCTCCGAGGTCATCGGATCGACTTCGTAGAAGTCACACATCAATCATTGTCAAAGCAATTAATTCAAAATTCACGTTAAAGTAGTAGTAGTAGTAGGAACAACTGCAGCAAGCGCCAACCACAGAGGTTTGGGAAAACCCCGCCCCTCGGTGGTTGCGCACTCATTATGAACAAAAACAATTAATACCCTGCATTCTGAGGGAAGCTAGCCGCTCCACCCGTAGTCCGGTCGATCTGATCCTGTGGAATTGGACGCAAAACGTGGAAATCCTTGATGTTTGGCGCAGCATCTGCGTTGTAAGTCCGTACGCGTTGTACGAGATTGCCCCAACGCTTCAGGTCAAACCAACGGTGCATTTCTCCCAACAGTTCACGCTCTCTTTCTTCCATAATGAAATCCATGGTTGCCTGAGCAACAGTGATTTCCATGGCGGCTTGTTTGCCCGGCCAGGCAGCACGACGACGCACGGCGTTGATGAGTGGCACCGCGTCCGCAGCCTTATTTTGCATAATCAATGCCTCGGCTGCAATCAGGTGTGTTTCTGCTAAGCGGAACATGAAGAAGTCGCGGCTACCTTGTTCGTAAGTACGGTCTGGACGAGTTTGATCCATGTGCTTGATCAAGGTAGGGAACAAGTTCTGGCGGTACATACTAGGCGTTAGCACCTGGTATTTTTTCTTGGCCCGCTCTGCCAGGGGCATTTCATAACCAGGAATGAAGATGGTTGTATCACCAGAGGCGAAAGTCAACGACTTCTTGGAGTTGTCAAATACGTTGGTGAATGTACCAGGGCGATTGCACAACCAGGTATCGCGGAAAGTCTTCTTGTAGCGAGAATCATTGACCCGGTCCGATTCTTTGAATACGATGCTCAAGGTGTAATCAGTAGGCATAAAACGTTTGAACGGACGTCCATAAAAGACATCCCGTTGCATCCCTGCCTGGGTATCGTATTCCATCCCGAAGTACAAGTGACCATTATTGCCATTGCCACTCTGGTTGCTGCCAATACCACTGCCCACCGAGTTGGTACCTACGGTTGCACCGATATTGGTCAATGGATCGGCAGAATACTGGCAAGCCATGATCACCTCGCTGTTGATTTCAGCTCCACCCTGTAACCAGAGGCTGGCAAAATCAGAAACCAAGGAGTAGTTGTAGTTTTTGATCACATTTTGCGCGTGGGTGGCTGCTTTAGCGAAATCATCAGCTGCTTTGGCTTCAGAAGTAGCTTTGGTCAAATAAACTTTGGCCAACAAATGCTCACATGCTCCTTTGGTCACCCGACCATATTGAGCCTGGCTAACTGGTAAATCTACCAATGCTGATTCCAGGTCGGCCAAAATGGCTTTGTAGATTTCAGGTACAGGAGTACGAGAAGCTACTTTTAACACTTCTTTGTTCTGCTTCAAAGTAAGGTGGATTGGACCAAACATTTGCACCAACAAGAAGTAATCGTGTGCGCGCAAAAACTTGGTTTCGGCAACCCGAACTTTTTGGATAGCAGGATCCAATCCAGTAACGGGGGTACCTGCCCGATCAATTACCGCATTGGCTGTGTTGATGGCAGTGTAGAAGAAGTTCCAAATATCACGAGTAGGCGCCAAACGGCTATCCATTTGTGAGGTGTACTGGTTCACAAATTTGTAACTTCCATCCGCACCCATGGTATAGGTATCGGTACCAAAAACCGTGAGGGTAAAAGCTGCCTCGCGGCCATACCAGTCGCGCAAGGTAGAGTAAGTTGCTTCTACCGCATCTTCAAAACCTGCCCTGGTGTCGAGGTACAAACCACTAACCTGGCTGATTGGAACTTCGGTCAAAAGATCTTCACAAGCAGGTGTGGACAACAACACTGCTGCAAAGGCTATAAACTTAATAACATGCACTTTTTTCATGTTATGACTATTTTAGTTGAATGAGTGATTTTAAAATTAAAACTTCGCGTTGATACCAAAGGTAATCTGGCGCACCGAAGGGGTTTGGTTTTCGTTGACAGCACCATCCGTTTCGTTGTCGATACCTTTGTACTTCGAGCGGTATTCCGAGAAAATGAAAGGCTGCTGAATGCTGGTAAAGATACGCAATCCTGCAATTTTCTTCGTAGGTACATTGTAGCCAAAGTTGATGTTGCGAATTTTGACAAAGGTACCGCTGTAGTAGGTCAATGTAGACTGGTATACGGGGAATTCCTGGTTTTGGTTTGGACGTGGGAACTCATTGGTTGGGTTCTTGGGCGTCCAGTAATCGATGTCCAGGTTGTTGTAACGGCCAGCCAGGGAGTTGAAGGAAGAGTGGAATCCGCTGGTGAACATACTTCCAATCCGTGCAAATACAAAAAAGGACAAGTCAAATCCTTTGTATTCAAAGCGGTTGGTAATACCTCCACTCCATTTTGGTACTTGAGAACCCAGAATAGTACGGTCAGCAGCATCGTGTTTGCCGTCGCCGTTCACGTCTTCAACCTTGATTTCACCTGGCTTACGCTGGTATTTGGTCGCTTGATCCAATTCGCTGGTTTGCCAGATGCCGATTTTTTTGAAATCGAAATAGGCAGTCAAGGGTTGGCCAATGAAACGGGCGTTACCAATGTCATCCACTTTACCGTTGAACAATTCCAGAATGGCTTCTTTGTTGTGGGTGAATTGCAGGTCGGTGCTCCAACGGAAATCTCCTTTGTCAACGTTAACGGTGGATAAAGTTACTTCCAAACCTCTGTTGCGGGTACGACCTACGTTGCGCAATACACTGGAGAAACCACTGGTCAGCGGCAATTGGTCGTTCAACAGCAAGTCGCGGGTATCGGCTTGGTAAACTTCGATGTTACCATAAACCCGGCCAGCCCAAAGGGAGAAGTCCAGACCGATGTTGGCAGTAGAGGTAGATTCCCATTTCAGGTCAGGGTTACCCAATACGTTTGGACGGTAACCGTATGCCCCCGTAGTTCCGAACAAATAAGTAGTCCGGCTCAAAGAAGTTTGGGTTTGGTAGGGGTTGATCGCGGTGTTACCAATCGAACCGTAGCTGGCTCTCAATTTCAATTGCTCCAACCACTTGGAACCTTTCAGGAATCCTTCTTCACTGATGTTCCAGCCAATGGCTGCGGAGGGGAAGAAACCGTATTTGGTGTTGGCACCAAAACGAGAAGAACCATCGTAACGACCGGTCAAGGTCAACAGGTATTTGCCCTTAAAGTCATAATTGACCCGACCCATGTAAGAGTTCAGCGCCCATTGGGTGATTCCAGTCCCTGGGTTGTTGATAACGGAAGCCTGGCCCAGTGCATAGAACTGTTGAGTTTCGACTGGGATACCATCTACACTGATGCTGGCTGTTTCAAAATCGTCCTTTTGTAAGGATTGCATAGCGGTGATGTTCAGGTTGTTTTGGCCAAAACTCTTGCTATAGTTCAGGATATTCTCTAGTGTATAGTTGAAGGAATAGCTATAGTTGGTGTTGGCAACGGCCTGGCCTGCCCGGCGGGCGTTGGTCAAACTTCCAATGAAGCGACCATTGCGCGCATTGGTAAAGTCAGGGCCAAAGTTGACACGGTATTTCAAACCTTCCAAAATTTCCCACTCCCCATACAAGCTGGTGAACATGCGGGTACGTTTGGTCAAATCGACTTGAGCACCTGGAGTAACTTCTGCAATCGGGTTGGTGCGAAGACCATCCGAAGTAGGCAAAAAGATCAGGTTGCCATTGTCATCAAAGGGTTTGCCCAGTGGGTTTTCTTGCAAGGCACCACCATAGGGGTTGAAGTTTTCCCCGTTGCGCTCGCTGTACACCAGTAAGGTAGAAGTACCTACTTTGACATTTCTGCTGATTTGGTGATCCAGGTTCAATCGGAAAGTGTAACGGGTAAAATCCTGATTGTAGATGATCCCCTTGTCATTGAAGTAGTTGGCGGAAATGTTGAATAGTGTTTTTTTGTCACCACCCGATACGCTCAATTGATGGCTTTGAATGGTGCCTTGGCGGAGCAAAAAGTCCTGGTAATTGGTGGTGCGCTTATTGGCAATACCATCCAATTCAATAGGTTCAAACAATTTGGAGTCAGCCAGGGGATCAGCGTCGTCATATAATGGTTTGCCTGTTGAAGGAACAATTACGGCTCTTCTTGATTCCCGCTTGTATTCCGCGAATTGTGGGCCATCCATTACATCAATGCGGCCCAATGCGTCGGAGACACCATAATAGGTGTCAAAACTAACTACGGATTTGCCACTTTTTCCACGTTTGGTCGTCACCAAAACTACCCCGTTGGAACCTCTGGAACCGTAAATAGCGGTTGCAGAGGCATCCTTCAATACTTCCATGGACTGGATGTCCTGTGGGTTGATGTCGTCGATCCCCCCGGCGAGTGGAATCCCATCTACTACGAACAAGGGGTCGTTGGAAGCCTGGATCGAGCGACGGCCACGAATCCGCACCACCGGGCCAGAACCAGGGCGGCTACCCGCCTGTACCACGTCGACCCCCGCAGCCCGACCTTGTAGGGCCTGACGCGCGTTGGTAATTGGCAATTCCGTGATCTGCTTGGCAGAGATCGAAGAAATGGCCCCGGTCAATTGACTTTTCCGTTGGGTACCATAACCTACAACTACGGTTTCAGCCAGTTCATTGACGTTTTCATCCAGTGTAATGTCGATCACCGTTCTGGTTCCTACCGTTTCTTCTTTGGTATTGTAACCCGTGTAACTGATGACCAACACTGATTCATTGCTTACTGCTAAGGTAAATGCTCCGTCGGCGTCAGTAACAGTACCTGTAGTAGTGCCCTTCACCGCAATCGAAGCGCCAATCAGGCCTTCTCCATTGGTGTCGGTAATTTTGCCCGAGATTTGTCGGGTTTGGGCAAATGCGAATTGACAGCTCAGCAAAAGTGTCAAAACTAGCATCATTCCGTGTAATGGACTTTTCATGCTGCGAAACGTTGTTTGGTTAAAATTTTATTCTAAAAATTTAATGAGTGCGGTACAAATGTCGGAATTTGCAAGTAGAAGGAATACTGATATTTTGTTGATTTCTGATACTTTTTTGCTCATATTGGGGTATATTCTGGAAAAAATCCATTATTTTTAAGGTAAAATATGCGACATTTAAACCATGAAGCCGCAGCTATTAAAAATTACACCACCACCCAACGCGTCCTTTAATTTTTTTGCGCAGGATGCTGCCTATTTTGCTACACCCTGGCATTACCACCCTGAATACGAGATTGTCTTGGTGTTGGAAAGCACGGGCAAAAAATTTATAGGCAGCAACATCTCCCACTTCAAACCCGGAGACCTGTGCATGATGGGGGCTTATTTGCCCCATTATTACCGCAATGACGAGCAGTATTATGCCAAAGACACCAGTATTCGTGCAAGGTCTTTGGTGATCCATTTTGTGGAAGACTTTATGGGCGAGAATTTTTTTGATTTACCAGAATGTCAGGCCATCAAAAATTTGTTGGAGCGCTCGAAACTAGGTTTGAATTTTGGCCCTCAGACGGTAAAAAAAGTGGCGGGCAAAATTGAAGGATTACAATACCTCTCAGGGATCAATCGCTTGTTGGAATTGATTGCAGTGTTGGGGATATTGAGTGAAAGTGAAGACATGCAAGAATTGACCACCAATTCCATGTCCTTACAAAATGAAGTAGACTCAGCTCGGATCAACGGAGTATTGTCCTATATAGTTCAGAATTATCAGCAGGAAATCCAGTTAGGTGATATAGCCAAATTGGCCAACATGAGTGAATCGGCCTTTAGTCGGTATTTTAAAAAGAGAACCCGGCGCACCTTTTCACAGTTCATCGCTGAGATTCGGATTGAGCACGCCTGCAAGCTGCTTGTTCAGGACAAAATGAGCATCTCAGCCATTGCACTGGAAAGTGGCTTCAACAACTTATCCAACTTTAACCGACAATTCAAATTGCTCAAAAAAACAACTCCACTTGCTTATCGCAGCACCTTTAATGGGTAAATCTAGGGCTCATTCAGTCCTCGTAACATCCTCTGGCTTTTCTTTCTTGTTGTCGGCTTTTTTGCCTTTTTTTCCCTGCTTAGAGGAATTGGAATTTTGGCTGTCCGCAGGTTGGTTTTCCAACGAATTGGACAATCCATCCCAAACCAAATTCTGCAAACGTTTCTTGTCTTTCATCTCTTTTCCTAAATTTTTGTCCTTTTTCATAGACGTAATGAATGGTTAGGTTGAAGAGCACCAATGGGTGTCAACAACGCAACGTAAACAACATGGATTAGCATTATTCAGGTTCACATTGACTAATCACAGTATTTCTCGAGTAAACTGTACCAAGGGTGTTAAGAGATGTACTACAGTGGAAGGATTCTAACTGCCACAATATACGAGATAAAGCTGAAAAGTGAAAACTGGCTTGTATATTTTTTGGATTTTACTCAGTGATTACAATGTTTGGGGGCGGGATTAAATAGCAGTAGGCAGAAAAATTGCTTGTTTGGGGATTGGGATGATTTTTTTCTCCCCTGCAATTTTAAACAAATTGCTTACAGATTCACGGCCGCGCTTACCTAAATCAGCAGAATACTGATTCACATACAGGTCAATGTGCTGACGACGGACGGCGGGATCCATTTCCTGAGCATGTTGGGCAATGAAGGATTCGGAGGCAGCCGGATTGTCCCAGGCATATTCGACACTGCGCCGGATGATGCGATTTACTTTGTGTAAAATGGATTCGGGCAAATTGCGCTTGATAACGATACCACCCAGTGGAATGGGCATGCCAGTACTTTGTTCCCAATACTCCCCTAAATCGATCAATTTCACCAGCCCTTTATCTGCATAAGTAAACCGATTTTCATGGATGATCAGCCCAGCATCAACGCTACCATTCAAAACTGCTGATTCAATTTCGGAAAAAAGCATTTCTACCTTTTGTGTAGCATTGGGAAAGGCCAGGCTGAGCAAGAAATTAGCCGTGGTCAATTTTCCTGGGATGGCAATTTTGAGATCCGAGATGTTTTCAGGAAGGATCAGCGATTGGGCAATCAAAAGTGGCCCGCAGTTGTTGCCCAGGGCACTTCCTGCATCCAACAAGATGTATTTTTCGATCAAATGGGCATAGGCATGGTAACTGAGTTTGGTGATGTCCAAATCTGCGAGTCCCGCGCGGCGGTTCAATTCTTCTACATCCCCCAAAAAAACCTCGAATTCGAGCCCCTCTGTATCGATTCTGCCATGAATCATGGCATCAAAAATAAAAGTGTCGTTGGGACAGGGGGAAAAGCCAAGCGTTAATTTCATAACTTTGCGGAATGAACTTACAAGTAATCTACGAAGATAATCATCTCATCGCGGTAAACAAGCCCGCGGGCATTCTGGTTCAAGGTGACGATACCGAAGATACCCCCTTGGTGGACTATGTAAAAGACTACATCAAATTCAGGTACAAAAAACCTGGCGATGTATTTCTTGGCGTGGTACACCGCTTGGATCGCCCCGTAAGTGGTGCTGTTATTTTTGCCCGTACAAGCAAAGCCTTGACCCGGATGAACGAACTGTTTAAAGAGCGGAAGGTAGGCAAAAACTACTGGGCCGTTACTGAGCGGCGTCCTTCTCCAGAAGTAGGGCACTTGACGCATTACATCCTTAAAGACCACGAGAAAAATATATCCAAAGCATTGGATCAGATGAGCAATCGCTCTAAAGATGCCAAAAAATCGGATCTGGATTATGAGCTGATTGGTGCTTTGGAAGGCAAACACTTACTTTTGGTCAAGCCCATCACAGGAAGGCCCCACCAAATCCGGGTGCAATTGTCAAAAATTGGTTGTCCCATTGTGGGCGACTTAAAATACGGATATGCTCAACCCAATAACGACGGCAGCATTTATTTGCATTGCCGTTCCATGGTTTTTCAGCACCCGGTAACCAAAGAACTGGTGAGTGTCGTTGCCGATGCTCCGCATGAACGTTTGTGGAATCAGATGAGCGCATTGGCTGAGCAGAAAATTTAGTCACACTACTGGACATTTTGCTCCGAGGACATCAATTGCCCCTGGCTTTAGCCTGGGGGTATAGGAATCTCTCGGATTTGGGCTTCAGCCCTGGCTTGAAAATTTAGACTTGGGCTAAAGCCCGATCAAAAGGGGAAACCCCGTCCACGCGCTAAAGCACGTGGCAATTGATATCCTTCGAGCAAAATGTCCAGTAATATGCAATTTAGTTGAAATGTTGATGGCAAAAAAGACCGATGGTCTATTGAATCAATCAACTCTTTAATCTCTCAACTCCTCAACCCTTTTGCAGGCAACTCCGCAAAGCCTTCTCCAATGCCTCCCGTTTCAAGCCCTTACCAATGATCACGATCCTGGACAAGCGTGGCTCGTCTTCAGGCCAATCTCCCGCCCGGGTAAAGGCCGATTGAGTTCGTACGGATTGAAAAACCATTTTGGAAACTTCTTTGCCTACATTCAAAATTCCTTTGATGCGATAGATGTTTTTGCCTTGAATCATCAGCAGAACCTTACTCCAATGGATAAAGGCAAGCAGATCAAAAGCTTGTTCGAAGGTAAAACTGTGTGCCGTGACATCAGCATGATGGTGATGATGCTCATGTGAATGGCTATCCTGCTGAACCACAACTTTGATGCGTTGCTCCAATTGACCCGCTTCGTAGGCGTGTAAAGCCAGCAGCTCAGCAGCGGTGTGACCATAATTGGCCAGACTAATGGTGGCCAGCGGGTTCATTTCACGCAAATTGGATTGCAGTGCCTCCAGGTAATGGGGCTGCACATCGTCGGCTTTGTTGATGATGATGTGATCGGCAAAGGTGATTTGTTTGACTGCTTCTTCCCGCTCAGCCAGGGTTTCCTGTACGCTGACTGCATCGACCAGGCAAATGGTGCCATCCAATTGAAAAGCAGATTGGATACCGGGATCACTGACAAAAGCGGCAGCTACGGCATCAGGTTCGGCCATGCCCGTGGTTTCGATGATCAAATGGTCGAATGCTTTGCCGGAATCGAGGAGCTTTTCCAGGGTTTCGACCAATTCGCCATTGAGGGAGCAACAAATACAGCCGTTGGCCAATTCAAAAATAGCATCGCTTGCGCCAATCACCAAATCGCCATCGATGGGGACTTCCCCAAATTCGTTTTCAATGATGGCGAATTTTTTATCGGGATGGTTGGCAATGAGTTGGTTGAGCAGGCTGGTTTTTCCAGCGCCGAGAAAACCGGTGAGGATGGTTACGGGGATGGGCATGTGGGATTGTAGGGGCAACCCTTTGTGGTTGCCTTTTTGGGTGTTTTGATTGACCGTAGGGGTAACCCTTGCGGTTGCCCTTTTCGGTGTTTTGATTGACAGCAGGGGCGACCGCGAGGGTCGCCCCTACGGCTGCCCTGAATATGGATAACGGGGCGACCACAAAGGGTCGCCCCTACGATTATATGTGAATGACCTCTCCATACGCCGCTGCCGCCGCTTCCATCAGCGCCTCGCTCATGGTGGGGTGGGGGTGAACGGATTTGATGATTTCATGACCAGTGGTTTCCAGTTTGCGGGCAGTGACCACTTCTGCGATCAATTCGGTCACGTTTTGACCGATCATATGGGCACCCAGGAACTCACCGTATTTGGCGTCAAAAATAACTTTTACAAATCCGGTTTTGTCTCCTGCTGCACTGGCTTTGCCTGAAGCGCTAAAGGGGAATTTGCCCACTTTGATCTCGTAGCCTTTATCTTTGGCTTGTTGCTCGGTAAGCCCAACGGAGGCTACTTCTGGCAAACAATAGGTGCAAGATGGAATGTTGTTGTAATCGAGTGGTTCTGGATGATGGCCAGTGATGTTTTCTACACAGATGATGCCTTCGGCGCTAGCTACGTGGGCTAGTGCTGGAGTGGGAATGACGTCTCCGATGGCGTAAATACCTGGGACGTTGGTGTGGTAAAATTCATCCACCAGGATCATGCCGCGATCCGTTTTGATGCCTAGTGCTTCCAGACCAATGTTTTCGGTATTGGCAGCTACTCCGGCAGCAGAGAGTACGATGTCACACTTGATTTCTTCGACGTTGCCAGTTTTGCGGTCTTTTACTTTGACCACACAGCCTTTACCAGAAGTGTCTACACTTTCTACAGCTGAATTGCCCATCACCCGGATGCCTTTTTTGCTGTAGACTTTTCCCAATTCTTTAGAAATGTCGGCATCTTCACGGGGCAACAAGCCTTGTTCCATAAATTCCACAATGGTGACCTCGGTGCCGATGGCAGCGTACACATAAGCAAATTCAACCCCGATCGCACCAGCACCGATGACAACCATACTTTTTGGCTGTTTTTCCAGCACCATTGCTTTACGGTAGTCGATGACTTTTTCACCATCGATCGGTACGTTTGGCAAACCCTTGGCGCGGCCACCAGTGGCAATGATGATGCTGGTGGCACTGTACTTGGTTTTGGCACCCTGGGCATCGGTTACCTCTACTTGTTTGTCCGTAGTCAGTACCCCATTTCCATTGATGACGGTAATTTTATTTTTTTTCATCAGGAAATTGACACCCTTGCTCATGCCATCGGCCACACCACGACTGCGCTTTACGATGCTTTCCCAATCAGCTTTGGCACTGCCGACTTTGATGCCATAATCTTCAGCATGTTGAATGTATTCAAAAACCTGAGCACTTTTGATGAGTGCTTTGGTGGGAATGCAACCCCAGTTGAGGCATATCCCGCCTAATGATTCACGTTCGACCACGGCCACTTTCAAACCCAATTGAGACGCACGAATGGCGGCAACATAACCACCAGGACCGGTGCCGATAACGATAAGATCAAAATTCATGATGACAGGTTGAATTAATGTAAAGTAGAGTTTGTTGAGCGGATAGGGTTACTTTGGCCCTTTTCGCCCCGCGAAGATAGATACTTAGTACTATATACAAAACAAAAACTCCGCTGACCTGGTTGGGTAGCGGAGCGAATTTACTAACTTACTGATACTTAATATGGTGGCATAACAGCGTCATCCTGGTTGGGAGACGGTTATGGGAGCCTCAAATGAAATGGTAATTATTCCGTGGGATGATCGGGAAAAATCCCAGCGATAGGCCAATTGCACAACGAGATTGAACGTCGTTGACTACGGTAGGACACTATGAGGGTGCTAGGTGTTGTTGAATATTGCATTTCCCGACAATTCGCTTAATCAAATTGATAGATAAGTTTGCGACTAAAACTTTATCAAAAGTAGAAAAAGCCTGGGGCGAAGTCAAGTTTTTCAAGTGCAAATTTGTCAGTTCAGGTTTTGCTGAAGCTTGTCATTTTTTTGCTTAAAAAATTGATCAGTAGGTGCTTACGAATGTTGTTTCTGTTTAAAATCAGAAAAATAATATAAATTTAAGTGATAACTAATTGATTGTGAGTGATTTGGTTTTTTCGACGAACGGAAAAAGCCTAACTTGGGTAGTTGGAAAGGACAATAATCAGATAAACCCTGTCATTGCTGGTGATCCGGTCGATTTTGGTGTAAAAACCACCTTCCAAGGCTTTGGTTTCGGCAAGGCGAATGTCATCTTTTTGCGCCCTGATCATCATGACCCAATTGCTCAATGGCATGAGTTGTGGATCCAAAACTGCCAAAGCTGCCAAATTTAAAATGGCTTGATCGGTCCAAAAGGCAGCATCGTCCTGGCTGGGTTTTTCTTTCAGTTCAAAACGGAACTCCTGGCGAATTTTTTCGCAACCACTTTGCAAAATGGTCAGCGTTTTCCCGTTGGCAAACTTGACAAATTCTTCACTTTCTATCCCAGTTACTGCAAACTTGTGCTCTGCCACGCCTCGCATGCCTTCCCGCAACATCGCTTGTGGTTTGGTTTGGCAATCTGTTTCTTTATTCCCGGCATTGCGGCAGGAACTAAGCGCCAGGAGGAGGAAGAGGGTGATGAGTCGAAGCATAGGTTGAGAGATGAAAGTTGAAAGATAAGAGATGAAAGATCAGTACCAAACCTTTTTCCAAATCCAGTACCATACGAACGGTGGCATATGCATCAGCGATTATGGCATCGGGAGCGATAACGGTGGCGCTGAGGAGTTTGTTGCGTTCGGGAACTCCGGTTTTGGGATTGATGGTAGGGTAGTTTTCATTTAGTCGAGCGATTTACGGATTTGGGCATCCAGGGAATACCAGCCTGGGCCCATGAGAAAAATGACCACATAGGGTATGAGGTAGGTAATGGCGTGCTCGCGTTCCACGAAGGGTTGACCATCGTGCCCATAGGTAATCGCCATGACCATGTTGAAAATAAGGGGAATACAAGCCAGGCGGGTATACAAACCCAAAGCGATTAAAGCGGCACAAAACACTTCAGCAAATACACAAAGCGCCAGGGTAGCCTGATCCCCAATGCCAAAGGGATCGAGAAACTGCACCGGATTTTCGGTCAACAATTGTAAAAATTTACTTTTTCCCCATAGCCCCATCATCAGCCCGCCAAAGGCCAATCTGAGCAAAAGCAAGGCTAAATCGTAATTTCTTCCACTTTTCATTTCGCTTTGAGTAAATTTGACCCGCCTAAAAATAAGGTTAAAGCAGGAGGATTTTTATTTGCCTCCAAATTTTAGCCAATATATTCCAATTTTCCGCATGCAAGGTATTCGACTCAGTGACAATTTACTTTATTTCTGCGCCGCTTTTTTGCTGCTCGTCGGATACCTTTGGAATTTGGGTGTGCAACCCTTGTATATGGAAGAACCTCGCCGGACGATTGTAGCGATGGAACTCTTGGCGAATCAAAACCTTTGGGTGCCCACCCTGATCGGAGAATATTACTACAACAAACCACCGCTGTACAATTGGTTGCTGCTCGTTTTTGTTAAAATCTTTGGCGGATTCAACGAATTTGGGCTGCGATTGCCAACGGTTTTGTCCAGTTTTGGCATGGCTGCTTTGCTGTATGCTGCCGCAAAACGTTACTGGCAGGATGTATCTACAGCTATGCTAAGTGCCTTGTTGTTTTTGACGGCGTCTGGGGTGCTGTTGTTCTTCTCGATGCTGGCGGAGATTGATATGTTTTATTCCCTGATCGTATTCAGTGGCATTTTGGCCATTTATCATTTTGGGGAAAAGGAGCGTTATTGGCCACTGTTTTTGTTGGTGTACCTGAGTTGTTCGCTGGGTGTTTTGACCAAAGGTTTGCCTTCCTTTGTGTTTACAGCGGTTTCTTTATTGGTGTATTTTATTGACAAAAAGCGTTTCAAAGTATTGTTTTATCCTGCCCACTTTGCGGGGATCGCACTGCTGGGAATCCTGCTTTTTGCCTATTATTCCCAGTACGCTCAATACCATGATTTGAGTCGGGTGTGGACGCGGATGCTCACGGAATCGGGCGATCGGACGGTAGTCAGCAACTCGCTGGGGGATTTTGCCAGCCATTTACTACTTTTCCCACTGAATTGGATTGGGGATATGGCTCCGGCCAGTTTTTTGCTGCTTTTTTTGTGGCGGAAAGACTGGAAATCTGTCTTATTCAAACAAAATCCCTTTGTGCGCTTTTGTACCCTGATGCTGTTGTTTAACGCTTTACCTTATTGGATTTCGCCGGGTACCCGGATGCGCTATGTGTACATGTTATACCCCTTGGCTTGTTTGATTTTGGCTTGGGTGTATGCGCAAAAGGCTGGGGCTCCAGCGTGGACAGGACGGACTTTTCGCAGCCTGGTTTTGGGGATTTTAGCCATTTTGACTTTAGGGGCTTGGGTCTTGCCATTCTTGCCGGAATTGCAATTTATGCTTACCAGTACTTATGTCTGGGCACTGGGCACTTCTGTTGCGATGGGTTTGTGCTTTTGGGCGGTCTGGCGAAGACCAGAGTTTACGCTACCTTTATTACTGATTGCTTTTGCGGTTGTCCGGATCGTATTCGATGGCTCGGTATTGCCACAACGAAATGACGAGAGTGGAGCCCAACGGGATCGAGCATTGGCCCAAAAAATTGATCAAATTGTGGGCGATGCGCCCCTCTACACGGCTTACCAGGAAAAAGTGGTGGCTTATACAACGATTGTTTATTTAAACCGTTTGCGTCCCAGGGTTGTCCAACGCAAAGACCACCTGAAGAAGGGGGCCTACTACCTGGTGCCACTCAGGAGAGCACCCAAAAACGTGGAAATTCTTCTCACTACGGTGTATGGAGAAAAGACAAAAGCACTGATTAAGTTATGAAAGAAGCCATCAAACAACTACTCAAGAAACTGCCGATTGCCTTTACGCAGAATCAGCGTTATGACCGCCAAACCCGGGCGGTGATTCAAAAGGTGTGTCAGGCCGATAGCACCTGTGTAGATGTAGGTTGCCACAAAGGGGAGGTATTGGATGTGATGTTGCAGGCGGCACCTCGGGGCAAACATTATGGTTTTGAGCCGATTCCAGTGCTGTTTCAGGCTTTACAAGCCAAGTACGAGGGGCAAAATTGTGAGATTTTGGACATTGCCCTGAGCAATCAGGCGGGTGAGGCTACCTTTAATTATGTGGTGTCGAATCCTTCCTACAGTGGCTTGCGCAAGCGCAAATACGATCGGGAGGATGAAGTAGATACATCGATTACGGTGCGTACCGCCAAACTGGATGAGGTTTTACCCGCTGATCAAAAAGTTGACCTGATCAAAATAGATGTGGAAGGAGGGGAGATGCTGGTACTGGAAGGGGCAAAACAAACTTTGCTCCAAAAGCGCCCAGTGGTTTTGTTCGAGCATGGTTTGGGGGCGTCGGATTATTACGGTGCCGGGCCGGAGCAGGTTTTTACCTATTTCGCGGAATGTGGGTATACCATTAGTACGTTAAAAGCCTGGTTGAATGGGGAGGGGGCTTTTGATCAAAAGGATTTTGAAGCCCAGTTTTTTCAAAAGCACAACTATTTTTTTATTGCTTATCCTAGCTAAAATCCTTTTGGGTTTAGTGTATCTTTGAGTGTACAATTAAAGTATAATGATTAAAGTACCTTACGGCATCAGCAATTTCGAAATCCTGCGCAACGGCAATTATTACTTTGTGGATCGGACCGATTTTATTGCTAAGCTGGAGGATTTGCCCACTTTGTATCATTTCTTTTTGCGGCCACGTCGCTTTGGCAAAAGTTTATGGTTGTCCATTTTGGAATATTATTATGATGTATGCAAAGCAGATCGGTTCGTTGAGTTATTTGGAGCATTGAAGATTGGACAAAATCCTACCGCGCAGGCAAACCAATACTTGGTCTTAAGTTTCGATTTCAGTGGGATTGACACCAGCACGCAGGCACAAGCTCAACATGGTTTTTTGGTAAAAGTAAAAACGGGCATCAAACAACTATTGCTTAAATATCCAGAGCGCTTTGATGCTGCTGATTTGAAAAAAATAGGTGAGGCGCAAAGCCCCGAGGAAGCACTCTTAAGTTGGCATGAAACCTGGATAAGCAAAGCCAAAGGGGCAAAAGTTTTTGTCTTGATTGACGAATATGACCATTTTACCAACCGAATCCTGGTCTACAATCGGGAGCATTTCAGACAAGTTGTAGGGCGAGAGGGCTATTACCGGTCTTTTTTTGAAGTGTTAAAAACAGGCACACAGCAAGGGATCGTGGGGCGGATTTTTGTGACTGGCGTTACTCCAGTTACGCTGGATAGTTTAACCAGTGGGTTCAACATTGGACACAATTTGACGCTCGATTTAAGCTGGCATAACCTACTTGGATTCAATGAGCAAGAAGTAACTACGCTGCTAAATGGTGCAGGCATAACGCCATTAGAGCTACCGAGTACTTTGGCTGATTTACGAGATTGGTACAATGGTTATCAATTCCACCAACACGCAGCTAGCCGCCTCTATAACCCAGACATGTTGCTGTATTTCGTTCGGGAGTTTCAAATGCAAAAAGCTTACCCTAGCACCATGCTTGATGTCAACATAAGCAGTGATTATTCCCGAATCTCACAAACCTTGACTTTGGGAGATTATGATAAAAACACGGCTTTGCTACAAGAATTGATTGATGAAAAAGTGGTAAAAGGTGGACTGACCGTGCAGTTTAGCTTGGAAAAAGACTGGACGCATGATGATATGCTCAGTTTGCTGTTTTACAATGGATTGATCACCATAGAAGCAGAGCAGCTTGGTGAATATGTATTTAAAATTCCAAATCAGGGTATTCGTGAATTGTACTTTGGTTTATTCAAGGATTTGGTGTTGAAGCGAGCGCAAATTTTTGATAATCATATTGATTAGTGCATGGAACGTAGGGAGTCTAAAAAATTAACCCTTGGTTTTTTTGCGTCCGAAACAATTCTACACATTCTTCATCTATATTTGCCACAAAACATCCAATGCAAGCACCTAAGTCCCTGCTCAGTCTCTTCCTTTGTTGGGCAATTCTCTTTTCAGCCCTGTTTTTTTATTTTCCGCGCTGGAAAAACCACTATGCGGAAGCGACCATAGGCTGGGATGTCACTGGATACTACTACTATTTGCCCGCCCTTTTTATCTACAAGGACATCAAGCAGGTGCACTTTAAAGATCAAATTACCCAACAATATCGCCCTACTCCCGATTTTCAACAAGCTTTTTTGCACCCCAGTGGCAACTATGTCATGAAGTATTCCCTGGGTCAGGCGGTGCTTTATTCGCCCTTTTTTCTCGTGGCCCATGTCTGGGCTTCCATGAGTGATGCACATCCGGCGGATGGTTTTTCTTTTCCCTACCAATTTATGCTGGCTTTTGGTGGATTGCTGGTGGCGTTTTTGGGTTTGTTCGTGTTGAGGAAGGTTTTGCTGCGGTTTTTCAGTGATCTGGCTACTGCAATCACCTTAGTTTTACTGGTTTTTGGCACCAATTACCTTGAATATGGCAGCATTACGGGGTCGATGACGCACAACTACCTGTTCACCCTGTATGCCTTGTTGTTGGCGGTGACCATCCGTTTTTATGAAAAACCGAGTTACCCTAAGGCGATTGGAATCGGCTTATTCGTTGGTTTAGCGGCCTTGGTGCGCCCTACCGAAATCATCAGCGCCTTAATCCCCTTGCTTTGGTCGTTTAATTTGCCGCTGAAAAGTGGATTGCTTGAAAAATGGCAATTCGTTAAAGATAAATTCCGCTACTTGGCAGTAGCCGTCATCGTAACTGGATTGGTGGGTTCCCTGCAATTGATCTATTGGAAATATGTCTCTGGCGATTGGTTCGTGTACAGTTATCAGGAAGAAGGATTCAGCTGGTTGCGGCCACACATTTGGAATTGTTTGTTCAGTTACCGTGCGGGCTGGTTGATGTATGCGCCGATTATGATCTTTTCACTGATTGGATTCAGTCAATTGTCCAAACAGCATCGAACACTTTTTCCAGGTTTATTGGCCTTTAGCCTTTTGTTCATGTACATTGCTTTTGCCTGGGACATTTGGTGGTACGGCGGGAGTTTGGGGCAAAGGGCGATGGTACAAGCTTACCCCATTTTGGCATTCCCATTGACTGCATTTGTTGAAGCGAGTTTAAAAAGTCGGATTTGGAAATATGTTTTTGGCGCAATAGCCCTGGTTTTTGTGTACATCAACATCTGGTGGATCCACCAGGCCCATTGGGGGGGCTTGTTTGTGCCGGAACAGGTGAATCGGGCTTATTATTGGAATGTTTTGGGCCGCTTTAAAAAAGCCGATACTGAAACAATGAAACTGTTGGATACCAACGAGCCCGGCTATTATGGCGTACGCAAAGATGTAAGGCAATTATTGTACGAAAACTTTGAACAGGATACTTCGACTGCCGTTTGTGACTTGCCTCCTATCGAAGGACAGCGTAGCGCCTGTTTGAACGCAAGTGTACAAAGCCTGGCTTCATACTCAGTTCCTTTTGTTACCGGGGATGCAGGCTGGCTCCGGGCCACTGGCACTTTTCGCTGCCGCACCAAGGATTGGAACATTTGGTCGAGCCCTCAATTGTTGCTGATCTTTTACAATGGCGGGGAAATCCTGAAATCGGAACAAATCCGGGTGTACCGCTTCCTCAACGACGGCGAGACCAAAACTTTATTTTTTGACATCAAAGCCCCCAAGGCATCATTTGACCGGGTCGGCGTATCCGTTTGGAATGGGGGAGGGGTAATGCCGATTCTGGTGGACGAACTTAAATTGGAAGCTTTTAATAAACAATAATGCTGTGGTGATCAAAAAACTGTCGATTGTAGTGCCTGCCTACAATGAAGGAAAAACCATCCACCTGATTTTGGAGAAAATTGCTGCGGTAAACTTGATCAATGGCATTGAGAAGGAGATCATTTTGGTCAACGATTGTTCCAAAGACGATACGGAGGAGGCGATTTTTAGGTTCCAAAATCAGCATCCCGAACTCAACCTGCAATACTACAAACACGAAGTCAATGCGGGCAAAGGTGCCGCACTACATACCGGAATCCAGCGTGCTACGGGCGATTACTTAATCATCCAAGATGCTGATCTGGAATATGACCCGGATGAATACAATGACCTGCTGAAACCCGTGCTGAAAGGTTTTGCCGATGTGGTGTACGGTTCTCGCTTTATGGGCAGCAAACCCCATCGAATCCTGTTCTTTTGGCATTCGATTGGCAATAAATTCCTGACCTTTCTATCCAATTTTTTCAGCAACCTCAACCTGACGGACATGGAGACTTGTTACAAGTTGTTCAACACCAAGGTGGTGCAGGGATTGAATTTGGTGGAAAAAAGATTTGGTTTTGAGCCTGAAGTCACCGCCAAGATCGCCCGCATCAAAGGCATCCGCATCTATGAAGTGGGTATTTCTTACTATGGCCGAACTTACGAAGAGGGCAAAAAAATTGGCTGGAAAGATGGTTTTCGGGCGATTTATTGTATTTTGAAATATGGATTATTTAAGGCTAAATGAAGTGATTTATGAGACATAGTGTAACTGTTATTGGTCTTTTGTTACTATTGGCAATTGCTTTTGCTTGTAAAAAAGAAGCAACAGCCCTGGGCGAATTTGCCTTCCTGAACGATTTCGAAGGCCAATTTGGGTACAATCCCCATGTATCCCTGGGTAAAGTGAGCCACAGTGGCAAAGCTTTTTGCCGGATGAGCAACGCCCTGGAATTCAGCCCGGCGTTTATCCAGCAGTTTAAAAATATATCCGCCGTGAAATTTTCCAAAGTACGCTTCAGTGCTTATGTCCTGATTCCCGATGCGGGTACAGCTGCAGCGCTGGTGGTACAGGTCTGGAGCCCGGAAAATACCCCGCTCAAGGTGGATCAAGTCAATGTATTAGGGAGTGACATGGGCACCAATCGCTGGAAACAATTGGTGCTGGAAATGCCCCTAAGTGATTTGCTCGCCCCTGAAAACCAGGTGCGTTGCTTTATTCACAATCCCGGCCTGCAGAACGTTTACGTGGACGATTGTCTGGTGGAGTTTTTGCCTTAATTTTACGCAGTTAACCTGAGGATCATGACCCAACATAAAGGTTTAGGCCTGCTGTTTACCATTTTATTGTCGGCTACGGCCTTGTTTTTCCATTATCGGCCTTATCTCACGGATCCCGATAATACCTTCTTTAACTTGTATGGTGATGGCTACAAGAACTACTTTACGGTTTATTACCACGTCAAACATGATGCCACTTACACGCATTTTGAGGGGATGAACTACCCGTATGGGGAGCACATCATGTATACGGATTGCCAACCCATTTTGGCTAACACCTTGAAATTCATCAGCCAAAACGTTGTTGACATCTCGGAGCATACCATTGCCATTATGAACATTGCGATTGTGCTCTCCTTTTTGTTTTGTGCGGTGTTGTTGTACTTGATTTTGACCAAATTGAAAGTGGCACCCTGGTTTGCTACGCTGGCTGCACTGGGTATCATGTTGATGTCGCCGCAGCATTTCCGACCCATTGCGCATTACGCCTTGTCCTACGGATTTGTAGTGCCTTTGATCATTTATTTGTTGTTGCGTTTTGAGGAAAAACCATCTTACCTGATCAGTGCCATCATTGGAGTGGTCATTGGTGTATACGGATTGATTCACATGTATTACCTGGCCATTGCGGGGATGCTGATTGGCTGGTACTTTCTGTTTACTTTTTTGAAGAACAAAAGTTGGAAAGAAGTCCTTCGCCTGGGAGTTCATTATGGCATCCAGGTCATATTGCCCTTTATGCTCATTCAAATCTGGATGATGAGCACGGATACGGTGACGGATAGACCTCCAACCCCCTTTGGTTTTTTGGACTACCGGGCGCGTTGGGAAGGCATCGTGACGGCGATTCAAATGCCTTATTGGGCCTGGATTAATACAAACGTGGTGGACATCCGCGACATGACTTTTGAAAGTGAAATCTACATTGGTCTGGTAGGGGTGATTGGGTTTATTGCCTTTTTTATCCCTTTGCTGCGCAAAAAGGTGTTGCCTCAAACGGAAGATTTGGCACCACGGTTTTTGCGTTTGTTTTTTCCTGCCATTCTGCTCATGCTGGTGGTTTCACTCGGTTTGCCCTTTGTATTGCCGGGTTTGGATTTTTTGATCGATTATCTGGGCCCATTCCGCCAATTCCGGGGGCAGGGGCGTTTTGCCTGGGCGTTTTACTACGGCTGGGGGATTGTGTTGTGGTATTTGTTGTACCAAAAAGCATTGGTTTGGACGGGTACGCGCCGGGTGGTGTTGATTGGGGGGGCCTTGCTGATTCTCGGCATGGAATCCTACTTCATGTCTACCGCTTCCTTCATCAAACCCTGGAAAGACGAGGCCCACTACAATCGCCAGCAATTTGAAAGTGGACCGGGGTATTGGTTCAAGGACATCAATTTATTGGACTATCAGGCTGTATTGCCGATGCCTTATTTTCATGTGGGTTCGGAAAATTTCATTGTAGATGCACCCGGAAACGCAGTGCGACTGGCCACCTTGCCGGGCTGGCTCTATGGTTTTGGCAACATGGGGGTACAAATGAGCCGCACGTCTTTTTCACAAACCATCAAGCGAGTTCCGCTGGATATGTTGCCTTATCGACCCATTCCAGTACTTAAGGACTTACCGAATAACAAACCATTTTTGGTCGTAATGGACAAAGGACAGTATTTTTCTACTACCCAGGGCACCAGTTATTTGTTGCGTTTTAGCGAGATGTTGTACGAGGATTCGCTGGTGCAGTTGCGCAAACTGCCACTAGATGCATTCGATCAGGCCATCAATGCCTGGCGGCAAGACATCAAAGGGGGCTATGAAGGCACCTTGCAAAAAGGCTTTCAGCGGGACGGATTTTTGTTGCCAGATAGCAGCTATCAGTTTTATTACGAGAATTTTGACAAACTAAAATCTCCCAAAACCTATCAAGGCAAAGGTGCATTTGTGGGGCAACGGAAATTTTTGGGCAAAGGCCGCAAACAGGTACCATTTTTGACCTTTGAAACTCCGGCGGCCAATACCGAATGTTCGGTGTGGGTCTATCTCGGTGAAGACCAACGCCCAAGGATGAACTTCAAAGGTTACGAAATTGACGTAGCGGGCAATCGACGCCTGATTGTACACAATGCCTGCAAATTTGACTTACAGGTGCTGGACAACAACGGCTGGGGCCTGGTCGTTTTTCCGATCAATGCCAGTCGGGGAGGAGCTACGGTGGAGATGGAACTGGAATACAAGGACATGAACATCAAGGATGTTTACGTCGACGAGTTTTTGGTGCGGCAGGTCGGTCGCCCCGAGGATAATATTTTTTGGCGGAGGGGCAATGATCTGGTGTTCAATAATTTCTGGTTTCCTAAAATGTATTAAAATAAAGTTATGCAAGCTAGGCATGTATTGATTTTAGGACTTTGTGGCTACTTTGCACTGGGGGCATTGGCAGCTTATTTTTACCAGGAGCGCACCATTTTCCTCGACCCCGCCTTTTTGATTTTTTCCATTGCCAGTTCGGGCGAATTTGCGATCCAGGCCAACCGTTTTGGCTCGGCTTTGACCCAGTTTTTTCCCTGGATCGCGGTACAACTGCACTTGCCGATCAAATGGGTGATGATCATCTACTCGGTTGGGGTGGTATTTTATTACTTTGCCTGCTTTTTCGTGGTGCAGCGTTGGTTTAAAAACAGCAATTTGGCGTTAGGGATTCTCCTGATCAATACCTTCATCGTTTCTTATACCTTTTGGTGGATGCAAATTGAATTTGCCCAGGGCATTGCACTGTCGATGGTCTTTTTGGCCTTCATGACCCGGGAGCGGCAATGGGCGGATTACAACGCGTTTGAAATTTCAGCCTTTTTCCTCATCCTGATCACCTTGCTGTATTTCCATCCACTCATTCCATTTTTGCTGGCTTATTTGATGTTGTTTGGCTTATTGGATGAACAATTGCGCTTGCCCAAGAAGCAGTTTTGGACAGTAGGGATCTTGTCTGCGATGATTTTGTTGTTCAAAAACTTCGTGATGCCCACCGCCGTTTATGACAACCAGGCCAGCCAGGGCATCAGCAACTTCAAAACCCTGCCGAGTTATTTCAACATCCAGTCGAACCTCAATTTTATCGAATATTGCAAAAAGGACTATTACCTCTTGCCGATTGGCCTATTGGCTTGTCTGGTGGTTTTGGGCATGCAGCGCAAATGGTGGAAATTGCTGTTGCTGGGGGGGACGTTCTTTGCTTACCTGTTGATGGTCAATGTGTCGTATGCCCAGGGTATGCCGCAGTTCCACATCGAGAGTTTTTATTTGCCCCTGAGTGTGTTTGTGATTCTGCCTTTGATTTTTGACGTGTTGCCACTGATCAAAAAGACGCCAGTAGTGCTCGGCCTTTTGGGCCTGGTATTGGCCGTACGCATTTTCCACATTGGCGCCTTGCACCAGCCTTACACCAATCGCCTGACCGTACAAAACCAGATGCTCGACAAGCTGGAACAAATGGAGAGCAAAAAGCTGATCATCAGCGAAAAGGACGCACCAATGGATACCTTGATCATGAGTTGGGGTTCTTCGTTTGAGTTTTGGTTGTTGTCCTCCCTGCGCAATCCTGAAGCGCCGCGTTCCATCGTCATTGACGAAGACCCGGCGCGTTTTGACTGGACTTTGAGCGCGAACAACTCCTTTTTTACGGAGTGGGGGATTTATCCATACGCGGATTTGCCACGGCGGTATTTTAATTTTACGGACATTGGGTATTATCAAAAGGGGAAGGTGGAGTAGGGTTTAAGTAGGAAGACTACTCCAATATTCCCGAATCGCCCGCTCAATCTCTTTTGATCCAGGCTCATAAGTGCTCACTCCTGTATTGTACCGCAGATAAGTCAAAAACACCTTAACCGCCTTCCTTTGCACAGGAGTCAAAATGGAAAACCTTTCGCGATTGTAAGCTTCCAAATGGGTCAAAGTGAACATCAGGCTATCGCAGATGTCTGCAATATCTTCCCCTGGGTTTTTGATCATTAGACACAAATAAGCTGGAAGGTGAAACCTCAATCCTTTGGCATCATAAAAAGACAAACCGCCATTACCGTGTACTTTTGCGAGATCAGGATCATCGATCAGCTTTTTCCAGTTATTTCGCTCATCAGCTTTGATCTGGGATTCCAAAGTTTCGTTGGTATACCCGTAATCGTCGATCCTGATCGTTTCGTGGAGGGATACACCATCTTCTAATGTTACTTGGTCAAAGGCTTCGTAGATCAGTTGGAGGACATATTCTTTTTGGTTGTAGGGTGGAGTCATGTTTTTGCGGTTTGTTTCGATAGCCTAAAATGGGGCTTAAAAAACAAAAATCAAA
>JAIYAV010000016.1 GCA_027488855.1 Saprospiraceae bacterium
CATAGGTAATGCCGGGTTTGATCGCCGCAGTTAAACCCATTACGATGTTGCCTTCGGTTTGTGCCTTGACGTTGTCAGGGTTCACGTGCCAGCCACAGTCGATGACGGAAACCACTTTATCAATTTTGACGCTGCCGTCGCTTTGTTTGGACACCGTCACGCAACAAGCGCTGATGCTGCCAAAACTTTTGAACATGGCAACACCCCGGCCTTGCCCTGCTGGCAATTTTTCCTTCCAGTTCGCCTTTTCGGAGATCACTTCCAGCACTTTTTTGAAGCGAGCATCCTGAAGTACCGCTTGGCGTGCTTCAATCGGATCTACGCCAGCGGCATGTGCCAATTCGTCCATAAAACACTCTTGCCCAAAAGCAAAATTGGAAGCATACACCGAGCGCCACCACACGATGGGAATGTCGGTTTTGACGTTGCTCCAACTCAGTTTCCACACGGGCAGGTTGTACTTGTGGTTTTCTGCGCTCAATTCGCCAGTAATCCAGTCGTCCACTTCGTGGTCTTTCAAACCATTGAATACCTGACGATTGATGGATTCGCCAATGGCATGGTGGTGGAAAGCAGCGATTTTTTTGCCGTTCACTGCCCCACGCATGGCGCTCAACATCCCTGGGCGGTATGGCCCCTGGCTGATGTCGTCTTCACGGGTCCAAATGACTTTGACCGGCTTTTTCAGTTCCTTTGACAAGAAGCAGGCTTCCAACAAAAAGTCGTGGTAAGCTTTGCGACCAAAGGCACCACCGAGCAAAAAGACATTGATTTTGATCTGTTCGGGTTTCACTTTAAGGTACCCAGCTACATCCCTCAGGGCCCAGTCTGGTCCTTGAATCGGGGCCCAAATTTCTACCTCACCATTGTCTTTGACGTGGGCGATGGCATTTTCAGGCTCGATTGGAGCGTGGGCCAGGAAGGGCGTTTCATACACCGCCTCCAGGGTCTTTTCAGCATGCGCCAGTGTTTGATCGATATCTCCTTTTTCTTCGTAGTTGATGCCCTCCGCTTTGGCGGCTTCATAACTTTTGGCGAAATAGCTGTCGGTGGTCATTTTATCCAGACCACTATTGTCCCAGGTTACATTCAGCGCTTTTTTGCCTTTGAGCGCGGCCCACCAATTGGTCGCAATGACTGCAACTGCTTCCGAAGTTCGGTGCGGCATGGGGCGTTCGGCCTTCATGACCCTGATGACCCCAGGAATTTTTTTAGCTGCAGCATCGTCGATGGAGACGATCTTGCCGTGGATCGCTGGAGCATGCAGGATAGCAGCGTAAACCATACCTGGCACATCCACATCCATCCCAAAAACGGCCTTACCGGTCACCCGATCGGGTACGTCCAGGCGAGGTTTGGTTTTGCCGATGATTTTGAAATCCTTTGGATCCTTTAGTTTAGGATTCTTGGGGATTGGCAATTTGGAAGCTTCATCGGCCAATTCGCCGTAGGAGAAACTTTTGTCACTGCCCTTTTGGTGAATGCGGGCATCTTCAGCGTAACACTTATCGACGGATACGCCCCAACGTTTGGCAGCGGTTTCTGTCAACATTTCTTTGGCTGCCGCGCCAGCTTTGCGCAGGGGCTCCCACAATTCGCGTACGCTACTGCTCCCGCCAGAGGTCTGGCTGCCGTATTTGGATTTTCCGTCGGATTGGATGAGTTTGACTTTTTCCAAACTCACTTCCAGTTCTTCCGCCAAAAGGGAAGGCACGGCCTGGGTTGAGCCCTGACCCATGTCTGGGCGGGGGTTGACCAAAGTGATGTTACCCAAATTATCGATGATGATAAATGGGTTAATTTCGAGTTGTAGTGCTTCTTCTGTCAATTTGACGATCGAAGCATTTTTGGCGAAAGACGAGACCCCCAGCATCAGCCCCAAACCGGACAAACTGCTAAGCCTCAAAAATTCGCGACGACTATTGTTGTTGGATGTCATAAGCTCTTGATAATTGAGGATGAGGGATTATTTGCCACCAGCTTTGCCTACTTTTTGCGTGCCGCCGCCGCTGGTTTTGGACAAATCAGCAGCACGGTGAATGGCTTTGCGGATGCGATCGTAGGTACCACAGCGGCAAAGGTTGCCACTCATGGCGCTGTTGATGTCTTCGTCCGTTGGATCAGGAGTGGTTTTGAGCAAGGCCACTGCGGACATGATCTGACCAGATTGGCAATAGCCACATTGGGGCACTTGCTCTTCAATCCAGGCCTGTTGCACGGCGTGGAGGGTAACTCCGTCCGAAATGCCTTCGATGGTCGTGAGTTTGGCACTTTTGGCCAGGGAGGATACGGGAGTTTGACAGGAACGAATGGGCTGGCCATTCAAGTGGACAGTGCATGCGCCACAAAGCGCCATGCCACAACCAAACTTGGTCCCTTTTAGTCCTGCAAAATCGCGCAGAACCCAAAGCAAAGGCATGTCTGGCTCAACATCCACCGTTACTTTTTTCCCATTGACATTTAGGTTATATACAGCCATTGTGATGAATTTTGGGTGTAAAACGATTCTAAAGGTACTTAATTATTAAGGTCAATTCCAGATAAATGTTGCGATTTTGGGTAAAAATGCGATTTAGCGCAAAGTTGCCTACCATTCAAAACAATAAAAAATTAATTGTTCTTTATTTTTTTATTAAAAACAAAAAAAGCTTATTATTGTGCTGGCAAAAATCAGCAAAACAATGTAAATTGCGTAAAAAGCTATCCGATGCACACCCTTTCAGCTGAAGAATTGCGCCTAATTTATCCAGAATCCGATGGCAAACCCATGGCGGAAAACACTTTACAGTTTGAATGGATTGCATTGATCAAGCTCAACCTGGAAGCTTGCTTTGCTCAACAGCCCGATGTGTTCATTGCGGCAGATTTGTTTTGGTATCCGGTAGAAGGAGATGGCGGCATTCGGGTTGCTCCGGATGTGATGGTTGCACTTGGTCGCCCCAAAGGACATCGCGGGTCATACATGCAGTTTTTTGAAGACAATGTTGCGCCACAGGTGATTTTTGAGATATTGTCTCCTGGCAATACGCGTGCAGAAATGGCCAAAAAACTGAAGTTTTATACTACTTACGGTGCCCAGGAATATTACGTCTACGATCCTGATCACAACAAGTTGGAAATTTATACCCGCCACAATGGCCAACTACAGCCTCACAAATACCAGGAAGTATGGATTAGTCCACTGTTGCACATAAAATTCGAATGGACAACCGAAACTTTACTCCTATCGAGACCCAATGGTGAACCCTTTTTGTCTTATCTTGAATTGGTGGAATACCATGAACAGGCCATAGAGGAATTAAACGAAAGTCGTCAATTGTTGAAACAGGAGCAATTAAAAGTAAAAGTGGCCAAACAGAAGGTCGAGCAAGAACAGGAGAATGTAAAAAGAGAACAAGAAAATGTAAAGCAAGAACAAGAACGTGTAAAGCAAGAACAAGCCAGGGTGAAGAACTCTATCCAAGCCTTTAAAGCAATGGGGTTGCCACATGAGCAAATTGCAAACATTTTAGGATTGACCTTAGCTGAGCTTGAAGCGTCCTATTTATCACACTTGTAAATGCCGTCTACGAAAATCCTTCGGGTTTTCACCGCTCAATTTTTTGAAGGTTTTATTGAAATGGGATAAGTTTTCAAATCCACTTTCGTAACAAGCTTCTGATACGTTGCAATGTTTTAGCAACAAGCGTTTGGCTGTGTTGATCCGGTATTGATTCAAAAATTCCGTAAAGGTCATGCCCGTCATTTTTTTAAAATAACGGCAAAAGGCAGCGTTGGACAAGTTGGACAATGCGACTATTTCCTCCATTCGGATTTTGTTCCGATGGTGCTTTTCTACAAAATGGTAAATCCGCTGTAACCTTTGTTGATCCTGAAAATATTGCTCGTTTTGGATGGGCGTTGCTCCCAGCTTTTGAGCCTCTCTGCTCAATGCCAAAGTTTGAAAAATATCCAGTAACTCCATCAGTTGTTGAAAATGGCTAAGACTGGCCAAACGTTTTAGGCGTTCCCCAATTTGAGATTTGGTTTCGCCCAAAAAGGAGACCCCTTCCCTACCCTGCTCAAACAAACGCCGCACATCGCTCAGCTCGGGTGCATGAAAAAAGTTTTTGCCCAAAAAATCTTCCTTGAGCTGGATGACAATTTTGTAATGTTCATGCTCCACCCCATAGTCAAAATTGAGGTGTGGTACATTCGGGCCAATAAAAACCAAATCGCTGCCTTCGTAACGCGAGATGTGATCCCCAATGTGGCGGGTGCCATTGGCCCCTTCGATGTAGACCAGTTCGTATTCGGGGTGGTAATGCCACAAAAAGGTGTCGTGCAAACGTGGGGTGAGCAAAATCCGAAAAGAACGATCCGCATCCGGTCGAATGTCTTCAAACTGGATTTTCATGCTTTTTTGTTCAAAAATAACCTATTTAACTAATTCCCCAGCCCATTCAGGTAGGGTGTCCAGAATACAAAAAAAAGACCTTTAGTTTTGTGAAGTCTACGCACAAAAAAAAAGGTCTGATGAGCGAAAAATCACTCAGTACAAAGATAGCAAAATTCAGCGAAAAAG
>JAIYAV010000181.1 GCA_027488855.1 Saprospiraceae bacterium
GGCTTGGTGAAGGATGTGGAAAGGGTATTGGGGAATGAAAAATGAAAAGTGAAAAGTGAAAAGTGAAAAATGAAAAGTGAGGAGTGATGAGTGATGAATTGTCGAGTTGGGTTTGGGGATTTTTGCGGATGTAGAAATTAGGCCAAAGCGGCATGATGGTAAAACGGATGAAACGGATGGAACGGATAGGAACGGATTTTGCCGCCTGCGGCGGATAAGCGTGAGCCGAAGGCGAGCCAAAGTCCGTTTCAATCCGTTTAGTCCGTTTCATCCGTTTTACTATCCTGTCGCTTTAGCAAAAGGAGGCGAAGCCTCAAAAGGCAAGGTCTAATTCGTCATTCCCCAACTGTACTGCTATTGTGTCGCTTTGGTACCCACATTTCGTCCCTAGCGGGCTACGGTTCCTACATAAGTTTACAGGTTGAATTCAAAATTGTGCATTTGTCTACCAACCCCCGACCCCTGTGAGGCAGGGTCGATTGGTTCTGGCCTCAACCCCGAAGGGGTGACATGATTATAGCAAAATAACCGGTGTTTATTCCATGAAGAGAAACCCCGAAGGGGTGGTATTATAATAAAACTGCGAGGGTGTGATCAAATAATGTCACCCCTTCGGGGTTTTAATACAACTACATGCCATTTTTGCTATAATCATGTCACCCCTTCGGGGTTGAAAAGAGTACTCCATTTAGAACCAATCGACCCTGCATTCTAGGGCGCTTTCAGTATCGTAAGCTATAAAAATTCTTCTTTTATTAAATTATTTGTTGATTTTTATATTAAAAACAACTATTTTTATTTTTAAAAAACCATTAGTGCACCAAACCAAAAAGACATTATGGGACTGTACATTCACTTGTCCGTAAATTTTCGTGGAATTACCGAAGAGGCCTGGGAAACTGCCTGGCACGAAAGCCTGGACATTTTAAAAAAATTCCCCTTGCCCCTGTTCAGGTATGACGTTGAGACCAAAAATGGGAAAGACCGTAATGTGTACTCGCGCAACCTTATCCTAGATGCAGGGACAGTAGAAGAATGTTGGTATTTGGAAGGAGATTTGCTCAGTCGGCAGACTGCCGAAACTTTTGATTTGTACCGATATTTAGAAGCTTACACCAAAAAGAGTGGACAACAAGGCTGTTTCAATGATTCCGTTTTCAAAACCGATAAGCCTGAATACTGGTCTTCTTCGAATGGAATGGAAATATGGGACAGCAAAACCCAGGGTTATCCTTACCATCTTGCTGTTTTGGCGGTAGGCATAATGCTGGAGAATAGATTTCCCGACCATTGTTACTTACATGGTGATATAGAAGACAAACAGGTAGAGGTGATGTTAAACTGGCTCGAAACTACGTTTGACAAAAAATATTCAACCCCAATCTGTTTTGATGCATGTAGATTATTCAAACAATTGCATCTGGTTTATGGCCAGGATAGGCAAGCAGCAATTGAACGTTTTGCGAAACTATACGAGGGTGAAGACGGCGATCTTTTGAAGGCAATGGCCTCCGTCATAGGCGAAAAAGAAGCGTTGGCTTATTGGACAAAAGAGCTCAATGGCTATGGCTCTTTGAGTCAATGGGGGGCACAAGAAATTTTACGTGCCGTATTGGAAGCAACGGAAGACGTCAAAACGCTCCTTTCTTTTGTTGAAAACGCCAATCTTACTCGGTTCAACGCTGAGCAGAACTTTGATGAGGCTGAAGTTTTAAAGCTATTGTGTAGTGATTTTATTTTCATTCCCCCAACTGAACGAGAATATGCCCGGGTGTTGACCCAGCGCAGTGAGGACCTGCAAACCATTGACGATGTGCTCAATCGTGTTTTTATGCAATTGGCCGGAATGCCCTATGTCAGCCCCCTCTATGTACCAGCAGATGAATTGCTTGAAATATTTGTCTTGCACAGCCCCGAGCAAGCGGAAGCATACCGCCAAATCATTGAAGCGTACCAGGAAAAATTGAGCAATTGGATTAAAAAATTGGAAGAAACAGTGGCACTGTTTGAAGAAAGCCTTGAAGACAGTACCGACGAGTCCGACGACCTGGATTCTGGAATTTCCTTGATTGAAAGCTACCCTTTGCACGAGCAATACATTGTTCGCCAAGCCATTCAACAACAAGATGATTATGAGACTTATGAAAAACAGCTGCCTGATCTTGTGGCTGCGTTAGAGGTACTTGTTGAAAAGCATTCCGCTTTTTACAGCAAGAAAACCGTGAAGGGATATTTGAAGGGCATTTATGAATACTCGTTTGAAGCTGGCTGGGGGCTAAGCGAAGAGGGATGGGAAAAACTCGATCAATTAAGCGATGTTTCGCTTTTGCAAAAACTTTTTGCTTTAGCTACAGTTGACAATCCCGAAACTACCTTCTGGCGATGGCGGAAACATGTTTTTGAAACTGCGTGGCATTTAATTTAACGTGAGTTTTGAATTAACGGCATTGACAATGAATAATGTGCGACTTCTACGAAGTCGTGAAAAACGCATTTGCAACATATTCTACAAATGTACGACTTCTACGAAGTCGATCTGATGACCTCGGAGAGGTCACACATTTGTAGAAAATA
>JAIYAV010000151.1 GCA_027488855.1 Saprospiraceae bacterium
CTTTTCGAGCACCTTAGCAAAAATGCTGAGTTTGATCAATTTCATCCCGATTTCCATAAAGTATTGGATTTCGGCGCGATTCATTCAACTTAGCACGCGCATTCTGCGCGGACTATTGAATAGATCAAAGTGAAGCTTTTAACCATGGCACTATCTTATTTATTTGAGGTAGGTCAATTCCAAGTTTGGGTACCCACCTCTTGAAGCCTAAATCTTAAAATTGACAACTTCATTTTTCTTAAATTCTTTTAACTTCCTTCCCTCCACTCTCCCAACCACCTGATTTCCAACCCACTACTTTCCTCACCCCTTCCCAGCGGGATCACCACTTAAAAAAAGTCATAATTGGACGGTAACGTTTGATTGTGGCTTTTTTGTTTTCGTTCCCCCAACCCATTCCTCTTCGGCCTTATTTTCTTCGTTAACGTGATTTCGGTGAATTATCGCCCAAGCACATCTAACATCTTGTAACCGCCCGTTTCAACGGGTGGATCCGAGCGCTCCCTCCCCCACATCTAACATCCTTCCAGAGGCTTGCATCTATACCATTTCCTGATGTGAGCCTCTGGAAGGATGTTAGATGTGAGTAGGTGGGTGGCCTTGGGCCCCCGACTAAAGGCGGGGGTTACAAGATGATAAATGCATTGGAGCTATGATCCCCGAACTTAGGTTAAATTAAAATTGCGCTGTTCTGCTAAATGAGTTAAATTTGTTGAAATCAATGCCGAAAAATGACACGTATTACTTTGGATGTAGACAATGCCCATCTTTCCACGCTGCTGCTTTTTTTAAAGACCTTAAACTATATCGAGGTAAAAAAAGTAGAGCGTGATGCGGCATCTGAACAAGATGAACAAGAAAAATTGAATAAGCTGAATGCCTTAGCCGGGGCATGGTCAGATGACCGTACTGCCGAGCAAATTATTGCTGAAATTGAAGAAGCAAGAGTGTTTAACCGGAGTATTGAGGCGCTATGAATAAATACCTTCTCGATACCAATATTGTCATCTTTTTGTTCAGACAGAAATTCCAGATTCGAGAAAAGATGGCCTTGGTTGGGCTTCAAAATTGTTCTGTTTCAGAGATAACTTTAGCTGAACTAAAAATTGGGGCTGAAAGTAGCGCAGACCCAGCAAAAAATCATGCACTGATCAATTTGTTGACTGAAACGGTGACCGTCTTACCTATCTCCAAAGTACTCGATGTATTCGCATCCGAAAAAGTCCGCCTCACCAGAGCCGGAACACCCATGCATGATCATTTTGATGTGTTAATTGCAGCAACAGCAATGGTTTATAACCTTGTGTTGGTGACCAACAATACCAGGCATTTTGTAGTTTATGAAGGCCTGGAGGTAGAAGACTGGGCCGTGTCTGACCCCACATGATCTGTGTAGGGTTTTACGTTTGTTAGCTAAGCAGAATCAGGGGTAGGGCACTATGTCTTGAGCAAGAAGTAGTGCTGATGGCCTACCTCGACCTCTACAATATACATTTAGGCATAGAAGTGCCATCTTCACAAACGTTAATCAACAAATACCTTAGAGATGAGTAAGCTAAAAGAACCAACCTACGAGGATTTGAGGAAGGAACTATCGGATGAAGAAATAGCTGAAAGTTTTGTTTTCAGAAGCGCAATGACCGCTGAAGAACGAAACCAAGCTGACGAGGAATTTCGCAAGCTCCGCTTTGAGCGGCTAAAAGAAATGTCCGATGAGCAAATCCTGCAAAGTGAATTGATGCGGATGAAGTTGTTGATGAAAGACTAACAGAATAATTACCATGGCATCCCAACTCAAAGGGTAATGAAACTGTGACGAATTGTCACGGTTTGAAAATTTAGGGCTCTTGAGTAGATTCAGGTGCCAATCCAATCAGGAAAGCAAAAAGCCGAGTACGGAAAAAAGGTACTAAAAAATCTTTCGGAACACTTGACTAGACGATTTGGAAAGGGCTTTTCCGAAGCCAATCTGCGACAGATGAGAAAGTTTTACGAGGTGTTTTCAATTCAGCAGACAGTGTCTGCTGAATTGAAGCGTTTGAAAACGAACATCTCGAACCATTCTAAAAGATTATTTTGCTAATCAATGGGTAGAAACGGAATTCGAGCCTGAGCAAAAATGAACACCCACCACATCCAACATCTTGTAACCGCCCGTTTCAACGGGTGGATCCAAGCGCCCCCACCCTTCACATCTAACATCCTTCCAGAGGCTTCCATCTATACCATTTCCTGATGTGCGCCTGTGGAGTGCTGTTAGATGTGAGTAGGTGGGTGGCCTTGAGCCCCCGACTAAAGGCGGGGGTTACAAGATGATAAATGTATTGGAGCTATAATCCCAGAACGCAGGTTCGTTAAAGCTTTTCAAATCATTCATCAGCATTATTTCCAATTCTTTAGTGGGCGATTATGCCCCAGGGCAAAACTGCGACAGCTTGTAGCAGTTTTGTGTTTTTATGACCTGTTGTTGTGTTTCCCCGACCTGAAAGGTTTTTCAAGTTCCAATCTTAAATACTGTAAATGGTTTTATCTTTTTTACCAAATTTCAATTGGTCAAGAGGTCGTTGACCAATACTTTAAGCAGTGCCACAGGCTGGCCAGTAATGGTTCAAGTTTTACCAAGACCCATTTGTCCAACAAGCCGTTGGACAATTACTTACAGCTGAAACTTGCGTCAAATAAAAAAGCCTCACAATCTCGCTATGCTTTGATTATGAGGCTTCTGGTGACCCCGTCAGGATTCGAACCTGAGACCTACTGATTAGCTTACCCCTACGGCTTTCGCCGCGAACCATTGCTGGTTTTTGTGGTCTGGACTATCTCACCGCCATTTCAGGCGTGCCGCGTATAGTCTCTACGGAACCCTCACCTTTTACTGCCCGTCGGCATTTCAAAGGGTCATTGGTTTCCTCGGGATTGCCATATTCATGCCGGGTGGCGATGAACTTAGGGTTCCCCGATATAGCGGCCTTCACTTTACAGGTTACTTTTCCCTGTAAAGGCTCCTATTGTGCAGCTTATGCAGTGCACGCTGAAGTCAGTTGCTCTATCCAGCTGAGCTACGGGGCCAAATCGAACTTAAATCAAACGCCCTTTCGCGTTTGCCCGGCAAATGTACTCTATTTTTGTTTTTCGCGCAATCTGGCGATCAAAAAGTCCAAAAAATCTCACTTGATTTTGTGGATAAAGAAATGTATTTTGGAAAAGTTGAGAAATGGAGGCGATGTTTACGCGCTTCATACTTCTCAACTTTTAAACACCCTGTTTGTTCCAAATTAGTCCCTAGTATATACCTGCGCATTGCTTCCGTATTCACTCATGCTAACCCAAATGTCGCCATGATCTATCGTTACCTCTACCCACTTTTTTCCCGCAAGCGCTTTTACGCTTCGGTGGTTTTGTTCGGATTTTTGGCTTACACCTACGATTTGGTGGAGGTGAGATTGACCGATGAAACGATGCTGCGCAAACTCGCCGAAAACGCCTTTGCCTACGTGCCCAAGGTAACGCATTTCCAGCAGTGGGGGCGCGAGATGCGCTACGTGCAGGTGGGTGACGCCACGAAGCCCTTGATCCTGTTTATCCACGGAGCGCCCTCCTCGTCTTCCTTTTGGATGGACATGCTGAGCGACAGCACCCTACTCGCCCAGGCCGAACTCATGGCCGTTGACCGCCCCGGTTATGGTTATTCCGGCTATGGCGATCCCGAAACTTCGGTCAAAAAGCAGGCGGCACTGATTGCGGGTATTTTGCAGAAAAACCGAGCCATCCATCAGCAGATCATCGTGCATGGCTCCTCGTACGGAGGCACGGTTGCTGCGCGTTTGGCGATGGACTATCCCGAATTGGTGGATGGACTGCTGTTGCAATCTGCTTCCCTCAAACCCGGCGCCGAAACCACCTACTGGATCTCTTACCCTACCCACCATTGGTCACTGCGCAATTTTATCCCTGGTTCGTTCCGCACCGCCAATGCCGAAAAACTCTCTCATAAGGTTGAATTGGAAAAAATGGTTCCACTCTGGTCTCGGATTCGCAGCAAGGTCATTTTGTTGCAGGGCATGGATGACACCTTGATTTTTCCTGAAAATGCTCCTTTTGCGGCCAAAAACCTGGTCAATGCGGCCTCGGTAAGTTTGACCCTGGTGCCCGGCTCCAAGCACGATTTGTTGTGGACCCAAACGGATTTGCTGAAACGCTCTTTGCTCAAATTGATCCAAATCACTAAAAAATAATTACGCCGCCTAAACCCAACATTATCAATACCCAATCTAGCATTTTAGAAATTTTCCCAAAGAAAAAATCAATTGCACGAAATTTTTCCTGCATTTCGTTTAGGGATACCCGCACTTTATTTTACTTAATAAAAGAGAGCGCTACAAATCAAGCCATCGGATCATTACTATGGGCGTAAAAGAGCTTACCGACAAACAACTGGTCGTCTTGCTGCAAGCAGGCAATACCCTGGCGTATGAAGAAATTTATCAACGCTATTGGTATAAGTCATTCACCTGGGCTTCGCATCAGGTGGGCGCTGCCGATGCAGAGGAATTGGTACAGGAACTCTTTTTGAGTTTGTGGAACCGCCGGACCGAGGTGGTCATCAAACGACTCGATTTGTACCTTGCTGTAGCCATTAAAAACCAGGTCTACACCTTCTTCAAATCCCAGCTTAGCTACCGCAAATACCAGGAGTATCTGCTGTTCAAAGAATTGGAAGAATCCCCTGATGGCAACCAAATCCTAAACTTCAAAGAACTGACTTCCGCCATCGAAAAAGCCCTGAATCGACTCCCCGAAAAAAGCGCCGCAGTATTCCGACTCAGCCGCTATGAGAATCAACCCGTCAAGGAAATAGCCAAACACCTCAATTTGAGTGAAAAGGCGGTAGAATACCACTTGACCAAATCACTTAAATTTTTGAAAGACACTTTAAAGTCATATCAGTCCGAGAATTGATAAACCTTAAACTATGTTGAAATGACCCAAAAGGAGTTCAATGAACTATCCAAACGTTACCTTCTAGGAAAAACCACTGCCGAAGAGGACCGAAAAATTCAAGCCTGGTATGACACACAGCCGGAGTTTCATCAGCACAATACCCCTGATGAAGCCACTCAAACTATTGGAAGAAGAATCTGGGTAAACCTCCGTCAAGCCACTTACCACAACTCCCGCAACCGCATCACCCGCATGGCCTGGATCATGGGCATTGCCGTGGGGCTGATTTTAGCCTTTGTATGGCTGAGTCAAGTTGAATTGCTGCCACCAACTGAGCCAAGCAACCAAACTCGTCACGCCGTAGCCCAACGTGGAATAGAGCTAAAAAACACCACTTTTTCCGATCAAAAAATCACCCTGTCCGATGGCTCACTGGTGGTTCTAAAACCGGGAAGCAGCCTGATTTACAACAAAAACTTCAATAAAACCAAAAGAGAATTACACCTGCACGGTGAAGCATTTTTTGATGTAACCAAAAACCCCCAGAAACCTTTTATTGTACATGCAGGCAAACTGACTGCCGAAGTATTGGGCACCTCTTTCAGCATCAAAAATGCCGAAGACTCAAAAAATGTTTTAGTCGACGTATTATCGGGGAAAGTATCCGTTTACGCGGAAAAAAAAGCGCCGATCGCGTCGAATTCAACCTCCGATCGGCCGAGCGTGATCCTGACCCCCAACCAACGGGTGAAATACCTCAGCGCTGAAAATCGACTCGTCAAATCCATCGTTGAAGCGCCCAAATTCGTCATCAGCAAAGCCGAAGTGCAAAAACTCAGCTTTGTAGATGCTCCAATTTCCCAGGTTTTTGATGCCATTGAAACAGCCTACGGCCTGGAAATCATCTATGACGAAGTGGTAATGCGCAACTGTACCATGACCACCTCTTTTGACGAAGAGAACCTGCACGACAAGTTGTCCATCATTTGCAAACTTTTGGACTCCTCCTTTAAAATGGTTGATGCTCAAATTGTTATATCCAGCAATGGCTGCCCGTAATGGTCGCCGTTGTAACAGGAACAAAACATTATTTGCTGCTTATCACAAATTTTTATTAACTTAACCAACATCAGAGGCATGAAAAAAAATCTACTGCACCGTGAAAAATTGCTTCAGCTCATGAGAATCTCGCTTGCTCAAATCATTCTGGCTGGGCTTTTCGCGGGTATGGGTTACGCTCACCCTGCTTTTTCTCAGAAGGTGCTTTTGCAAAAGCTTAGTCTCAATCTTGAAGACAAAAAACTATGCGAAGTACTATTTCTGATTGAAAAGAAAGCCGACGTTCGTTTTTCCTATTTACCGAAACAGATCGAAGCCGACAGAAAAGTAAGCATCCAGGCCGAGGATGAAAGCCTGGAAAAAATCCTCGACCGGGTGTTCAAAAAAACACCCATTCGTTACGAAGTTTTTGGCGCAAAACAAATTTTGCTGAGCAAAACGCCAATGGAGCGTTACGAACAGCAGAATTTTGAAAGCCTGCCCAAAATCGAGCCGATCATCATCCAAAAACCTGACTTCAGGGTACAAGGTATGGTGACCGACAAAAGTGGCGAACCCATGGTGGGCGCTTCCGTCGTACTGGAAGGCACCACTCAGGGCGCAATCACCGATGCCAGCGGCAAATTCAGCCTAGACTTGGCCGATGCCAACCGCAATGGTACCCTGATCATCAGCTTTGTAGGCTTCAGTACCACCCGCGTGGCCATTGATGGCCGTACCACGATCAATGTGGTACTGGAAGAAGGCAAAGCCCTGGATGAAGTGATTGTCGTTGGTTACGGTACCCAAAAGAAGTCTTCTTTGACTGGTGCCGTATCTTCAGTAAGTCAAAAAGACCTGAAGGCGCTGCCCGTTATCAGTTTGACCCAGGCCATTCAAGGGCGGGTACCTGGTGTATCGGTTACCAACAACAGTAGCCCTGGTTCCGATCCGATCATCCGCATCCGGGGGATTGGTTCGATCAGTTTGAACCCCAATCCATTGTATGTTATTGATGGTGTGCCTGCAGGCGGCTTAAACAACATCGATCCAAAGGATATTGAGTCCTTGGAAGTATTGAAAGATGCCAGTGCTGCATCTATTTATGGCTCAAGGGCAGCCAACGGAGTTGTTTTGATCACAACAAAAAAAGGAGTTGCCGGTAAGATGAAAGTGAATCTGGATTCTTACTATGGAGTGCAATCCGCTTGGAAAACCCTTGATTTACTCAATCGCGACGAGTACGTTCGTTACGGAACTGCCCTGCTGACAGCTTCCAATCAGCCAGTACCTGGCCGTTTCACCAACCTGAACACCCCGGTTTATGAAGGCGCCAGCACCACTTTTGGCCAGACCGATACGGATTGGCAAGATGTGATGTTCCGCTCCGCCCCTATCACGGATCACCAGTTGTCGATCTCTGGGGGCAACGATGTATCCCGGGTATATACCTCTCTAGGGTATTTTAGCCAGGATGGGATCATGCCTGTTACCGATTACCAGCGCCAAAGTTTCCGCATCAACTCGGATCACAAAGTGGCCAAGTGGTTGACCCTGGGCCAAACCCTGTTGGTAGCAACGGACAAGCGTCGTTTGGAGCGCGACGGTGGGGGCCGTACTCAGATTCAGAATATCATGCGGATGATCCCTTACTGGCCAGTACGTGACCCAACTAAAATCGGTGGATTCAGTACCACTGCTCAAGGTTTGGATGCTACCGACCCTGAAAACCCATTGCGCATCGCCGAGCAGGAACAACGGTACCAGATTGACAATGGGGTAAAAATACTGGGTACTTTTTTCACCGAAGTGAAATTTACCAATTGGTTGAAGTACCGCTTTGTGGCGGGTGCTGATTTTGCCAATAGCCAGTTTACCAGCTTCCTGCCCATCTACAACGATGGCAACCGTAGCCGGGTCATTGCTTCCCTGTCTGAAAACCGGAACAATTTCTTCTCTACCGTATTTACCAATCAGTTGACCTTTGACCAATCTTTTGGCAAGCACAATGTCAACATCATTGCGGTAGCGGAAAAACAGGATGCCAAGTCTGAAGGTATCTCGGCCAGTGGCCAGCGCCCTGACAACAACATTCAGGTACTTCAGGGGGTTTCCAACCCGAATGGTTCTTCTTCATTGTCTCAAAACTCGTTGATCTCCTACGTTGGTCGTTTGACTTACGATTACGCTGGAAAATACCTGTTGGGGGCTTCCATTCGTCGGGACGGTTCTTCCAAGTTCGCCCCTGGCCGCAAGTGGGGTATTTTCCCATCTGCATCGGTCGGCTGGCGCATTAGCGAGGAACCATTCATGAAATCGATTACAGCGATTACTTCGCTGAAATTGCGGGCAAGTATCGGTCAAACCGGGTACAATGCCATTGGTGACTACGATTGGCAGCCGCTCATTGCTGCCAACAATACCATTTATCCATTTGGCAACGCCACTACCAACTTGGGCTCATACTTCAACCGTTTGGGCAACACGGGCTTGAGCTGGGAAGAAACGACCATGACCAACATCGGTTTTGACCTATCTTTGGGCAATTTCGACATCAGTGCTGAATTGTACAAGCGTAAAACGGATGGTCTGCTGTTGAGCGTTCCACTACCTGAATCATTGGGTTTCTCATCTAGCCCATTGGCCAACGTAGGCAGCATGCAAAACACCGGTTTTGAACTCGCTCTAGGTTACAACTACCGCAGTAACGATTTCAACTGGAGTTTGACCGGTACTTTTGACATGATCCGCAACAAGGTTTTGAGCCTCGCAACGCCCAATGCCACCATCAACTCTGGCAACAATGCCGACTTTGGTGGTTTTGACATTACCCGTACCCAAGCAGGTCAACCCATTCAGTCGTTCTATGGCTGGCAGGTAGATGGCATCTTCCAAAGTGCTGCTGAAGTAGCTGCGGCCAATGCCCTGGGCAACGACAATGCGCCTTATCAAAACGCCAGCACTGCTCCTGGTGACATCCGCTTCAAGGACTTGAATGGCGATGGCAAAATTGATGGTACTGACCGTACTTTCCTGGGTAGCTATTTGCCTAAATTCTCCTATGGTCTGAACTGGGGTGGTACTTACAAAAACTTTGATTTTGCGATTTACCTACAAGGTGTAAATGGCAATAAAATTTACAATGGTGTCAAAGTTATTGGCCAAGGTATGCTGCGTCTCTTCAACGCCAGTACGGACGTGCTGGATGCCTGGACTCCACAGAATACCGACACCGATGTACCTCGTGCAGTGAGTGGGGATCCTAACCAGAATACCCGTACTTCCGACCGCTTCATTGAGGACGGTTCCTACTTGCGCATCAAAAACGTCAGCATTGGCTACACTTTCTCCAGCGAAAGCCTGAAAGAAATCAGCAACAATGTGATCAGCCGGGTTCGGGTGTATGTTTCCAGCCAAAACTTGTTGACTTTCACCAAGTATACTGGATTTGACCCTGAAGTGGCATCAAGAGGCAACAACCTGCTCAACAATGGTATCGATTATGGTCAATACCCACAGGCACGTACCGTGTTGTTCGGGGTAAATCTTGGCTTTAACTAATCAACAATAATGCTTTGCATTGTCAGCTGGAGCCTTCTCTACCTGACTATAAAACTCAATTCATTATGAAAAAAATTGCTTTTTTAACCAGCATCATGATTCTGGGACTGACCCTCAGCTGTAATGATGAGGTGCTCGATAAAGTCAATCCAAACGGGGTAACCCTGGATACCTATTTCAACAATGACGCTGAACTCACTGCGGGTGTAAATGCAGTTTACGCCTTGGTTCAACACAACGGTTTGGTATCCCGCGAATGGTTTTTTACCCATGACCTACGTAGTGATGAGGTGGCTACTGGTGGTGGTCAGTTGGAGACCCCTCGGGCGCAATTGCTCAATGGGGTAAACGATGCAGGAAACTCCGTGTCCAATGCAGTTTTTACCGGTTGGTTCCGCGTCGTTCACCGTGCCAATGTTATCATCGAAGCTGGTGCTGCGGCCAAACCCGGCATCACTGAAGCAGTGCGCACCCGAGTAGTGGGTGAAGCCAAGTTTTTGCGTGCCTGGGCTTATTATGAGCTAGGCACTTTGTGGGGCGGCGTTCCGATTTATACGGAATACGCTAAATCGGTAGAAGGCTCCAAGGCGCGTTCCAGCCAGCAGGATGTGTACAACCTGGTCATTAGCGACCTTAAGGCTGCTGAAACTGCCCTGCCTGCTACCTACACTGCTGCCAATTTGGGTCGTGCAACCAAACACGCTGCACAAATGCTCCTGGCGCGCACCTATTTGCAGTTAGGTGACTACAACAATGCCAAAACTGAGTTGCAAAAAATCGTCAGCTCTGGTTTGTTCAAGTTGGTAGACAACTACCTCGACCTTACCAATGAAGAAGGTGAATTCAACGCTGAATCTATCTTCGAAGTGGTGTATGCCCCATCTGGTGGTGCTTACAACTGGGGCGGAGATGGCGACGGAACGGCGGTACAAGAAGAAACTGTACGTACGCAGGAGTATTCCGCAGTGGGCTGGCGCAACCTGATCCCCTCCAACAAGATTTTGAACGACTACGAAAGAACCTCCAAGGGGGATGCCAAAAATGACCCACGCTACGATATGTCTTACTGGAAGCCCGGCGACAAATTCAACAATGGCAACAGCACCATGACCGATGATCGGGTACAAGGCAATGCTTCCGTGGTAGACGGGAAAACGGTGAAAATCAGCTGGCGCAAGTATTCGGTTTTGTACAAAGTCGACAATGGCTTCTTTACCAGTGGCATCAACATGCGCATCATGCGTTACGCCGATGTACTGCTGATGTTGGCAGAATGCGAAAACGAAGCGGGTAACTCTGCTGCTGCACTCAGTTTGATGAACCAGGTACGTGCCCGGGCTTCGGTAGGTATGCCACCGTATCCAACCAGCAATTATCCCTGCAACAACAAGGATGAAATCTTCCGTGCCCTGCAACACGAGCGCTTTATCGAATTGGCCTCTGAGCAAGTACGCAATTTTGACATCCTGCGCTGGCGGAAAAACAAAAAGCTCAAATCTGAGCCCATTTCTTTCTTTGTAGCCAACAAACACGAGTTATTGCCGCTCCCACAAACCGAGATCGACAATAACCCAAACATTGAGCAAAAGGATCAGAATCCTGGCTACTAAGCGGTATTACGCACAAACTATAAGCAAATGAACCATTATTGACCAATGCCCTCCTTCCAACTTGGAAGGGGGGTATTGATTTTTTGGTACTTTTGAACTTGTTTCCTAAGGTGTTCTAAGGTGCCTAAGGTGGTTCAAAAAATAGGCTTTTTCGCGCTTGCGCGCTTATGTTTTTATTGAAACCACCTAAGACACCTTAGAGCACCTTAGCAATCACGCGCCAATGGCGCTCATAAGCATCAGGATTGTAAGCCAGAAAATTCAACACTTTCTATGTCACTACGCACCCTAAATCGATCCTTGCTTGTCCTGGCAATTTGTAGCCTCCTCGGCTGCAAAAAGGCAGACTTGCTTTTTGAAAAAATCACCTCCACCCACTCCAATATCCATTTCAACAATCAGCTCAGTCCAGACGCGACCCTAAACGCCTTTACCTTTACCAACTTTTACAACGGTGGCGGTGTAGGTGTCGGTGATTTTAACCACGATGGCCTACCCGATCTCTTTTTTACCGGCAATCAGGTCAGTTCTGAGTTGTACCTCAATCGAGGCAATTTCCAATTTGAAGCCATTACCGAAAAAGCGGGCGTAAAAACCGATCGTTGGTGCAGTGGAGTTTCTGTAGTAGACATCAACCAGGATGGCTGGGACGACATTTACCTCAGCGTCGCCGAAGGGCCTGGCTTAAAAAATTCGCGTAACCTGCTGTTCATCAATCAAAAAACCAATAGCCCCAGCTTTAAAGAATCTGCCCAGGCCTATGGACTTGATTACAATGGTTTTACTACCCAAAGTGCCTTTTTTGACTACGACCTGGATGGCGATCTCGACGCTTTTTTACTCAATACCGCCCCTGACCTGCAAAACCCGACCACCTTGCGCCGCCAAATGAACAATGGATTTTACCCCTCCACCGACAAACTTTTGCGCAATGAAGGCCCGGGCAAAGCCGGGCATCCGGTTTTTGTGGATGCATCCGCCGAGGCCGGGATTCGTTTCGAAGGTTTGGGCCTAGCGCTCGCCATTTCCGACCTGAACCAAGACGGTTATCCCGACATCTATTGCTCCAACGACTTCATGAGCAGCGACATCCTGTACCTCAATCAGGGTGATGGGACTTTTAAAAACGTGATCCAATCCGCTATGGTGCATACCAGCCAGTTTGGAATGGGCGTAGACGCTGCCGACCTGAACAACGACGCCAAAATTGACCTGTTCCAACTGGACATGTTGCCCGAAGACAATGCCCGTCAAAAACAAATGTTGGGCAAACACGATTACGACAAAAAAGAACTGAGCATTTCCCCCGAGTACGGCTATGAGTTGCAGTACATGCGCAACATGTTGCAAATCAATACCGGGAATGACGCGAATGGCCCCATCTTTAGCGAATTGGGCCTGCTGGCGGGCGTAGCCAAAACCGATTGGAGCTGGGCGACTCTACTCAGCGATCTCGACCTGGATGGCCACAAAGACATCTTCATCACCACAGGTTACCGCAAAAACATCACCGATCTAGATTTTATCCATTACTACCAAGGCTCCACTTATTTTGGCAGTGATGCCAGTCGGGCCGAAGTGCGGGAAAAACTCCTGTCCCAAGTACCTGAGGTAAAATTGCGCAATTGCGCTTATCGCAACCTAGGCGATTTGGGTTTTGAAAATGTCGCCAAAGCCTGGGGGCTCGACGAATTGTCCTACGCCAATGGTGCAGCCTATGCCGATTTGGATCAGGATGGCGACCTGGATTTGATTGTCAACAATGTTGATGCCGAAGCCTCGGTATTTAAAAATCAAAGTCGCGAGCGGCAAGGGCAGAATTACCTCAAAGTCACTTTTGAAGGGCCGATGGGCAACCAAAAGGGCATTGGTGCTGCGGTAAAAGTTTGGACTGGTGGCCAAGCCCAGTTGTACGAACATTTCCCGGTGCGGGGCTACTTGTCTTCGGTTGAAACCGGCGTATTAATCGGTTTGGGTAAAAACAAAAGCATTGACTCCATCCAGGTTTTTTGGGGTAAAAACCTGCAGGAAACCCAATACAAAGTGGCCGCCAATCAGACCTTGACGATTAAACACACTGATGCCAAACCACAGCTTAAAACTACAGTCCCCAGTGCAAAAATCTTTGAATCCCTCCCTCAACTCCTCCCCTACCAGCACCAGCAATCCAACTTCAACGACTTCAACCAAACCTTTGCACTGCACAAAATGCTTTCCAAAAATGGCCCCCATGCGGCGGTGGGCGATTTGAATGGCGATGGCTTGAATGATGTGGTTTTGGGCGGCACGTACCCGGCTAGCCCCGGGAATATTTTTATCCAGCAAAAAAATGGCGCCTTCAGCCCGCAATCCGGCTTAAACGCCAATGGGTATGAAACGGGTGATCTCGCCATTTTTGACGCCGATAGCGATGGCGACCAGGACATTCTGATGGTAGCTGGGGGCAACGAACAGCCTTTGACTGCAAAAGCCGCCTATCAACCCGTGCTCTGGCTCAACGATGGGCAAGCGAAGTTCACCCAATCGAATCAATTCCCCAGCCTCGCGGTGAGCAGCCAAACCATTCGTCCTTTTGATTACGATGCCGATGGCGACCTAGACTTGTTCATTGGGGGCCGCCAAATTCCGGGGGCTTATCCCACGCCTGCTGCCAGTTACTTGCTGCGCAATGACGGTGGCCGATTTACGGATGTTAGCCAGACAGTAGCGCCCTTTTTACAAACCTTAGGCCTGGTTTGTGATGCCCTTCCGCTCGATGTGGATCAAGACAAAGACCTCGACCTGCTGCTGGTAGGGGAATGGATGCCCCTGACGATTCTGGAAAATCAAAAGGGGCGTTTTGTGGCCAAAACGGTCGCCGACTCCGAGGGCTGGTGGAACAGCCTGGCCGCAGGTGACTTTGATCAGGACGGCGACCCCGATTTGTTGTTGGGCAACGAAGGTTTGAATACTTTTTACCGGGCCTCCCCTACCGAGCCCATCCAAATGTTGGCCAAGGATTTTAACCAGGATGGCAAAGTTGATCCCATCATGGGCTATTTCATCCAGGGCAAGTGTGTACCCGCCCTGCCACGCGATGCGCTCAACCAACAGATGGTGCAGTTTCGTAGAAAATATGCGCTGTATGCCGATTATGCGAAGGTGGGTTTTGCCGATTTGTTCAGCAAAAAAGAGCGGGCGGATGCGCAAGAGCTTCAAGCCAAAGAATTGCAGAGTTGTTATGCAGAAAATCAGGGGAATGGGAAATTTGTGCTCCAACCTTTGCCCTTGCTGGCGCAACAATCACCCATTTTTGGGTTCTTGGTAAAGGATATCGACGGAGATGGGCACTTGGATGCCGTGGCTACGGGCAATTTTTACGCCAATGAAGGGCATATGGGCAGGCAGGATGCTTCGCGGGGGGTATGGTTGAAGGGGGATGGTATGGGGGGCTTTACTATTGTGCCAAATGAGCAGAGTGGGTTGAATGTGCCGGGGGATGCGCGGAGGTCGTATTGGATTGATGCAAACCGATTTTTTACGACCGTGAATAGCGGCCAGGTTTCAGCCCAAAAGCTTAAATAACAATTGTCTTAGGTGCTTCTTAAGCGCCTTAGGATTCTTAGGTGGTAAATTTTTTCTTTCACCACCTAAGAAACCCAAGGCACTTAAGAAGCACCTAAGCGAGGTAATGCACTAATTCACCACTACCCTAGCAATCTTCCGCTCCTTCCCCATGAACACCTCCAAGAAGTAAGTCCCCTTCGGCCAATCGCCTACCGAGATCACTTCCTGTTGTATCCCCGGGAACACCACGTCCATCACTTTGCGGTAAATGGGTTGACCCAAAGTATTCAAGACTCGAATCTGGATAGGGCTCTTCTCTGGTTGATCCACCGAAAGGGTAATGCTGGATCGCGCCGGATTCGGGTAAATCAACATCCCCTTAAAGTCGTCCGGCACCGTGCGACAATCCTGGCGCAAGTGCTCCATACTTCGGTACACATTCAGGCGGCCTCCCGTCGCCGTGATCTCCTTCAGAGCTGCCACTTCGTCTAGGCCCTTGATCAAGGCTTCTTTGACCCGTAGAGCCGTTACGGAAGGTTCTACCAAGGTCTTTTGCGCAAAATCATTGCAGGGCACACTGTACAGCAGCGCAATCGAACCAGCCAAGTGAGGAGCAGCAGCAGAATTGCCATGGAAGCTTCCATAATTCCCAAAAGGTTTGGTCGTAAAGGAGTTTTGCCCGGGGGCACCCATGTCAATCGACTTTTTGCCATAAGCCGAACCTACGTAGCGTTGATCCACTTCGGTGGTATTGAGCACCGTGAGCAGGTATTCACTGGGGCAGGTAGTCGGCATATCACCCACTTCGTCCACGTCCCAGGGGTTGTTGGCGGCACCTGCGGCAGTGAGGATGCCTACGTCGCCCATTTTGTCGTACATATCGCCCCACATGACCTGATCCTTGCAGAAGAGGCGGTTGATGCCAAAAGAGGCGTTGGTGGCTACGATAAAGGCGCCTTCTTTGCCCTTAGAGCGGTTGTAACGGTCGCGCTGCTCGATGATGTATTCGTAGGCGGAGATGATCTCTGAAACCAGCCGGGCCTCCAGCACCATCACTTTGATGTGCCAGTTGATGCCCGTCACCCCAATTCCATTGTTGCCCACTGCACCAATGATGCCAGCTACCGATTGCCCGTGTTGTTCAATCTGGTGCTTGTTGCTGTTGCGGATAAAATTCCAGCCTTGTACATCGTCGACGTAGCCGTTGCGGTCATTGTCCTTGTTGTCCTTGGGTATTTCACCTCGATTGACCCAAATGTTGGCAGCCAAGTCTTCGTGGTCCACATCAAACCCGCTGTCCAACACTGCCACTACGATGGTATCGCCTCGCGCAGTGACTCCACCTGTGGAAATGGCCCAGGCTTTTTGAGCTTCGATGGTCGCCAGGCCCCATTGTTCCTGTAGGTTTGGGTCGTCGGGGTCGGTGCGGCTTTCTACGTAATAATCATAGGTGACCTCTTCCACATCTGGTTGCAGGTGCAACTCTTTCAGGAGTTCTTCTGCGCTCACGGTGGTAGAATCGTACATCATTAGGTGTACGTTGGAGCGGTTACTCAGCACCTTTTCCAACCAAACCCCTCCACCAGCCCGACTTTGGGTTGCAAATTCGACCATGAATTGGGTTGGAGTGGTCGTTTCTTTTAGCTTGACCAATACCCTAGCCTTGATTGGCTCTGTCTGAGCAAAACTCAGCAAAGGCAATAGCAAGAGTAGTGGCAGCAGAAGTGTTAATCTTCTTGCCATATCTATGTTTTTGCAGTTTTTTAATACTGGGAGGAGGTACCGGGGATTGCTAACCAAAAGCCTTGCCAAAACGCGTCAGGAAAAAAGTTTTTTATCTTTTTTTTTAATATGGAACAAAAACAGCCCTTTTTACACCTCTTCTAAAACAGTTACATCTATGAAACTTTCGTTGTACTTTCTAATTCCCATCTTCCTTACTGGCTGCCAAGCCCCTGCTCAAACCAAATGGCCCGCCTTTAGTGGAGGGAAAGTATCGCTGATCACTGGCGTTGAAGCCGAACAACGTTTCAAAATCTCGGAACGCCTGGGCACCATGGAGCTGCATGGTAAACCAGCTAAGGTAAAAGTAGCGGTGATTGAAGGCGAAAACATTGTGATGTCTAATTTACAGGATGAGGAATGGGGAAAACTGGCACACATAATCGTGATCAAAGGCAATCTCAAAGTGGATTCAGCCATTACACTCTCTAAAAGTCAGCCCGATTTGCTGGTTTTGGGCAATCTTGAGACCAAGCTATTCATGGCTGGCAATGCACACCAACGCATCACCGGGGATGCCCTTATCCAATATGTTCTGCTGGGTGGTGGAAACGATGGCTCCATCAAAATCGATGGCAAAACTGCCGTACCTTATGTTGTTTCAATGGACCACGACATTGGCCTGAACGCCCCTGGCGCGCAGTGGTTTGATTGGGATGAAGGAACCATGAATTTGCTATTGCGAGAAATTTACAACCCGGTGCGGGATCAATGGAATTTTGACTATTTGGTTCAACGCATTCGGGAAGGCAAGCCCATTAAAAGAAGTGCAACCCGCGATACCACTTTTCAAGGCATTTGGACGGAATGGCTTGAGTTGTACGGCAGAGATTCAAGCGCCTTGTTTTTTGAATCTTTCACCGACTTTCTAGAGCAGGAAAACATCATTCTTTCTTTCGATTACTCCGATGGTTATGACTTACCTGCTGAGGTTTTTACGCTTGAGCATCTGGAAGAGCTCAATTGTATGCACGTAGAACTCAACTCCTTGCCCCCAGCCATCCAGCAGTGCAAAAAGCTCAAAAAATTGAACCTGACTTTTTGCAGGCTGGAAAGTATTCCGACAGAAGTAGGCAACTTGTCAGAACTGGAGGAATTGTGGCTTTCGGGCAATTCGCTGAAGGAATTACCCGAAAGCATTTTTGGGTTAAAAAAACTCACCATGCTCGTTCTGGACGCGGAGCCATTTGACAAGGAAAAGCAAAAACAAATCCAAAAGCGACTGCCTAAGACAGCGGTGATGTTTTATTGATAGGGATAGCCCTCACTTAAAATCATCCAAACTATCCGGCCTATCCCCACTGAGCATCTGCTTGCGCATCTCGGCCTTCAGTTTTTCATAATTTTTGAGCTGCGCTTCGCTGAGCAGGGGTTTTAATTCCTTCTCCTTGCGCTTGTTGATTTCACTGCCCTTGGTGTACATGGTCCATTGGGAAGCCCCTTGATCGAACACCTCTTTTTGCATGATCCTGGCATATTTGAGGTTGAGGGTATAAATTTTGTCGATTTGGTCTGCCCGCAGGGGCAAGGCCGCTTTCATTTTTTCGGTTTGCAATTTGGCCCGCTCTGCTGGCGTACCGAACGGGCTTTCCGTTTTGCTTTGTTGGGATTGAGCGCTCAGGACAATGGTGCTGAGCAGGCTAAGGAGCAGGATCATTAGGGATTTCATGTGGATGGCTTTTTACCGATTCTTAATCTGATTAAACGTGTTTTCATAGTCCGGGTGATTCGTGCCCATCAGGCGATCCCAGATGTTGAAATACAGGCCGTAATTGTGATTCACTTTGGCGTGGTGCATGTTGTGGTGCGTAGGCGTGTTGAACCACTTCCAAAAAGGGTGATCCACAAAACCCTTGGGCGCAATTTCGTAGCCCAAATGCCCCATCACATTGAACAACAAGGACCAAGTAGCAAACAAAAACAGCACCAGCGGGTGAAAGGGCATCACCAATACAATCAGGGGTACTATCCCAATTTCCAGAATGGCCTCCAGGGGGTGAAAGGACAAGGCAGCCAATGGCGTAGGGTTAAAAGATATATGGTGTACCCGGTGAAAAATGGGAAATAATTTGGGGTGGTGTACCATGCGGTGCATCCAGTAAAAGTAGGTATCGTGCAAAAACACCAGAAACCAGAAAGAAAAAACCAGGTAGCCCCAGCCGTATTCATGCAGCGTTAAATAGATGTGGGTGTACCCGTTTTTGCGCAGCCAATACATACCCAGGCCAACCGTGCCCCAAATGAATGCTGTGGCGATAGAATGCGACAACTCATTGGCAATGTGCTTGGTTTTGGGGGAAGTCTGCTGAATTTTCATCCCGAAATATCGCCGTTTGAAAAGCACGTAGAAGATCAAAAAAGCAGTACCTGCAAAAATCAGGTACCGCATAAAAATGGCCAGTGACCCTAGCAACCAGCCAGGCAACAGACCGAAATGTTCAATGAGATAATCCATGGTATTTCTTTTATGGTTGATTTTGGTTGTGAAAAATGATTTCGATGCCACAAAACAACCCCTTTGGATCCTAAGGTCAAAATATGTTCAACCAAGTGTAGAAAACCTTCAATGAACGGAGATAGTTATGAGTTATGAGTTATGAGTTATGAGTTGTGAGTTATGAGTTTTTTGGTTCAATACAAGTAGATGGATTGGTTGAAGAATTTTGACCGTTGGTTGAAAATGCCCGGTTATGCGCACTCCTTTGTGTAATTTTGGAAGTATACATTCAAGTAATGACAACGAATTCCCATTTTTTGAACAATCAGCGCCTTAAAGTCGCCTTTCACATTGGCGTTTGGGTGGTCTTGATTCTGGTTTACGCCTGGGTTTTTCAACCTTTGTTTGGCGCAATGAGCATTAGCATTTCGAGAGGGCTCGGCAATTTGCTGCCCATGGCGCTGCTCTTTTACGCCAATCTTTGGCTGGTGGAGCGCTATTTTGAAAAAAACCATTACATCCAGTTTTTGCTGTGGTCAACCTTGTTGATTATCGGCATTGCCGCTATTCGGGTCAATTTGAACCAGTTGTTTCCGGAAATCAAACCTGATGCAGTTCTACTGGTCCAAGGCAACAAATGGTGGGCAGGTGCGATTTTGACCAATATCCTGACGCTGCTGATCAGTACCTTTTACCAAATCCTGGAAATCCGTTTTCGGCACGAGCAAAAAAACATGGCCATCATCAGCAAACAAAACGAGGCCCAATTGCAGTTTTTGCGCGCCCAGATCAATCCCCATTTTTTGTTCAACACCCTGAACAACATCTATTCACTGGCCGTAGTGCGCTCGCCCCAAACGGCGGATATGGTGATGCAACTGTCCAAACTCTTGCGCTATGTGGTTTACGACTCCAAAGCGGAACAAATCCCGCTGGAAACCGAAATCGCCCATATTGAGCAGTACTTACAACTGTTCCGCATGCGCAGTGAATTGCCGCTTGACATTACGTTTAAAGTCAGTGGCCATATTGAAGGGCTGCGCCTAGAGCCCATGTTGCTGATTCCATTGGTCGAAAACTGTTGCAAGCACGCCGATTTTGAACTGAATGAAAAGGCCTATATTCAGATTGAGTTGAGTACCGAAAAAGGCTGGCTGCATTTTAAAACCCGGAACAGCAAGGACGATGAACAGCATGTACAGAAAGACAGTGTTGGCGGAGTCGGTCTGGACAATCTGCGCCAACGCCTGGAGTTGTTGCACCCCGGCACTCATCAGTTTGAAGTGCAAGACCAGAACAACAACTTTGAAGTAACTTTAAAGCTGAAGTTATGATCCGCACTTTACTTGTCGATGACGAATACCTCGCCCTCAATTTGTTGGAAGCCTACGTACAGCAAGTACCCGATTTGGAATTGCTGGGCAAAGAGAAATTGCCCATGAAAGCCCTGGAGCGTTTGCAGCAAGGTCAGGTTGATTTGTTGTTTCTCGACATCCAGATGCCCGTTCTGAGCGGTACTAACCTGCTCAAAACCTTACAAAACCCACCCTTGGTGATTTTCACCACCGCTTATTCAGAATACGCCATCGAAGCCTATGACCTCAATGTGGTCGACTATCTGCTCAAACCTTTCCCTTTTGAACGTTTTTTACAGGCAGTACAAAAAGCCAAACAGCTGCTGAATGCCCGGCAGGCAGGAAGCGTTGGCGAAAGCTCTTCCGCCCCAGATTTTTTGTCCCTGAAAGTGGATGGCAAATTGGTCAAGGTCTTTTTGGAAGACATCCTCTACATCGAGGGGCTAAAAGAATACGTCCGCTTTGTATGCAGCGGCAACCGCAAATACGTCACCTTGGAAAGTTTGCGCAACCTGGAGGAATTACTCCCTGCGCAACAGTTTAGTCGAGTCCACAAATCGTACATCGTCGCCAAAAGCAAAGTCAGTGCCCTGGATGGAAATATGTTGGAGATTGGCACGGTGAAAATCCCGATCAGTCGGGGGAGACGGGATGAGGTGGTAGCGGATATTTTTAAATAACTCACATTACGTAGTAAGCAGCTTCGCTGCTCCTCTGCATAAGGTGATTAATTAAATTCCAAGCGACCACTTCGGCTCCGTTTCACACCACCCAATTGATCTCTCCCATGCCCTGCTCTTTCAAATAAGCATTGGCTTTAGAAAAATGTTTGCAGTTGAAAAAGGCACCACCTGCCAGGGGTGAAGGGTGCGCAGCTTCAAGGATCAGATGCTTACTACCGTCAATCAAGGCCGCTTTTTTCTTGGCGAAATTGCCCCAAAGCATAAAGACCAGGTGTTCTCGCTCCGTGGAGAGGGTGCGGATAACCGCGTCCGTAAAATGTTGCCAGCCCGAATTTTGATGAGAGCCAGCGCGGTTTTTTTCCACCGATAGCATGGCGTTGAGCAAAAACACCCCTTGGGTTGCCCAATTGCTCAGGTCACCGTGACTGGGGATCGGCACTTGCAAATCCGCCAACAGTTCTTTGTAAATATTTTGTAGCGAAGGAGGCGTTTTAACCCCTTTGGGCACGGAGAACGACAGGCCCATGGCTTCCCCCGGGTTGTGGTAAGGGTCTTGGCCCAAAATCACCACTTTGACTGCCGCCAAAGGCGTTAATTCAAACGCATTGAACATAAGCGGCCCCGGTGGAAAAATGACTTTCCCGGCAGCCTTCTCTTTTTTCAAAAAATCAATCAAAACCTGGAAATAAGGCTTTTCAAATTCCTCGGCCAAGGCGGCTTTCCAGGAGGCTTCAATTTTTACATCTGGCATGGGTGGATGGGTATTGGATGGGGCAAGTGTACGGAAATTAGTTGAAAAATTGAAAGGATGAAGAGTTGAAAAGAGCCTACTGAGCGCAAGCGCTAGAGAATATGCAAAATATTGTGCTGCCCAACTCTTCAACATTTTAACCCTTCAACTTTTCAACTTTTTCCATTGGTCGATATTTTTCCAATTTTTCATCCAAGAATTTAAAAGAACAGCGTTCTTATGCCAACTTTTAAGCTTGGATTTGTCTTTATAGTATAATCCATACACTTCATTTATCCATCAAACCAATCAGCCTTATGCGCATTTCGTATTCCCTGCTGTTATGCGTCCTGAGTTTGCCCTTTTTGGCCAACGCTCAGTTGAACCCAGTAAAATTTGAACGCTACACCCTGAGCAACGGCCTCAAGGTCATTTTACACGAAGAACATTCTACTCCGATTGTGGTGGTGTCCGTCCTGTATCATGTCGGTTCAAAAAACGAAAACCCGGAACGCACGGGTTTTGCCCACTTTTTTGAGCACCTACTGTTCGAAGGATCTACGAACGTAGGCCGCGGTGAGTTTGACAAGTACCTCTCGGGTGCGGGTGGTGTCAACAATGCCAACACCAGCCAGGATCGTACCTATTATTACGAAATTTTACCTTCCAATCAATTGCCATTGGCACTGTGGTTGGAATCCGAACGGATGTTGCAAGCCAAAGTCGAAACCAAGGGCATCGAAACCCAACGCCAAGTGGTGAAAGAAGAACGCCGCCAGCGGATCGACAACCAGCCTTATGGCCGCTTTTTGGAAGAAATGGTTGTGCGCCTGTTCAAACAACACCCTTATCGTTGGACGCCCATCGGCTCCATGGAGCACCTGGACAATGCCACCGAGTCGGACTATGTCAATTTTTACAAAGACTTTTATGTGCCGAATAACGCGGTGCTGACCATTGCCGGTGACATCAATCCAGCCCAGATCAAGCCGATGATCGAAAAGTACTTCGCGACCATCCCCAAAGGGACTCGTCCGATTTATCGCCCAACCATCGTTGAGCCTGCTTTGGGGACTGAAGTTCGGGATACCATTTTTGACAAGGTACAATTGCCTGGGGTCTTTATGGCCTACCGCACTCCCGCCCAAACCGACCCTGATTTTTATGCCCTGCAAATGTTGAATCGCCTGCTTTCGGGTGGTCAATCTTCGCGGATGTATAAGGCACTGGTGGATGAAAAACAACTGGCCGTAGCTGCTCAGTCGGTTTCACTACCGTTGGAACAACCAGGAGCTTCTATCATTTTAGGTATCGCTGGCTTAGGCATCGCACCCGCCAAAGTGGAGGAAGCCCTAGATGCAGAAATTGAAAGGGTAAAAACTGAATTGGTACCAGAAACAGAGTTCCAAAAGCTGCGCAACCAACTCGAAGCTGACTTGGTTGACGAAAACAGCACCCTGGAAGGTATCGCCGAAAACCTCGCCAATTTTGAAACCTACTACGGTGATGCCAACCTGATCAACACCAACATCAACCGCTACCTCAAGGTGACGCGGGAGGATTTGCAACGGGTAGCCAAAAAATACCTGGACAAAAACAATCGTGTGGTACTGTACTGGTTGCCCGAACAAAAACAATAATTGACTAAGCCAAAGAACTGTCAAAACATGAAAAAATACATCATTTACGGCATCTGCTTTTTATTGGGTTTAGGTTTGAGCTTGAACCTGAAAGCACAGGAAGATTTCCGCAAAAAGGCGCCCGCTGCCCTTCCTGCTCCCAAAATTCAATTGGGCAATTACGTACAAAACGTACTGCCAAACGGGCTCAAGGTCATTGTGGTAGAAAACCATCGACTGCCCAAGGTGTCATTCCAAATCTTCATTGATGCACCGCTCAACCTCGAAGGCGAATTTGCTGGAGTAGGTGAAATGGCGGGCTCACTGCTCAGCAATGGCACAAAAACCAAAACCAAAGCGCAATTGGACGAAGCCATCGATTTCATTGGGGCCAATATCGGTTCCAGTGCTACGGGTTTGTTCGGGTCGGGGTTGACCAAACACCAGGACAAGGTGCTCGCCCTGATGAGCGACATGTTGTTGAATCCGGTGTTTCCTGCAGAGGAGTTCGAAAAATTGAAGAAGCAGACCTTGTCTGGCCTCGCTTCTGCCAAAGAAGACCCTGAAGCCATTGCTGGCAATGTAGCCAATGTGGTGCGCTATGGCAAAAATCACCCTTATGGCGAGTTGAGCACCGAGGCCACCGTAGGTAAAATCACGCTGGAGCAGTGCCGCAAGTATTATGCCACCTATTTTAAGCCCAATATTTCCTACCTGATTGTGGTGGGCGACATCACACCAACTCAAGCACTAGCCAAGGCCACCCAATACTTCGGCAAATGGCAAAAAGGGACGGTGGCTAAAACCACTTTCACAGCGCCCACAGCACCCAAACAAACCCAGGTGGATTTTGTCAACCGCGATGGCTCAGTGCAGTCCGTCATCGATTTTACCTACCCGATCCAACTCAAGCTAAGTCAGCCCGATTATTTGGCGGTAATTGTGATGAACACTTTGTTTGGTGGTGACTCCAATAGTCGTTTGTACCAAAACCTGCGGGAGGACAAAGGTTATACCTACGGTGCTTATTCCAATGTCAGCCCCGATACAGAAGTGGGCTATTTCACCGCTTCGGGCAGCTTCCGCAATGCAGTAACGGATAGCGCCATTGTAGAGCTGATGCAAGAGTTCAAAAAGATGCGCGAGACATTGGTGAAACCAGAAGAACTGAGTCGGGTAAAAGCTGTGATGGCGGGTACCTTTGCCATGCGTTTGGAAAGACCCCAAACCATTGCCAGCTATGCACTCAATACCGCACGCTATGGCCTACCTAAGGATTATTACAGCACTTACCTGGAGCGTCTCAGCAAAATCACCGCTGAGCAAATTCAGGCCGCAGCCCAAAAATACCTGCTCCCTGAAAATGCCCACATCGTAGTGGTGGGTAGTCAGGATGATGTGGTCGATAAGTTGAAAGCCTTCGGAACGGTCAATTATTTCGATACAGATGGCAATCCGGTCAAAGCGCCCGCCGCTCCTGCCGTTGGGGGAATGAGTGCCGAGCAAGTCATCGATAAATACATCCAGGCCATTGGGGGCAAGGAAAAATTGATGGCCATCAAGGATGAAACCCTGAGTATGGAGGCCAGTGCACAAGGCATTACCCTGGAAATGGTATCCATGAAAAAAGACCCAGGAAAAGTCAAAGTTAGTGTGAAGGCCATGGGCAATGAGGTACAATCGCAGGTTTTTGATGGCAAAAGTGGCAAAGTAACCCAGCAAGGCCAATCTGCGGCCATGGATGAAAAAGAGCTCAAAAAAGCGTCGGGCGATGCCTTGATTTTCCCCGAATTGCATTATGCGAAATTGGGCTACAAACTCAGTTACAAAGGCACCGAAGCCGTGAATGGCAGCGAAGCCCACAAAGTGGTCATCGAAGACCCGCAAGGCAACAAAGAGACGACTTTCTTTGATGCCAAAACGGGCTATATGGTCAAAAACGTTGAGGTCAGCGAAGCAGGTACTCAAACCACTGAATTTACTGATTATCAAGAACAAAATGGCATTTTTTCGCCGCGAAAAGTAGTCATTTCCGGGATATTCCCTTTCCCCTTGGAGTTCAAGGTCAAATCCATCGAATGGAATAAGGGCCTGGATGATGCCAAGTTTAAGGTAGAATAAGGGGATTTCGTGATTTCGGATTTCGGATTTCGGATTTCGGTTGCAGCACTATTTTTTGAGTACTATGTTGGGTATTCCAAACCTGAAACACCAACTTTGTGCCGGAAAAGGAAGCTCAAACTAGACAGCAACCGAAATCCGAAATCACGAAATCCGAAATCCAACCATGATCCAAATCTTCGTCACCGGCGGCACCTTCGATAAAGAATACAATTACATCAAGGGCGAATTGTATTTCCAGGATACCCACTTGCCCAAAATGTTGGTCACCGGGCGCTGCACCCTCGATGTCGACGTCAAAACCCTGATGATGATCGACAGCTTGCAAATGACCGATGCCGACCGCTCCATCATCGCCCACAACTGCCAGCGCAATGCCCACCAGCGGATTTTGATCACCCACGGCACCGATACCATTGTCGAAACCGCCACTTACCTGGCCAATGCCAATTTGGAAAACAAAACCATTGTGCTCACCGGAGCCATGATTCCCTACGCTTTTGGCACTTCTTCGGATGGATTCTTCAACATGGGTAGCGCATTAGCATTTGTGCAGATGCTCCCTCCTGGGATATATGTAGTGATGAATGGCCGTTATTTCCATTGGGACAATGTGCGGAAAAACCGGAAGACGGGGAATTTCGAGACGATTCACCCGGAATAAGAAAACTTAAGGCATGTGGCTGGTTTTTCAAGTAAAAGTGCTGTATTTTTGTGCCAAAGTTGTAAAAATATGAAGCCATTTGAACGTTGGAAATATGAAGAAATAGAATTGACCTTTGGCATCGAGCGAGTCGAGGAATTGCCTACGCTGACTGAATGGCTAAAGGCCGATGAGCCTATGGATGAGTTTGAAGAAAAAACCCTTCGCCGTCAACACGATCAATTGGCTCGTAAGGTAGATGCCTGGAATGAGGATGAGTTGAAATTCTTTTTCTTGGCTCATGTGATCAACTTGGTGAATTTTTCAAAACCCAAGGTATATTCTTCTTTTTCTCAACGCACCATTGAAGTCAAATTGCCCGATTTGGAACAAAATGAAGTTACCCTTAGGGGACGGGTTGAGTTTTTTGTGGCGATGGGAGAACAGATTCCACGGCAGCCTTTCTTTTTCCTTAATGAGTACAAACCACTCACTAAAACTACCCCTAGTGATCCTCTCGGGCAATTATTGATTGCCATGCTGGCCACTCAAACTCTAAATAAATTGGATAGGCCGTTGTTTGGAGCCTATATCATTGGGAAATTTTGGCAATTTGTGGTTTTAGAGCAAAACAAATACGCAGTGTCCCATTCCTATGATGCAGCTGAACTCACTGACCTTTTCAAAATTTTCTCCATCCTCAAACGCTGCAAAAATTACATTGAAAAATCAATAGAAAGTGGGGTTAAATGACGTTGACCTCTACCTCCAACTTCACCCCAAATTTTTCTTTAACCGATGCCATAATCTCTTGCGCCAGTGCCCAAATTTCTGAACCTGTAGCCCCGCCCAAATTGACCAGCACCAGCGCTTGTTTTTCGTAACAGCAAGCATTGCCTCTGCGTTGCCCTTTCCAGCCGCACTGCTCAATGAGCCAGCCAGCAGGCACTTTCACCCGGCCTTCCGGGGCAGTAAAATGGGGAATTTGGGGGTATTCCGCTTGTAAACGGTAGAACTCCTCAGCCTCCAGTTCCGGGTTTTTGAAAAAACTTCCTGCATTGCCAATGAACGCGGGATCAGGCAACTTGGAATTGCGGATTTTCACTACCGCTTTACTTACATCCTGAATGGTAGGATGATCAATATTGGCAGCTTGTAATACCTCCTTGATCGCCCCATAAGAAACATTGACCACTGGCTTTTTTTGCAAGGTCAAATACACCCGGGTGATGAAATATTTGCCCTTGCCTGCCCTTTTGAAGTAACTATCGCGGTATCCAAAGGCACAATCTTCCGCTGAAAAAACCAACTCCTCGCCACTTCTCAACTCGATGGCTTCCAAGCCCACAAAAGTATCTTTCAATTCAACGCCGTAAGCACCAATGTTTTGGATGGGCGCAGCACCCACGGTGCCCGGGATCAGGGAAAGGTTTTCCAGGCCACCCCAATTGTGCGCTAGTGTCCACAACACCAATTCGTGCCAATTTTCACCACCCCCGACGCCAATGGTCACCTCCTCTTCAGTTTCCTCCACAAGCTCCATGCCTTTAATGCGGTTGAGCAGCACAGCCCCGCTAGGGCTTTGGCGAAACAACACATTGCTGCCCCCACCGAGAATGAGGTAGGGTCTTTTGGCACGCGTACTCAACAGTTCCAAGAGTTGTTCGCCTGATTCAATTACCAGTAACTCGGGTGCCAAGGCATCTACGCCAAAAGTATTGTAGGTTTTTAATGAGGTCATGTTTTATGGTTTCTTGCGGTGTACACCCGAGGAGTAATCCTGAAAAATCAGGGTTTTAACTTGTTGATAAGCAGTTGCTTCGTTGGCAAAATCGAGGTCTTCCAATTCGATGATCAGAATGGGAATGGAACTTTCGGTACGGAAAAACTCCAGATAAGCAGCTTGGATTTGTTCCAGGTAAGCGTCGCTGATGTCTTGCTCAAATGCGCGGCCACGTTTGCGGATTTGGTACATCAATCGTTCAACCGGGCGATGTAGGTAAACCAACAAATCGGGCCGGGGAAAGGTTGAATTCAGTACATTGAACAAGCGCTGAAACAAACGGTATTCTTCTTCTTTGAGGTTGTTTTTGGCAAAAAGTAAGGTCTTAATAAAAAAATAATCGGCGATGATGGACTGCTGAAAGAGGTGGGTTTGGGACAATTCTTCCTGGAGCTGTTTGTGCCGTTCAGTCATAAAAAACAGCTCAACCGGAAAAGCGTAACGTTCAGGATTGTCGTAGAAGAGAGGCAAAAAGGGATTGTCCGTAAATTGTTCCAAAATCAGCCGACAGCCGTACTCGGCGGCCAGTTGATTGGATAAGGTGGTTTTGCCAGCGCCGATGTTGCCCTCGATGGCGATGAACTGGTATGGAAAGGTGTTGTCGTTCATAATCAGGTCGTTCAAATCCGCTCCACTTTCAGGGGATCGGGGCAGGCTGCCGCCAGTTCACGAATGCTTTTTTGTAAAACAGGGTGGCAAAAATCCGGCGCGATTTCGAGCAGCGGTTGCAACACAAAATTGCGCTCCTGGATAAAAGGATGGGGTATCGTCAGGCGTTGTGATTGGGAGATCAGATTTCCATAGAACAGAATGTCGATGTCAATCAATCGTTCCCCCCAGCGGATGCGGCGCTCCCGCCCCATTTGGCGTTCGATCTCCATGACCGCCAACAGCAAGGTGTCTGGTTCCAAATTACAGTCCACCGCCATGGCCTGGTTCAAAAACTCGGGTTGGTCTTCAAGGCCCCAGGCGGCAGTGCGGTACACTCCAGAGACTTGTACGATGTCGCCAACGTAGCCTTCGATGAGTTCCAATGCCTTGGCCAGATGGGCTGATTTGTCGCCGATGTTGCTGCCGGTAGCCAGATAAACCCTTTCCATGTGCTTGTTAGACATTATGTCAATTCTTCAAATAGCCCTTCAATGTCTTTTTCCACGCTGCGCAGTTTTTCGCGGCAAAACCGAATCAGTTCAGCCGCCCGTTGCAATTGCGCAGCCAACTCGTCAATGCCAATTTTGCCCTCCTGCAAATGCTGCGTGATTTGTTGAAGTTCTTCCAAAGCGCTTTCGTACGTCGTTTCCATAGCGAGCAAAGATAAAAATTGTTGCAATGTTCAAGGCTGGAAGCTAAAATAGGCAACTTATTTTTTCTCGTTCTTAATTTTCTTTCTTTTCAACTTTACTATAAATGATGCCATCCTTAAATTCAATCTCCAACCTTTCACCAGCCACAATATCCTGTGCTGAAGCAACAGGCTTGCCATTTTTGGACACCAGCGCAAAGCCCCGCTGCAAAGTCCCTTCAATGCTCAACAATTGGCAAATCTGCTCCAATTGTTCGATTTTTTGTACCTGCTCGCGCTGTTGGTATCGTGCAATGAGGGGCAACTCCGCCGCAATGCGCTGCAACTTATCCTGCTGCCGAGCCAAAAGTAGTTGCGGGATGGTTTGTAAGGATTGGACACAAGTATTGAGTTGCAACTCGGCAGCATGAAAACGCTCCGCCGCCTGATACCGCAGGAACTGGCTTAATTCCAGCAATTGACCTTCGAACTGCAGGTTGTGTTGCAGCACATAATCGGCGACGGCTGTAGGCGTCTTCAGTGCGGTATGCGCCACCAAATCCACCAAAGTTTCATCCACATCGTGGCCGATCCCGGTCAAAATGGGCAAGGGGAATTTAGCGATCGCTTCACACAAGGCCATACTATCAAAACCTGCCAGATCCAATTTGGCTCCGCCGCCCCGAATGAGGACTACCGCATCAAAACTAGCCACCCGACGCTGAATGGCCCGCAGTTGTTTCAATACCTCCGCCTCCACCAAGGCACCTTGCATCGCTGCTGAAAATAAGCTAGATTTAAAAGCATAGCCGTAGGCATTTTCACCCAGGTGTTGCAAAAAATCCTGATAACCCGCCGCCGTTTCTGAGCTGATCACGGCGATGCGCTGCAAAACCGGGCGCAGGGGCAATTCCCCATTTTTGCCCAAAAGGCCTTGCTGTTTTAGTTGTTCGTATAGTTGGCGGCGGCGTTGTTCCAGTTTGCCCAGGGTATAGCTGGGATCAATGTCGTCCACCATCAGTTTGAGGCCGTAGCGCTCGTGGTGTTCCACTTTTACCCGGAGCAGGAGCTCAGCACCCACTTGAAGCAGGGCTTTCCAATTGGCGGCACCCAATTTACTTTGTAAGCGCCGCTGCGCACTTTGCCAGATGACCGCCGAAGCTTGAGCCGTAGGTTCATTTTCATTTTCGGCTTTTTCCACCAATTCTAGGTACACATGCCCCCGTGATTGGCTCAGTTGTGCAATTTCACAACGCACCCAGAGCGCATCTGGAAAATTCAGTGCAACGACTTGACGCAGGAAGGATTGGAGCTCGAAAAGGGAAATGGGTTGCATGAAAGAAGTGAAAAGTGAAAAGTGAAAAGTGAAAAGTGAAAAGTGAAAAGTGAAAAGTGAAAAGTGAAAAGTGAAAAAAATGCACTTTCACTTTAATTCCAAACTGGAAGCTCAGAAAAATCAATCCAAACAATTGAAAAACAACTGCTGTACCAGCTTTTCAACTGTTCACTTTTCACTTTTCACGCTCTACGGTTTTATCTCATCCATCAAACAACTCGTGCCCCCATTCGCCAAAGACAAACCTTTCAAACGTTGAATGATGATGAGCATTTTTTCGCGGTTGATTTGGAAGCGCTGAATCAAGGCAGCTAGGTCTTTTGAGCTGAGGGTGGTATGGTCTTTCCCTGCAATCTCGTTGTAGGTATTCACTGTGCGGATGAAGTCTTCCCGGTCTTGTTTGATCGAAGCGAACATCATGGGCGAAATGGCGGTGGAATCCTTATTGGCTTTGATGTAGGTATTAAGGCCATTCATGATGTTTTCAAAACATTCGAGTTTGCTGTAGTAGCGCGATGAAATGTCCTTGTATTGGCGGATGTTTTGCTCGTAGGTAGCGTTTTCGATGGCGGTGATCTTCTCCCCTACCCTTTGGCCACAAATCTGGCAAGTCGGATACACCTGGCTGGCGCGGGTCAGCAACCAACTCTTTTTGGATTCCATGTCGAGGCGGGGATCGGGTGAAAAATCGGCTTCAAACAAGGCCGTTTCCATCTCTTTGAGCTTCCGCAAAGTCAGGTCATAGGTTTCCAAAGCCTGAATTTCTTTGGGCAACTTGCCCTGGGTTTCGATCTGTTTTACCCGATCGCGGTAATAATCCAGCATTTCGATGTCTTCGTAAATGTGGCGCGGAGAGCGGTTGGCATAATTGTAAGGGCCGGGATTGTTGAGCAGGTAGGATGCTACCGTCCGCGCTCTTTGCATCAGCTCGGTACCAAACCATAGGTCAACGTCATTGTTCACGTTGCTGTACAAGCGGGTGTATTTCTCCCGAATGATGGGCTCCTGTTTTACCAGTTTGCTCAATTCTTCTTTGCGCAGTTCGTTGACGTGGAAATACAACTCAATCACCTTGGAATAAGCCAACCAATCGGGGTATTTGGTATTGAGGCTATTCTGGAAAACATCCATTTGTTTGTTGAGTTCAACCGCCAACTTCAGGATTTCCAGAAAGGATTTTTCCACTTCGCGTTTTTCTGTGTTTTGGATTTTGCGGAAATCTCTGGCTTTCTTCTCGATGTATTGTTGGTTGTAGGCCATTTGGGAGTGGTCGGTGTTGTATTCCGCCTTGGTGCTCACCACCAGCAGGAATGGCGCAGTGGTGGTGTTGACCATCCTTTTGAGGTCGTCGACCCGGGTAGGTTTGGCAGCGTTGAAAAACTTGGAGCGCACTGGCTTTTCTACATCCCAGTGAATGCGGTACAAAATGGCTGAAATGACCTTTTCTTCGTACAAACCACTCAGTTCCTTGTTCAGCAGCTTGATGTAAAACTCGCTGACGATCTTTTGCGGATCTTCCAGGTTGCCCATCGACTTGATGCCTTTGTCCACCTGCGGAATGATTTGATCCGAAAGCGCTGAAAAGGTACCCGAGATGGGATTTTTTAGGATGCTGGTAGCGGTACGGCCCAGGTTGAGGGATATCTCGGCGGTTTTTTTCCAAAATTCATTGGAGTTGTTACCTTTGAAGGCTTCAAATTTGACTTTGGCTACGATGTCGTTTTTCAGGTTGTCGTCGGGAATGTTTTCCAAAAAGCGGCCACCGTATTCCACCAAACGTTGCGAAATCGCCGGGTTGCGTACATCGTGAATCATCAGCGGGATAGTCAACGTGTTCGCTTCGTTGGCAGGGTCTTTGATGTTCACTGCCAGGTACATGTATTGCGGATAGTCCCCTTTTTTGAGTCCCACGTCTTTTTTCTCCCCTTTGTTCAGGCCTTCCCCTTCAAAAACAGCCTGGAGGGCCGTCGGATTGAGGAGGAAAACGTAGGCGGAATTGAGGTTGTAATCAGAAGACACCGGCACTGGCGTCGTCCAGGTTTCTACCTCTGTGGCAGTAATGGCAAATTGAGCGGACAAGACCTGTACACTGAATAAAAACAACAGTGTGGTTGAGAACAATGGCATTGCAAATGGAAGTCGCAGTGTTCCACGCTTGGCTGGCAATAGTACTTTAAGAAACATCGATGTTTATATTTTGAGCTTTTACACCATGCACTTAACGTCGTCAAAAAGAAAAGTTACATACCTGGGGGGCGATAAAAAAATAAGTGATTCATTTTGACAAAGGATTAGACAAGTAAACGTTTCATTTTAAGTTACTTATCTAATCCTTTGACTCAAAAAAAATGAACGCTTATTTTTGCCCCACTATTTAGATTTTTCTTTTTGAAAGTGACGAAAAAAAAACAAAAGCACCCAGCGAACCAGCAACAACCAAGGTAACGCATGTATCGTCAGATCGAGCCAATCGAGCCAGTATTGACCTTTGGCCCCATCGCGCAGCCAAATGAGCTTGCTGACAATATGGGGTTGAGGGGTAAAGGGCGCCAAACCCAGGGTAAGGCAGGCCAATACCACAAATTTCCAATCATTTATGGCTTGTTTCATGGGACGGTTTTTTGGGAAAAATTAATAAAAGCTTTCCCCATGAATAAATCTGAACATTAAGTTACGTCTTTTTCAGTAAAAATCCCTTTTTTTACTTGACCTAAATCAGAAATACAAGATGATCGAGCAACCCAACATTGTAGTATTGGATGGACACACCCTCAATCCAGGGGATTTAAGTTGGCAAACCTTACAAAATTTAGGGAGTGTAACGGTATACGACCGCTCCAATGGCAACGAAGTAGTTCCCCGATCCAAAACTGCCCAAATTCTGGTAGTCAACAAGGTGCCGATCACCCGCGAACACATCGAACAATTGCCTGATTTGCAATGCATTTGTGTAAGCGCTACCGGGTACAACAACATCGACCTACAGGCCACCCGCGAACGTGGCATTTGTGTGTCCAACGCCGTGGGTTATGGTACTTTTTCGGTGGCCCAACACGTATTTGCCTTGCTGCTCGAACTGACCAACCATGTGGCCCTGCACCACCAAAGTGTGTTGAATGGCGACTGGAGCAATCAGCCGGATTTTGCTTACTGGAAAAAGCCCTTGATTGAACTCAATGGCAAAACCATGGGAATCTTGGGTTTTGGCCGCATTGGTCAAAAAGTAGCCTCCATCGCGATGGCCCTGGGCATGCGGGTAATCGCTACCCACCGCCACCCTGAGCGCGATGCCCTGGTGGGGGTAACTTTTGTTCGCATCGAAGACCTTTTTTCCTCCAGTGATGTCGTAAGCTTAACAGTACCACTGAATGACAAAACCCACCAAATCGTCAATGCCAAATTGCTGGAGCGGATGAAACCCTCGGCTTTTTTGATCAATACTGGTCGGGGAGAACTGATCAATGAAGCAGACTTGTTGAAGGCCTTGCAAGAAGGCAAATTGGCTGGTGCCGGACTCGACGTATTGGATGGAGAGCCCCCCCGGCCCGATCATCCCCTCTTTGCCCTACCCAATTGCATCATTACCCCGCACCAAGCCTGGGCCAGTCGGGAAGCGCGCCAACGTTTGCTCAACATTACGGGTACCAATGTAGTCTCCTTCTTGCGGGGCAAACCTCAAAATGTGGTCAACATCTAAGGGATTGCACTCTTTTTATCCAAAATCCTAATCATGGAATTACTGACCATTTTCGTTTTTGTTATCGGGTACTTGTTGATCACCCTGGAGCACAATGTACAAATCGACAAAGCCGCAACCGCCATCATTACTGGAGTGCTGTGCTGGACCTTGTACAGCCTCTCGGGGGTGGAAGTCCACCACCTCACTGAACACCTGGGGCAGCATCTTTCCGACATTGCCGGAATTCTTTTCTTCCTGATTGGGGCCATGACCATCGTGGAGCTCATCGATGCCCACCAGGGTTTTGAAGTGATCACCCAACAAATTCGTACCCGCGACAAACGGCGCTTGCTGTGGGTGATTGGCATCCTTACTTTTTTCCTATCGTCGATTCTCGACAACCTGACCACCACCATTGTCATTGTAGTGCTGCTCAAAAAACTAATTGCAGATCCGAAAGATCGCTTGTACTACATCGCGACCACCATCATTGCGGCCAATGCGGGTGGTGCTTGGACACCTATTGGAGATGTGACAACTACCATGCTGTGGATTGGCGGGCAACTATCGGCGGGCAACATCGTAGTCAAGTTATTTTTACCTTCGATTGCAGCATTGATTGTACCACTGTTTTTGATCAGTTGGAAACTCAAAGGAGAGCACAAGGAGCTAGAAAAGAATCTCGGCAATCAAGAAAATGAAATCCGTACTGGGGAAAAAAGACTGGTACTGGTTTTAGGTCTTTCCATGTTGCTCATGGTGCCCGTGTACAAAATGATCACCCATCTTCCTCCTTATATGGGCATGATGCTGGGTTTGGGGATTCTCTGGCTCACTACCGAAATCATCCACCGAGGAAAAACACCTGAGCACAAAAAATCTCTTTCGGTATTGAAAGCACTGGAGCGGATGGACATGCCTTCTATTCTGTTCTTTTTGGGCATTTTATTGGCCGTATCGGCCCTTGAGACACAAGGGACACTACCTGGTTTGGCACGTTGGCTGGATACCAGTGTAGGCAATATGGATGTGGTGGTCATCATTACAGGAATGCTTTCAGCCATCGTTGACAATGTCCCTTTGGTAGCCGCAGCAATCGGAATGTATCCGCTAACTGATATTCCCCCGGACAGTCGTTTTTGGGAAATGTTGGCTTATTGTGCGGGTACGGGAGGCAGCATGCTGATCATTGGTTCAGCGGCAGGAGTTGCGGCGATGGGTTTGGAAAAAATTACCTTTGGGTGGTATTTGCAAAAAATTAGCTGGATTGCTTTGCTGAGTTATTTTGCAGGTATCGGGGTGTATTTTTTACTCAATGGCTTCGCTTGATGAATATCTTCACCATAAAACATGAGTCATTCCGAAATTTTCATAAACACTACAAAAGCAACATTTCTTTATCACAAAGAGAAAAAAGAGAACACAAAGGACACAAAGCAAAGCGTAGTCTACGCCTGACTTTGTGTCCTTTGTGCTTCTTTGTGCTTTCTCTGTGAAAATTGTGTCGCTTTGGAATTTCGGGATGATTCATGTTTAACGTGCAACAACGCTTATTTTCTGCGCAGCAGCAAATAATAAATAGGAATCCCCAGAGCAACGATGATCAAGCCAGGCCAGGTGTAGGCTGGTTTGTAAATGATCAGCAGTACACAAAAACTGATCCCCATCAAGATGTAGATGATGGGTAAAACTGGATACCCAAAGGCTTTGTATGGTCTTTCCAGATCAGGTTGTTTGACCCGCAAAATGAAAATTCCCAGGATGGTCAACACGTAAAAAATGACCACTACAAAGCAGATCATATCCAATAAATCGCCGTAACGGCCACTCAAACACAAGATGGAAGCAAAGGCACATTGAATCCAAAGTCCAAATTCAGGGACGGCGTTTTTATTCAATTCACCCGCTTTTTTGAAAAACAAACCATCTTGCGCCATGCTGTAATAGACCCGAGCACCAGAGAGGATCAGGCCATTGTTGCAACCAAAAGTGGATACCATCACCAATAACGCCAGGATCGCCGTGCCACTTGCGCCAAAAATGGACTGCGCCGCCGCAATACCCACGCGGTCTTTGGCCGCCGTAGCAATATCGTTCATGGGCAAAACGGCAGTATACATCACATTGGTGAGTACATAAATGACGGTTACGATGAGCGTACCCAAAAAGAGCGCCAGGCCAATGTTGCGTTTGGGGTTGGTAATTTCGCCAGCCACAAAGGTGACGTTGTTCCAGGAATCGCTGCTGAACAAGGTGCCAACCATTGCTGCGGCAATCCCTCCCGCCAATACCGAAAATCCGGGATAGCTTTCAAAAACGCCCGGAGAAACAAAACGCTGGATGTCAAAAGCGTTGCTCCAGTTGGCCGCCCAAACTTCGGGTTTCATCAAAATGAAGCCAAAAAGAATCAAGCCAATCAGGCTGATCAGTTTTGCAGCGGTAAAAGTCGTTTGAATGATCTTGCCACTTTTTACACCCCGGGTATTGATGTAGGTGAGCAAAATGATCAGGGCAATGGAGACCAATTGCGCGGAGGAAATGTTGAATCCCATGATCCTGGCCAAAATCACATCATCCCCCAATTGTGGGACGAAGTAGGCAAAAAACTTGGAAAAGGCCACGCCAACTGCCGCAATGGTTCCGGTTTGAATCACCGCAAAAAAGCTCCATCCAAACAAAAAAGCAACCAGTGAATTGTAGGCTTCGCGCAAATAAACGTATTGCCCGCCAGCTTTGGGGTACATCCCGCTCAACTCACCATAACTCAAGGCCGCAGCCAGGGTCATGAACCCCGTAATCAGCCAAATGAGCAGCAGCCAGCCAGCCGAGCCGACATTGCGCGTCACATCGGCGCTCACAATAAAAATACCCGAGCCGATCATCCCCCCTGCTACCAATAAAGTAGCATCGAGTAGCCCCAGCTCCCGCTTCATATTATCAGGATTGTTAGATGGATCCATTTTGTTAGGGAATTTAATAGAAACGCAATGCACTGCGTATTTACACTACAATGCATTGCGTTTCTACTGATCTTAAAATATGACTATGCCGTCAATTTGCTGTGTTTGCGGCTGTAGGTAAAATAGATGACCAATCCTACCAGCATCCAGCCCAGTGCAATCATTTGGGTGTTGATGTCCAGTGAAATGATCATCGCACCACAAACCACAATCCCCAAAATAGGCACCAATGGCACCAGTGGAGTTCTGAAAGGACGTGGAACATCAGGATCTGATTTGCGCATCACCATGATGCCGATACACACGATGACAAAGGCCAACAAGGTACCAATACTGGTCAAATCGCCTGCGACACTACCTGGCACAAATCCGGCAAACAAACCTACGAAGACCAACAAGATTATGTTCGACTTGTAAGGAGTGCTGAATTTGGGGTGCAAATCCGCAAATACTTTGGGCAGCAATCCGTCTTTCGACATGGAATAAAATACCCGGGATTGGCCCATCAACATCACCAGAATTACGGAAGAAAAGCCAGCCAAAATCGCCACAGTTACCGCTGTAGCCAGCCAACCGTATCCGGTCATGTAGGTTGAAATGGCATAAGCCACCGACGCTTCTTTGCCCTTAACAGGGTCGATAAAATCAGCATGAGGAGCAACTCCCGTCAGTACGTGGGCGAACAACACATACAAAATGGTACAGACTACCAACGAGCCGAGGATACCAATTGGCATGTCCCGGCTAGGATTTTTAGCTTCCTGAGCTGCGGTAGATACTGCATCAAAACCAATGAAGGCAAAAAATACGATCCCCGCACCACGCAAAACACCGCCCCAACCCCAATCAAAAAAGCTATCGTGACCAGGAGTTCCTTCAGGAATGAAGTAAGGTGTGTGGTTAGCAGGGTTGACATAACTCCAGCCAATGGCGATAAAAATCAAGACAATCGCCACTTTGACAAATACGATGATCGCATTGACAAAAGCTGACTCCTGGGTGCCCTTGATCAACAAAGCCGTCAACAGGCCCAAAATCAATAAGGCGGGCAGGTTCATCATACCTGCTACGCCGTCCGGAGAAACCTCGAACGGCGAATGGCACCATTCATAGGGTATGGCTCCCCCCAAGAGCTTATTCAGGTATTCACTCCAGGCAATTGAAACCGTGGCTGCGCCCAGCGCGTACTCCAGTACCAGCGCCCAGCCAATGATCCAGGCCATGATTTCGCCCAAAGTGGCATAAGCGTAAGTATATGCGCTACCTGCAATCGGAATCATTGCAGCAAATTCAGCATAACACAATCCCGCAAAAGCACAGCCTAAAGCAGCCAGCATAAAGGAGATTGTTACAGCATTGCCCGCATGCCCACCAGCAGCAGCGGCAGTACGTACAAAAAGGCCAGCACCAATAATGGCACCAATGCCTAGTGCAACCAGGCTCCAGGCGGTCAGGGTGCGTTTGAGCGTACCGTGTCCGTCGGCACCCGCCTCATTCAAGAGCTGTGAAAGTGGTTTTTTCGTAAATAATTTACTCATGTGAATTGGTGGTATAAAAGTGAATCAATGGTCAATTGACAAAGTAGTAGGGCAAAATATGCCTTTGGATAGGGGGAAAGATAGCAAACAAAATAGATTGAGCTTGCTGAACTTGCCTTTTTTGTTATTTAAAGTTGGGGAATCCGCAATACTTGCCCTGGATAGATCAGGTTTGGATCTTTCAACATCGGTTTATTTGCTTCAAAGATCACTGGATATTTCAATGCATCACCGTAATGGGCCTTGGCAATTTTGGACAGGGAATCCCCTTTTTTGACCTCATAAAAGGTGGCTTCCGGTTCTGGTTCGATCACCGTCATGCGGTCGTCTACTTGAGCAACTCCATCCACGTTGCCCAAGGTCAGAATAATTTTTTCTTTGTCTGCTTGAGAATTGACCTCTCCGAATACAATCACGGTATCCTCTTGCAGGTCTACAAAGAAGTCTTTCACCTCAATGCCCAAGTCAGCAACTGCACTTCGGAGTGCTTCAACATTGGTTTCGTGTACTTTTTCAGCTTCTTCCGGCTTGGTTACTTCTTCTTTTTTGCGCTTGAACAATTTAGCGCCAGCATTTTTTAAGAAGGAAAAGAGTCCCATGGTGTTATCTTTTGATTGGTGGTAGAAAATTTCAAGCTCCAAATATAAAAAACGAAACGGCAATGTAACGCAGAAAAATTAACTTCCCGATTTGGGTTTTGAATAGGAAGCTGAACGCTTCATTTCAAGTGAGCTTCCTATTCAAAAGCCTCAAAAAAAATCGGGAAGTAATTTTTTGCGTCAGACAACGCCCGGTTTTTGGTTAAATCTTGAAATTTTATTTGCGTTTTCTGCCTTTGGGGTACCGATTTTTTGTAAAACAGCTTATATTTGCCCAGTTTTTTTTAGAAAAATCTTATACTAGCAAAGTAAACAAGAAGTTATGCAAGGAAAAGGACTGGTAAGGTTTTTCCTGATACTGATGACGATTGTCACACTATTTCAGTTTCTGCTGACGATTCCTACGACGACTGTAGAGAACAACGCTGAAGCCTACGCCCTCAAAGCCAAGGCGAAAGCAGTGAAAGGCAAAAACGCCGCGTACAAAGCTGCACGCGCTGCGTATTTGGATTCCATGTCTACAGAAGTAGTCTTTGATCTCAAAGGACTGAAAAAGTACACCTATCAGGATTTGAAGGGTCAACAATTGGCGATGGGTTTGGACCTGAAAGGGGGTATGAGTGTGGTCTTACAAGTTGACTTGGAAGATTTCATCCGTTCACTTGCCTCTAACCCGGAGAACTCAGAATTCAAGAGTGCTTTGAAAAAAGCGACTCAGGATCAACGCCAAACGCAAGACAATTACGTAACGCTCTTCGCTAGAGCGTACGCTGAAATCAGCGGCGACAAGCCGTTGGCAAACTTGTTTTCCCGCACCGATGCCTTGAAAGAGGAGATCAAATCTGGTGACCCCAACCAAAAGGTCATCAGCGTGCTGAAGCAAAAAGCGGATCAAACCGCCGAATTGACTTTCCGTTTGTTGAAAGAACGGATCGACAAATTGGGCGTAACTGGACCAAACGTATCGCTAGACAACGCCCGGGCCTTGATCCTGGTAGAATTGCCAGGTATCGACAACCCTCAGCGTGCAAGAGCCTTTTTGCAAGGTGCTGCTCGTTTGGAGTTTTGGAACATCTACCGCCTGAACGACCCGATAAACCCAAATGCTTCGACCAGCAAACAAATCATCGAAGGATTTATTGGCGCAAACGAGGCATTGGCTAAAACACTGGGAACGGGTAAAACCCGGCCAGATACGATTTGGTCTACCTTGACACCAGCTACTGACTCCTTGGGTAATCCAGTTGCAAATAGCAAACGGAAGTTTGACAGCATCGTTCAAAGACCTGCCGATAACCCACTGTTGGAACTCTTGCAAATCAACACCCAGGGTCAGGCACCAGCCTTGATGGGTTATGCTGAGAAGAACAAAAAGGTAGTCATCGATAGTTTGTTGAAGCGCCCAGAAGCACTGGCACAGTTCCCTCGGGACTTGACTTTTGCCTGGTCGAAAGATCCGATTACCGATCCTACTACAAAGAAACCAACCAACGTATACGAGTTGTACGCCATCAAAAAAGAGGGCAACCGTCAGGAAGCTCCTTTGAGTGGTGACAACGTGGTACAAGCTTACGCAGATTCTGACCAGAATACTGGTAAAATGGTGGTTTCCCTGCGTATGGACGGTGAGGGTGCCAAAACTTGGGCCGCCATGACCACCAAGGCAGCGCAAGCCAGCAACCGCGAAATTGCCATTACCCTGGACGGCGAGGTCATCTCCTGCCCTGGTGTAAATGAGCCGATTACAGGTGGTAGCTCTCAAATTTCGGGAACCTTTACCCTGGAGGAAGCCAAAGACTTGTCCAACCTGCTGGAAGTAGGTAAACTGCCTGCGGAAACCCGCATCATTCAGGAATCCGTTATCGGACCATCTTTGGGTGCCGCAAACATCAACAAGGGTTTCGGCTCCTTGGTGATTACTTTCCTCGCAATTCTGGCCTTTATGGTGGCTTACTATGCGGGTGGTGGTGTGGTAGCTATTTTGGCCCTGATCATCAACATCTTCCTCCTGCTTGGTGCGATGGCTTCATTGGGAACCGTTCTGACGCTTCCTGGTATCGCCGGTATCGTATTGACCATCGGTATGGCGGTAGACGCCAACGTAATCATTTACGAACGGATCCGGGAAGAGTTGCGCAATGGTCTGGCATTGAAAGAGGCAATCCGGGAAGGGTTTAAACACGCCGCCAACGCCATCATCGATGGTAACTTGACGACCTTCATCGTAGGTATTGCCCTGGCAGTATTTGGTTTGGGTCCCATCAAAGGTTTCGCCATCGTACTGATGTTGGGTATCATCACCACCCTCTTCACGGGTATCCTGGTGAGCCGCATGATGGTTGAGTACTGGACGGACACAAGAGGCAAAAGCATGAGCTTTAGCTATCCTTGGTCTGCTAATACCCTACTTAACAAGAATGTAGACTGGATGGGAATCCGCAAGATTTCTTACGCCATCTCAGGTGCATTTGTCATCATCAGCATCATTGCGATTCTGGTGCGTGGTTTTGACCTGGGCGTAGACTTTAAAGGTGGTTATTCCTTCAACGTACAATTTGAAAAAGCCGTTGATGCAGAAGCGCTGCGTCAATCGCTGACAACTGAGTTTGGTAGCACGCCAGTGGTAAAAGCGGTAGACTCCGAAAATACCCTGAACGTAGTAACCAGCTACATGATCGATAGCCCGGCTGAAGATGCACAGGATCAGGTCACTGAAAAATTGTTTGCCGGAGTAAGTAAAATTGCCGGAGGCAATATGGAAGTGGAAAACTTCAAAGCATTGGATGGTTCGGGTACCCACGTCACCAGTGCCAGCAAAGTAGGACCGACCATTGCCGACGACATCCAGCGCAGTTCCTGGAAAGCCGCTTTGTTTGGTTTGATTGGCATCTTCTTGTACATCTTCTTGCGTTTCAGCAAGGCGAAGTACGGCTGGGGCGGTATCATCGCCTTGATCCACGATGCTACGATTGCCTTGGGTGCATTTGCCTTGTTCCATGGCATTCTGCCCTTCAACATGGAAATCGACCAGGCTTTCATCGCGGCGATCCTGACCTTGTTGGGTTACTCCATCAACGATACGGTAATTGTATTTGACCGGATTCGGGAATACATCCACAAGTTCCCAACCATGAAGAAACATGAGCTGATCAACGCTGCGATCAACAGTACCCTGAGCCGTACCATCATCACTTCATTGACGGTATTCATCACGGTAGTGATCCTGTTCTTCTTCGGGGGCAACAGCATCAAGGGTTTTGCATTCGCCATGATGTTGGGGGTACTTTTTGGTACCTACTCTTCGATCTTTATCGCTTCTCCAATCGTAGCCGACTTGACCAAAGGCGACTACCTGGATGCGAAGTTTGCTTCACAAAGCACTACTGAAGAAGGTAAAGGAAAAGGCAGCAGCAAAGCTGTAGCTAAAGTGTAATTTATTCTCTTGAATATACCGAA
>JAIYAV010000013.1 GCA_027488855.1 Saprospiraceae bacterium
ACCAAAGGCGACTACCTGGATGCGAAGTTTGCTTCACAAAGCACTACTGAAGAAGGTAAAGGAAAAGGCAGCAGCAAAGCTGTAGCTAAAGTGTAATTTATTCTCTTGAATATACCGAACCGGTAGTTGAGTTTAGGCTTGGCTGCCGGTTTTTTTGTTGCTATGCCTTCGATTTTTTTGATTAGTTGTTGATATTGAACATTTTGCAAAAGCCTAGCAACCCCCGACCCCTAAAGGGGAGTACATTTGTGGTAAGCACAAATCCCAATCGGTTTCTCAAGTAACGACAGTTATTTTTCTAAAATTTGGATGATCGCATCCAACACTGATGGTAAGTTTGTTAAAATATCTTGATTCGTGAACCGTAGTTCTTTGATCCCAGCTTGGTTCAATAGTTCGGTTCTTGCTCGATCATATAGTTGCTGTTCTTGCTCTAAGTGATATTCGCCATCAATCTCAATGGCTAGTTTAGCCGCATGACAATAAAAGTCAAGAATAAATATTCCAACAGGATGCTGTCTCCTGAATTTATAACCTTTTAATTTTTTGTTTCTCAATTCTTCCCACAGAGCACTCTCCGCTGGTGTTGAATTCACCCTATTTTGCTTTGCATATTCAAAATTTCTAGTCAATGCACCATAGTACATTTCAAGTTGGTCATTTTGGTGGGCCATTTCAGTATGGTTTCGTGAACGAATATATTCCAAGTTGTCGAAAATGTATACTTCCTACAAAAAAGCAAGATTTTAGACCTACCTAAAATGTACTCCCCTTTAGGGGTCGGGGGTTGGCAGGCCTTTGCAAAATGTTCAATATCAACAACTAATCAAGTTTTTCTAATTCATCAAGCCATACATTATAATTGCTTTTTTTGACTTTGCATCCATCTTTTTATTTTTTTGATCAAAAATAAAATTAGCACAAAAAAAAGTTTTAGTCAAGCGTTTTTTCCTCTTTAAGCAATTGTAACGCCACCGACCAATAAACTCTTCCACCTATTTCTGCGTTTTTGCTTATATTCCCGACATAAATCGACGTCATGAAGGCTATTTTTTCTATCTGTCTATCCCTTTTGTTTTTGCTGAGCGCATGTAGTGTTGCCAATCAGGTGCGCGACGGCAAAACCGCGTATGAAGCCAAGCAGTACAAAGTAGCCACCGGGCTTTTGCAAAAAGAGTTCAACAAAGCCAAAACCCGGCTTGAAAAAGGGAAAATTGCCTACATGATGGGCCTGTCGCTCAAGGCAATCCATGAGCATGAAAAGGCTATTGATTGGTTTCAAAAAGCATACGACAACCAAGCGGGTACCGATGCATTGAGAGAAATGGCCCAAGCCCTGAAAATGGCTGGCCGCTATGCCGACGCCAAAGAAGCGTACAAAAACCTGGGCATTGAAATAGGCAGCCCCTATGAATACCGCAAGGAAATTGCCGCTTGTGACGTGGCGGAGGGCTGGAAAAAAATCAAAACCCCAGAATACAGCGTTGAAGCCGCAACCTTCAATACCAAGTTCGCCGATTACGCGCCGGTTTTTTTCAAAGACCAATTGGTCATCAGCTCTGATCGCACTACCGCGACTGGTGATAAAAAAATCTACGCCTGGACGGGCAATGATTTCAGTGACCTCTTTGCCATCAATACTCAAACGGGTGATGCCAATAATTTCAGCGCAGCATTGAATACCCTAGCCAACGAGGGTACCGCCACCTTTAATGCTAGTTTTACAGAGGTGTTTTTCACCCGCTGCACGGGCACCAAAAAGGAAGACCAGTTTTGCAAAATCATGTACAGTGTGTTTGATGGGACTTCCTGGATTGCCCCCGAGCCCTTGAGTTTCCAAACGGCTGGGGTGAACTATGGGCAACCCTGTTTGTCACCCAATGGCAAACAGCTCTATTTTTCCGCCAATCACCCCGATGGTTGGGGCGGGCACGACATTTGGATCAGTGAGCGGGTCGGCAGCGAATGGACCGAGCCCAAACTCCTGCCCCGCTCGGTGAATACGCTGGGCAATGAGATGTTCCCCAGCATGGATCACGATACTTTGTACTTCTCTTCAGACACCCATCCGGGTATGGGTGGACTGGATATTTTTAAAACCTATCGCCTCAAAAATGGGGATTGGGCGCCCGTATTCAACCTCAAGCCCCCCATCAACTCCATGGGCGATGATTTTGGCTTTTTGGTAGACTATCAGTCCAAACGCGACTCGGGCGTCACCAGCATCGGTTATTTGACCTCAAATCGCAACGATGGGCAAGGCAACGACGACATCTACACTTTTGAGCGGCGCTATGTGCCTCCCCCTCCTCCCCCACCAGTGGCTGAACGTCCCAAAGAAGAGCCCAAAGCAAGGCTGATTTTGGATGGTTTTGTACTGGAAAAAATCTTCCAGGATGCCAACAACCCCAACAGCAAAGTACTTGGCCGTAAGCCCCTGCCTGAATCGAAAGTAGACATCAAAATTGGCAATAAAACGGAAACCGTGACCGTAGATGCGGAAGGCCATTTCCGCATCGAGCTCTCCGAAAACCTGGATTACAACTTCCTGGCCTCACACCAGGGCTACCTCAACAACTTAGCAAAATTCTCAACCAAAGGCATCGCCAAAGACCCCGCAAATCCCGAGCAAATATTTGAAATCGAGATCATTCTGGACAAAATCTACCTGGACAAAGAAATCCGGCTGGAAAACATCTATTATGACCTGGACAAATGGGACATCCGTGCCGATGCCCAACCGACCTTGGATAAACTGACTGAAACCTTAAAATTGAATCCCAAAGTGAAGATTCAATTGTCTTCACATACGGACTGTCGGGGCTCTGTTCCTTACAACGAAACCTTGTCGCAAAAACGGGCCCAATCGGCCGTCGATTACCTCATTAGCAAAGGTATTGAGGCCCAACGGCTGGAAGCGCGCGGATATGGCGAAGGGGTGCCTGAAGCGACTTGTGCTTGCGCAACCTGTAGCGAGGATGAGCACCAGTTGAATCGGCGGACGGCGTTTAAGGTAGTGGAGTGAGGCTACTATTTTAAACGATACCGCCTGACTATTTTTTGAGCCTCTTCCCAGTAAGGGGATGTTTTTTCATCGGCAATGGCTTTAATGCGTTGTTTGCCTTGCTCAGGATTCGTCTTGAGCTCGGTGACGGCTAAAAACCATTGGGTGCTCTCAAAAAACTTCGACTTGGGGCGCTGCATCAGTAGTTGAAATGCTTTTTCAGCCCTTTGATAATCACCTTTGTGCAAGCTGGTGACGCCGAGGTAAAATTGGCCAGTATTGTCCTTGGGAAACTCAGCTATATAACTTTTCAAGTGCTGGTAAGCGGTGTCGAACGAACCTTTCTTGTAGTATTCCAGTGCATCGTCAAGCGCGACGGCCTGATAGACCATGTCTTCTTCACCTGGCCCACCCATCTCTAAAAGGGATTTTTGAACACCATCCAGTAACTCTCCTTCCGGCAGGCTTACGTTTTGGGCATAGACTCCAATATCCAGGAATGGTTTGCGAAGAAGCGACCAAAGCCCAAAGCCCATGACCAGGGTAATGCTGGCGGCAATGGCGAGACGGTATACCCATTTCAGCGTTTTTATACGTGGCTCCCCAACTTGTGGGGTCAGCTCCGTAGCCGTAGTACTGCTATCATCTGGTTCAAAAAAATCATCTTTTTCAAGTTTTGCTTCGACGTTGACCAAAATTGACTTGATGTCGCTTTCCTCCTTAAATCCTTGCAGCCCTCTGATCATGGCTTCAAACTCCTCAATCTGCCGGGCAAAAGTCGGGTCTTCCGCTCGCCTTTTTTCGAAGATGGGAATAAGCTCAGGAGAAAGTGCTCCCAAATGGTATTGTTCAATGCTTTGCTCGTCTAAAAAGAAACCTTCTGCTTCTAATTTGGCGGAAAGACTGGTCAACACTTGTTGGGTATGAAATTGCTTGACTCCCGCATAAAGTTCTTGAAAAGCGTCGACTTCCGATTGCAACCAAGCTTCGTTTTGCAGCCGTATTTCAAAGGAAGCCAAGGCTTCAGCATCTAAATTGCCTAAAAGGTAAGCCTCAATGAGCAAATATTCTTCTTGGGTTAATTGATGGTCCATTTTATTATACATTTATAGCGATGGGTTATTGGCACAAATTCTAAGGTCCTGCATACATCTGAACCTACGTACTCTCACATAGCCCAGTTCCCAGCCAAAAACCTTAGCAATTTCCTGGTCGCTTTTGCGCTCGATGTAAGTCATTAAAATTACTTTTTGGCAGATTTCACCAATGGTCTTCATACATTCTTTATAAATTTTTTCTTGGTCGATAATGGGTTCTTCTAGTATAGGAACCAGTTCGTCTGAGGCATGGTCTTTTAGGGTATCCTCAACATCCAATATCCTAATTTTTTTTTCTGCACGCCTGTGATTGAACCACTTGTACCTAAAAATGGTGACCAAAAACGTGGAAACTTTGGCTTTTTTGTTGGCTAAAAAGTTGTTAAACCTTGTTTCATCCAATAAAACCATAATGGCCTCCTGGAAAAAATCTTTTGCTTCGTCTTCCGTTCCGCCATTCATTAGGATGAAATTTTTACATACATGAAAGCATTGAATGTAAAGGCATTGAAAGGCTTCTTCTGAGCGTGCTTTTAGCCTGATGATCAATTCATCTTCGCTTAGTTTGCATTTCTCGTGGGTCATAATTGTGGTATTTGATAATTTATTGTGACTGAAAGTAGGAATAAGTTTTTAATTGTGATGGTTCAAAGTACTTTTTTTCTGGTCATTGTTTACAAGTGCATGGGGATTCAGTAGAGTTTAATTTGTTATGGTAGTTAATGTCTGGAGATGCCATAGGTTATCACGGGGAATGAAGGAGAATTTTGGGAATTCTGTCTCGTCCTAAAATCACCTTACACGTAAAAGGCTTGTCCTAAAATAGGTTTACATTCACCTAATATTTTAATTTTTATTAGTTTTAAAATAAAAAACAAAACACAATTATTTTATCTTAGTGGAAATTTTCCACAATGCCTAAAAACCAAGCCTCCAAACCTCACTATGCTTACTTTGATAAAAAGCTGCCAGTCAGTTTTCGCCCCTTCTGCCCCAATTTTGATTACTTTTTGACTGACCTACAAACCTTAAGTGATGAACAGATTTTAGAACTAAACAAAGGGCTGCTGATCAACACGCTATTGATGATGAAGCACATTTGGGAGCCAGATTTTGTGCTCAATAATCCTGATCTGATCTTCGTGCATCTGGAGGACGATCAGTATTCTGATTTTCAAATTTCCATCCTTGCATATTTTTTCAGGAATGCTGATATTGCAGAAGAAAAAGTGCAAACATTCATCAAAGCTTTGCCGATAACCATAAACAAAAATGCCATGAGTACTTACGATATGATTGTTGAAAAAGGGGTTGCGAAGGGAATTGAAGAAGGACGCGCAGAAGGGCGAGAGGAAATGCTTATACAAACCACCAAGGAAATGCTGCTCAAAGGCTTTGAGTATAACGTTATTATTGATATTCTGCATGTAGAATCCGAGTTTATTGACACGGTTAGAGAGGCCTTGCTTCTTGATCAAGAAGGGCTTTCTTCTGAGGACACCGCCGACAATACCCCAACTCCACCTACACCATGACCTACATCTGCCCCACCTGCGGCGAAACCCACGACTCCTGGCCAGCCCTCGCCTTCCGAGCCCCCGACAGCTACGTCCAGCTTTCCGCTGAAGAAAAAGAAAGCATGGCCTTTTTAAACAGCGATTTTTGCGTCATTGAATACCCCGATCAAACGGATCGCTTTATTCGAGTTGTGATGTCTCAAAAGGTCAATGGCCACTGTTCAGATTTGGAATACGGCATCTGGGTAAGCCTGAGCGAAAAAAGTTTCCACGATTACAACGACAATTTTGACAACCCAAACCACCAAGTCCAATACTTTGGCTGGTTGAGCAACAAACTACCGAATTATACTTTTAAGGATTATATTCCTTGTCTTGTGAATACCCGTCCAGATGGCCATCGCCCAGAAATTGTGCCTCGTTCCGATTTTGAACACCCTTTTGTTCAGGACTATTACAATGGCATTACGAAGGCTGAGGCCGAGCTGCGCATTCAAATGATGTTCAATCGGGGTCAAAATCCCAACTAAACCCTGCAATTTTTTCTTGTTCCAGCTTCACAATCGCCAAATTTATCCCTACTTTACCTCTCACAATTGATCGCAAGACATTTCTGGTTTCAACCCTCAATCCTACACCTACATGGAAAGTTTCAACATCAATCGCCGCCGTTTTTTAAAAGGTGCTACGGCTGCCTTAGCGCTCAACACGCTGGGCTTGTACGGCATCGACCTGATCAATCCCCTCGCCCCGCTACGGGTCGCCTTGATTGGCGCGGGTTGGTACGGAAAAAGTGATTTATTCCGCCTGATACAGGTCGTACCCGTAGAGGTAATCGCCCTTTGTGACGTGGATAAAAATATGCTGACTGCTGCCGGGAAACTGGTGAGCCAACGCCAAAAATCGGGTAAAGTCCCCAAATTGTACAACGATTATCGGAAGCTGCTGGCTGAAAACCAGCTCGACATCGTGCTCATCGGCACCCCCGACCATTGGCATGCCCTCCAAACCATCGAGGCGGTAAAAGCTGGGGTGAATGTATACGTACAAAAACCGATCAGTGTAGACGTCATCGAAGGTGAAGCCATGCTGGCGGCAGCGCGGAAATACAACAAGGTAGTGCAAGTGGGTACCCAACGCAAAAGTACCCCCCACCTGATCGACGCCAAAACCAACATCGTCGACGCTGGTCTGCTCGGCAAGGTATCGCACGTCGAAATGTGCTGCTACTTCCACATGCGCAACAATGGGAACCCTCCCGTAGAACCCGTGCCCGACTTCCTGGACTACGAAATGTGGACTGGCCCCGCGCCCATGCGCCCCTACGATGGACTGCCCCACATCCGCTGGTGGCGCACCTTCAAGGAATACGGCAACGGCATCATGGGCGATATGTGTGTACACATGCTGGACACCGTGCGCTGGATGCTCAAACTGGGCTGGCCAAACTCCATCGAGTCCAGCGGCGGAATTCTGGTACAAAAAGAAGGCAAATCCAACATCGCCGATACCCAAACCGCCATTTTCAAATTTGATGAACTCGACTGCGTTTGGCAGCACCGTACCTGGGGCACGCCACCCAATCCCGACTACCCCTGGTCATTCACGCTTTATGGGGAAAAAGGCACGCTGATCGCCAGCACCATGCGCTATGACTTCATCCCGGTAGGTGATGGCAAAGAAAAAATCCGCAAAGATGTGGTATACGAAAAGGAAAAATACCCGGAAGACCTGACCGAAGAGCGCATCGAATTGAATGCTGCACCGGCTACCCGGCTGCACATGCTCAATTTCCTGGAAGCCATCGACAAAAAAAGCCGCCCTGTAGCCGACATTGAAGAAGGGCATATTTCTACTGCGAGTTGTATCCTGGCTAATATTGCGATGGAAACCGGGCGAAAACTGACTTACGATCCCAAGAAGCGGATTGTGGTGGGGGATAAAGAAGCGACGGCATTGTTGCAACGGCCGTATCGGAAGCCTTGGGTGCATCCTGATCCGACGAAGGTGTAGGTTCAGCCTGGTCTAAGGTGAATCTTAGGTGCCTGTGGTTTCTAAGGGGCGATAAAAAAATAAGTGATCATTTTGCCAGAGGATTAGATAAGTAAACGTTTCATTTCAAGTGTCTTATCTAATCCTCTGGCTCAGGAAAAATGATCACTTATTTTTGCCCCAC
>JAIYAV010000256.1 GCA_027488855.1 Saprospiraceae bacterium
AATGTCGCAGTCCCCGTCTGTAATGGAATGCGCTCCTACACACTCTCTCAACCTCTTTCTCACCTATTTACATGTCGCAGTCCCCGTCTGTAATGGAATGCGCTCCTACAAATCCTAATATCATGGATTTTTGGAAAGAAATGTCGCAGTCCCCGTCTGTAATGGAATGCGCTCCTACACATAAAAATATTGAGAATGAAAACTGTACAAGAGTCGCAGTCCCCGTCTGTAATGGAATGCGCTCCTACTGAGCGTGGTGGTGGCTCAGTTACGATTTGTCCGGGTCGCAGTCCCCGTCTGTAATGGAATGCGCTCCTACGAAACTGAAGTTACTAAAGAAAAGAGTGTACAAGTCGCAGTCCCCGTCTGTAATGGAATGCGCTCCTACTTTCGGGCCTGAAGTTCACCCGCTTTGGAATTGTCGCAGTCCCCGTCTGTAATGGAATGCGCTCCTACCATCACGTTAAATCTAAAAACATGCGTACTTGTCGCAGTCCCCGTCTGTAATGGAATGCGCTCCTACCCTTAGCTTTTCTAAAAAATTAAAAATGAACGCATTGCGACAAAAAAAAGGCCCGAGAATTGTCAGAATACATGTATCTAACTTTTTCTTTAAACATAACATGCTGAAAAAAATTGACGTTTTAAAGGTGCCCATCGTGTGCAAAAAACAACGTCAATTTTATAAAGCGCAGAAAATCAGCAACATCGTTGAAGTAGTAAAAAAACCAAAAGGGCAAAAAACGCGATTTCCCAGGTTTTTTGGATTTGGTCTAAAGGCTTATGCGTAAAAAATTAGCAATTAATTTTTTAGCAAAACACATTACGAATTTAACAAGTTACGAATTTTCAACATAAATTAAATTTGCGACAAAAAATTTGCATATTTGTCAAAAACTACCCCAAATGTCAAAGAACGCTGCTCGCTGGCAGCCCCAAACTGGAGCCCACCAATCCGCTTTCTAAAAGTACTGTATTATTTTAATTCTGCAAGGATTCGACCAAGAGTTTTTGTCCTCAACCCCAAATTCCATCCTCCCCCATCACCCGCTCCAACATCCCCAGCAAAAAATCCGCCTGCTTTTTCCCAAACACCATTGGCGGCTTAATTTTCAACACATTGTGATCCGGCCCATCGGTGCTCATCAAGATGCCCAGGGTGCGCATGCGGTTGGCAATGTAGCTCGTAGCAGCGGCAGCAGGCATTTTAGCCACTGGATCGCTGACCAGCTCAATGCCCAGAAAAAGACCACTGCCCCGCACATCCCCTATCAGCGGGAAGCGCGAGCTCAACTCGGCCAGCCCCTGTTTCAAGTATGTTCCCGTTTGGAGCGCATTTTTCTGCAAACCTTCCTCCTTGATCACTTTGAGTACTTCCAGCCCGATGGCACAAGAGACCGGATTGCCCCCAAACGTATTGAAATACTCCATGCCATTGGCAAAAGCATCCGCTATTGCACGGGTACACAAGACTGCTCCCAAGGGGTGGCCATTGCCGATCGGTTTGCCAATGGTCACAATATCCGGCACTACGCCCTGCGCTTCAAAAGCCCAAAAATAATCACCGGGTCGGCCACAGCCAGTTTGTACCTCATCCGCGATGCAGAGGGCCCCCGCAGCACGTACCTGCGCGTATACCTGCGCGAGGTAGCCAGGCGGGAGGGGGATTTGCCCACCACAACTCACGATGGTTTCAGCCAAAAAAGCGGCGGGTTTGCGGCCACGATTTTGCAATTCTTGAATGACTTGCTCAACATGCGCTGCGTATTGCCCAGCACTTACCGGCGTATTGCCCCGGTACAAACCCCGATAAGTATCCGGCAAGGGCACAATGTGTACCTCAGGCGAGGCACCCTTTCCACCCGGCCCATCAAATTTGTAGGAACTCACCTCCACGCAGGCATTGGTGTTGCCGTGGTAACCCACTTGCAGGGCGATGGTGTCTTTTTGGTTGGTGTAGGTTTTGGCCAAACGTAAGGCCAGTTCATTCGCTTCACTGCCACTGTTGACAAAAAAGGCCACTTCCAGCGGCGCAGGTGCGGTAGCCAAAAGGGCTTCGGCAAATTGGGTAATCAGGGGATGCAGGTAGCGGGTATTGGTATTGAGCACGGCCATTTGGCGTTGCCCGGCACGCACTACCCGTGGGTGCTCGTGCCCGACGTGCGCCACATTGTTGACCGTATCTAAATACCGCCGCCCGCTGTGATCGTACAAATAAGCCCCAACTCCGCGCTGCATGTAGAGGGGTTCGGTGTAGGAAATGCTCAGATTGGGCGAAAGTAGTTTTTTGCGTTGACCCAACATTTCACCTACGGTAGTTTCTACCGCAACTGGCGAGGGCTTACCTGCGACCAAATACCAAGGATCAGGGCAAATGCCTGTCCAAACCGCTCTTTGGCTTGGAAAGGCTACCCCTGGAAAATCCCCCTGCCTATCCAGCATGTCCAACATCACCTGAAAATGCAGGTGGGGCGACCAATTACCGTTTTCCGGCATGGGGCCCATCCAGCAAAGTTGTTCACCTTTGGCGATGGGTTTGCCCACATACAAACCCTCCAGAGATGTTCGGCTCAAATGCCCATAAAGCGTGTAAAAATGCAAGTCCGGGCTCACCCGATGTTCCAAAATGATGGCCGGCCCATAATCGCGGTCGGCAGCATTGTCCTGAAAACTGTGTACTACCCCAGCCAAAGGGGCGAAAACCGGAGTGCCCTCAGCCATGAATACATCCAATCCGATGTGCACGCTGCGCCATTCCGGACCTTCATTGCCTTGCACTTCATAGGCATCGGTGGTGTAAAAAGGGCGGGCCTCGTTGTAACGGCCTATGGCGACCTCGGCATTGGCGGCCCGCATGGTGGCGATAATCTGCTGGTGCAACAACTCCGCATCGGCAATGTCCGCGTAATTGCCCAACTCGGGGCTGCCTACACTACAATCCAACCACAAGGCAGTTTTATGGAGTAAATCGGCCTTGACCAGTGGCGCAAACTCAGCCGCGTTTTGCCTGGCCCAAGCTTCAAATTGTGCCATTTTTGGGTGTACTGGCCAGCCATAGGCTTCCCGCACTGTATAATGAAACAGCGCAGGTGGAATTTGGCGCAGTTTTGCCAACAAATCCCAGGCCGGGCGGTCGCTGATTTGCAAGTACTCGTTTTCCGGGTTGGCCAACAAGTTTTGCGACGAACAAACCACACTGATCAATAAGCGGGCGATGATCAATGGGAACAAGACCTCAGCCTCTCGTTCTTGTAATGGGAAAAAGCGGTGGTAGCCTCGCGTCATTTGGCGAATCACTGCCAGTGGGTCGGGTTTGTCCATTGCGGCATAAGCGATGGCAATGGCCAATTCATTGAGGGTATGGGTATAAGCAGCGTCGCCAAAGTCGATCACCCCGGGAACTTCGGGATCGAGCGGGTCAAAACTCAGCAGGAGGTTGTAATCGTTGGCGTCGTTGTAACACACACTTTGGCGCAGCTGGGGCAAATGGGGTAAGGCTTTTTGTTCAAATAAATCCAGTGCCCATTCGGCCAATGCTTTTTTATTGGGGTCGTGAATTGCACCCAACTGGTCCTTTGTCCAGCTCGCCTGCGAAGAATCCCATTTGATCCAACGATGGGCAGCAGGGTGATCAAAATCGGCGAGTGCTGCACTGAGTTTGCCACACAAAGCCCCGACTTTTTCCAGTAGTGCAGGCGTGTGTGGATTGGCTTCCGCAAAACAGCGGCCTTCCACCCAGGTCAAGGCACGGAGGTAGCGCAGTTCTCCGCCTGGAAAGTGATGATGGACTATCGTTTCTCCTCCAACACTTTTCAAGGGCACCGGAATTTCCAGCCCCAGCCCGGCGGCCTGCAAGTGCTGCATCATGGCATTTTGGAACTCCAATTCGGGCACATTGCTTTGGGCGTGGGCGATTTTGAAGCAGAATTTTTCTCCTGCGTTGCTTTCGATCAGGTAGTTCAGGTCAATTTCTCCACTGAGTTGTTTGATCTGGCCTTGCAGTTGAAAATAGTGGAAGGCGAGTTCTTGGGCTTCGTTGATGGATATGAACATGTGTTGGATGCTTCTTTTTTGGACTAAATGACACCTGGTTTAGCTGGTACAAGTCTCCAGACTTGTACCCACATTTTCGCGTCTCTGACGCATGCGCAACGCGAAAACATTGAGTAAATACACGTCAGAGACGTGCTGATATTGGTACAAGTCTGGAGACTTGTACCAGCCAGCGCCAGCGTCTAAATGACGCCCAGCCTGCGTAGTTCCCAATAACAGCGTGCAGTAGCTTGAATGTCTACCAGGGCGTCGTGGGCACCTTTGAGTTCTTGTTTGAAGAGTTTGTAGTACAGTTCTTCCAACTTGGGCCATTTGTAGCCTCCCCTCGGGCTATTGGCAGGCAAAGCGCAATGCATGATGACTTCCGGGCTGGTCATGGTGCAAAATTTGCGCAGGGGCAACAAAGGATCTTGTTGGATCAAACGGTAATATTCCGCCCCAACGATGGCGTGGTCAAAATTGACATTGTGCGCCACCAGCAAGGAAGTCCGATCCAAGAGTGATTTGAATTCGTCCAGCACCGTGTTTAAAGCATGCCCTTCGGCCAAAGCCCTTTCCGTACTGATGCGGTGAATTTTGACCGAAGCAACAGGGATCGTATACCCCTCCGGCTTAATGATGTAACTGCGTTCTTCCAACAAAGTCCCGTCTTCATCGTACAATAAACAAGCCAATTGCACCATGCGCGGCCAGTTGTCGACTTGTTTGATGGGGGCACTCCAGTTGAGGGGTAATCCTGTCGTTTCGGTATCGAGAAATAAGATCATTGTCGTCAATATTTGGGGACGACAATGTACATATTTTTTTGAATTACGGTATGGGCAACCCTTGCGGTTGACCTGTACTTTTATTTAATGCAATAAGGGCAACCGCAAGGGTTGCCCCTACCCCCTTTTTATGGGGTTTCAACTTTCACAATTACCCTTATCTTTGAGGCATTGAAAATGATTGGTTATTGTTTTTTTGACACCTTTAGATGGTCCAGATTAAAGCCATTTCTACATTACCATCTACAGAGAACACGTCTGAAACCCTGTTAAGTAAGATATATTATTTCCATAGAGCCCTCATATCCTGCCCGGAATTATTGAGGGCTCTGCCTTTTCCTGCCCTAAGTAAACTCCCTTTCAGCGCCTGTAAAATTGCACAGGCGCTGATCGCGGTATCGCATTCCACCTCTTTATTTCATTTCCATTCCTTATGTTTGTAGGCAAAATCTGTCGAGGCAAACGCATGAATTTAGACAACGCAAAACTCGCCCTCAAGCGATACTTCGGTTATGATCAATTTCGGCCCTTACAAGCGGACATCATCCGGGCCATTTTTTCAGGAAGAGACGCTCTGGTGCTGATGCCAACCGGAGGTGGAAAATCGGTCTGTTTTCAAATTCCCGCAGTCACCCTTCCCGGCACTTGTATTGTGGTTTCCCCATTGATCTCATTGATGAAAGACCAGGTCGAAGGACTGCGTGCCAACGGCATTGCGGCGGCGTTCATCAACAGTGCCATCGATTCGCGGGAGCAGTTGCGCGTAGAGGAGTCTTTTTATGCGGGCGAGTTGCACCTCTTGTATGTTTCCCCAGAAAAGCTGGTTTCCGGCAATTTTGTCTCCATCCTCAAACGGGGAAAAATCAACCTTTTTGCCATCGACGAAGCCCATTGTATCTCGGCCTGGGGGCATGATTTCCGCCCGGAGTACACCCAAATGGGCATGCTCAAACAACATTTCCCCAAAGTCCCCGTGGTCGCCCTTACCGCCACTGCCGACAAGTTGACCCGCAAAGACATCGTGGATCAACTCAAATTGGAAGAGCCCGAAATATTCATCGCCTCTTTTGATCGGCCCAATTTGAGCCTGGAAGTCCGCCCCGGTCAGCAACGCTTGCAACAAATCGAAGATTTTGTCCGCAAACACCCCAAACAAGCGGGCATCATTTATACCCTCAGCCGCAAAGCCACCGAAGACATTGCCGACAAACTGAAACAAAAAGGCTTCAAAGCCGAAGCCTACCACGCAGGCTTATCGCCCGACCGCCGTTCTAAAATCCAGGATCACTTCATCAACGACAACCTGCAAATCGTCTGTGCCACCGTGGCCTTCGGCATGGGCATTGACAAATCCAACGTGCGCTGGGTCATCCACTACAATTTGCCCAAAAACCTGGAAGGCTATTATCAGGAGATTGGTCGGGCAGGGCGAGATGGAGCCAAAGCCGATACGCTGTTGTTTTACAGTTTTGCCGACGTAAGTATGTTGCGCGACATCCTGCAAAACGGGGAAAATGCCGCTCAAAATGAAATACAACTGGTGAAGTTGGAACGCATGCAACAATACGCCGAATCCCTGGCTTGCCGTCGGCGCATCCTCTTGGCTTACTTTAGTGAAAACTTGAGTGAAAACTGCGGCAATTGTGACATTTGCCGCAATCCGCCCCAATCCATGGACGGCACCGTGATTGCCCAAAAAGCGCTTTCTGCCGTATATCGCCTCAATGAACAGGTGCCTATGGGTATGCTCATCGATGTATTGCGGGGTTCCGCGCGACGGGAGATCAAACAGTTGGGCTACGATACCATCAAAACCTACGGGGCTGGCCGGGATTTTTCCCAATGGGACTGGCAACATTACCTCATGCAGCTCATCAATTTGGGTTACCTCGAAGTGGCCTACGATGCTGCCAATGTGCTGCGCCTGACATCCGCCAGTCAGGATGTTTTGTTTAAAAATCGCAGCGTGGAACTCATCAAACCCACCAGTTACAAAGAGCGCCAGGAGGAAGAAAAAGCCAGCGCCAAAATCAAGGCACCCACTCAGCTCAAAAAAGAGCGCCTGCGCGACGAACTCTTTGAACACCTGCGCCAAATTCGCAAGGAAATCGCCCAAAAGGAAGGCATTCCACCCTACCTCATTTTTTCCGATGCCACCCTGGAGGAAATGGCGTTCAGCAAACCCCAAACTGAGGACGACATGCTGGCGGTATCAGGAGTGGGCGAGAAAAAACTGGTGCAATTTGGGTACCGATTCATCAAAGCCATTCGGAATTACGAAAAAAAATAAAAAGGGGCGACAAAAAAACATTTTTTTTGAAAAACTCCATTTCAACTAGTTATTTTTGGGACTCCGTGCCTCCATTTAATCTAGTGTTTAAAAAGTATACCGTTGAAAAGAATGAAAAAAAAGTATGCCATTATTGATGTAGAAACAACTGGAGGAAAAGCATCACGCGATCGCATTACCGAAATTGCCATTGTGTTGCACGATGGTAATCAAATCATCGACGCATGGGAAAGCCTGATCAATCCCGAAACACCCATTCCTTGGAACATTACGGTGTTGACGGGTATCACCGACCAAATGGTGGAAAAGGCACCACGTTTTTTTGAAGTAGCCCGCAAAATTGTAGAAATGACCGAGGGGGCCGTTTTTGTAGCCCACAACGCCCGTTTTGATTACAGCTTTATCGGAGAGGAATTCAAACGTTTGGGGTATACTTATACGCGGCGGCAATTGTGCACCTTGCGCCTGGCACGTCAAACCCTTCCAGGCTTGCATGCCTATGGCTTGGATGCCCTTTCCCGGCATTTCGACATCCAGAACCATGCCCGGCACCGCGCGATGGGTGATGTACAGGCAACCATTAAAGTGCTGGAATACATTTTGCAACACGAGGACAATCGGGAAAAAGCTGACTTGTTGATCAACCTCGGCATCAAAGAATCGATGCTGCCCAACAACCTCAGTTTGGAAACCATCCACGCCTTACCCGAGGCTTGCGGTGTGTATTATTTTCACAACGAAGCCAATGAAGTGGTGTATGTGGGAAAAAGCATCAACATCCAAAAACGCATTGCCGAACATTTCGCCGACAGAACCGATAAAGCCCAAAAGCTCCAGGAACAAGTACACGACATCACTTACGAAGTCACCGGGAGTGAATTGATGGCCCTTTTGCACGAGTCTTTTGAAATCAAACGCCTCTTGCCGGGCATCAATCGGGCTCAACGCACCCGCAAGTTTCCCTACATGGTGCACAGTTATTACAATCTCGATGGTTACCTCTGCTTTGGGGTGGCTGAAACAGCTGCCAAAACCCGCCGTAAACTGGAGATCCTGGCAGAATTCCCCAAAGTTTCTTCCGCCAAAGGCCGCATGAGCAGCGCCCGCCAAAAATTTGAGCTGTGCGAAAAACTCTTCAATTTTAACCCCAATGCTACTGGCCCCTGTTTTCATTACCACATCCAACAGTGCGCAGGAGCTTGCATCCAAAAAGAATCCCCAGAGGAATACAATGAGCGAGCCCTGCGGGCCAAAGAATACCTGTGTCAAATTTTTGACCACAATTTTTTCGTCATTGATCAAGGGCGTGAGGAGGATGAATGCGCCATAGTGTTGGTAGAAGATGGTCATTTAAGGGGCTATGGCTACCTGGAACGAGAAGCCGTAATCCATGACCCTGAAACCCTGCGCAATGCGATTAAACCTGTAACTGGCAATGCCGAAACGAATCGAATCATTGCCCGTTTTTTGAGCGAAAATCCGCAGGTGGAGGTTCTGAAATTCTAGGTTAAACTATAACAAACAAACAACATGAACAAGTACTTTTTCGGGCTCATCCTGCTCCTCCTGGCAGGGCAAGCCTTCGCTCAATCCAATCAAGCTTGGCGCGGCAAAAAATGCAGCGTAGTCATCACCTACGACGACGCCATCAACCAACACCTCGACAACGCCCTGCCCTTGTTGGACTCCCTTGGTCTCAAAGCCACCTTTTATGTCACTGCTTTTTCGGCCTCGGTCCAATCACGCCTCAATGAATGGAAAAAATTGGCCACCAATGGCCATGAACTCGGCAATCACACCCTTTACCATCCTTGCATCGGCGGCCCTGGCCGCGAATGGATTAGCCCCGAAAACGACCTGCGCAACTACAGTGTACAACGTATGCTCAATGAAGTGCGCATGACCAACTTGTTTTTACAAGCCCTGGATGGCAAAACCAAACGCACTTTTGCATTCACCTGCGGAGACATGAAAATTGGGGATTCTTCCTTCATCAAGCCGCTCAAAAATGATTTTGTAGCCGCCCGGGCCGTGCGCAATGAGATGCACAAACTGAACGAAATTGACCTGTACAATGTGGATTGTTACATGATCAACGGCCATACAGGGGAACAAATGATCGAATGGGTCAAAAAAGCCATGGAGACCAAATCTTTGCTGGTATTGCTGTTCCACGGCGTGGGAGGTGGCAACGGTCTGGACGTGTCTATACCCGCCCACCGGAATTTGTTGCGGTTTTTGAAACAAAACGAAAAAGACATCTGGATTGCGCCGATGGTCGAAGTGGCCGAACACATCAAAGGTTTGCAGTGATCGGCTACCGTGTTAACTGCCATTAACATTTCATTTAAACTTTTACAAGAGCCATTGCGTTTTGTTCTCGTAAATCGCACTAAATTTGTGTAAGATTTTAAAAAACCAAAATCATAAAGTGATGAAAAAATTGTTTTTCGTAGCTGTACTGCTGATGGGTGCCGTTTTCGCTGTACAAGCACAAGATACTAAAGCACCAAAGATGGTATTCGAAGCTGAAACCATCGATTATGGCAAAATCAAAGAAGGTGCTGAGCCTTATCGCGTATTCAAATTCAAAAACGTTGGCGATGCCGAGCTGATCATCACTTCTGCTCGCGGTAGCTGTGGTTGTACCGTTCCTACTTACACCGAGAAGCCAATCAAAGCTGGTGAAAGTGGCGAAATCAAAGTACGTTACGATACGAAGCGTGTTGGTCCTTTCACCAAAAACGTAACCGTAACGACCAACGAAAAAGAAAATACCCACTTGCTGACCATCAAAGGTGAAGTCCTGAAAGCTGAAGAGCAGCAAGGTGTTCCTACCAAAACTGGCGGTGTGTTCAACAACTAATTGAGCGATTATCTTTCGCCAAAGAAAATTTGCTGAAAAAAAACAAAAAAAGCCTTGCACTTTTCGAAGTGCAAGGCTTTTTTTGTGCTTCGACTGCGCTCAGCAACCCGCGCTTTGGCTACGCTCAGCGACCAAATAAAAAAACCCTTGCTGAACCACTCCAGCAAGGGCCTCTAACCCAAACAAATAAACACAAAAACTACTTTAAGATTCAACAAAGTTACAGTACTTTTTTGAAGCAATCAAATATTTTATCAAAATTTTATTCCGCAAAAGTAAATTTTGAAAAACAGCATTTCTACATCAGTTAAATAACTTCCCTTTTCTACTCTTTGTGAATTCTTTATTACCTTGCGTGCCTCGTGTAACGCAAAGGATTACTTTCTGCGTTATTTTGAACGGAGGTTCAAACTTTACTTTTACCTGTAATCGATAAAGCCATGCGTTTTTTGACTTTAGGCTTACTGACACTGCTTAGTGTAGGTTTGCTCTGGGTGTTGGATACCCACAATCCCTTTGGCAGCCCCCTGCCAGCAATGGGGCGTTTGCTCAATCCTGCCACTGGCTTTTGGGCCAACGCCGAGGCTCAGGGAGTCTTCCCCGATCAAAAATTACAATTACCAGGTTTAAAAAAGCCTGTTGATCTCGTTTTTGACGAGCGTCGGGTGCCCCATATTTTTGCAACCAACGCCGAAGATGCCTTTTTTGCCCAGGGCTACATCACCGCTTACAACCGTTTATGGCAAATGGACATGTCGACCCGCAAGGTCAGTGGTCGCTTGGCGGAAGTGGTGGGTGAACGCGCCCTGGCTTCCGATTTGTTGCAGCGCCGCAAGGGGATAGTCAAAGCAGCGGAAAACTTGCTCAAAGCCTGGGAAACCTCCCCGGACGAAATCAAAGGGCTGAATGCTTATGTGGCTGGGGTCAACGCCTATATCAATACGCTCAAACCAGCCCAATACCCTTTGGAATACAAACTGATGGGTTTTAAGCCAGAGCCCTGGACGGCGTTGCGTTCGGTATTGTTCTTCAAAGCCATGGCCGAAGACCTTTGCGCCCGCAACGAAGACCTGGCGGCTACCAATACCCGCACGATTTTGGGTGAAGAACGTTTCCGGGACTTGTTTCCAGAATACAATCCCAAACAATCGCCGATCATTCCCAGTGAGGTAAAATGGAATTTTGCACCCATACAGCCCCAACCCCGGGTTGAAATGGCGGAGAGTATCCTCAGTGGTTTGTTCCCGGATAAAAACATTCCCCAACCCTTTGAAGGCATCGGCAGCAACAACTGGGCAGTTGGGCCACAAAAGACCCTGAATGGAAATCCGATCCTTTGCAACGATCCACATTTAGGTCTGACCCTACCCTCCATTTGGTTTGAAATTCAATTGCAGTGCCCGGATTTTAACGCCTATGGTGTATCCCTGCCTGGTTTGCCCGGCGTTATTATTGGCTTCAACGAAAATGTAGCCTGGGGCGAAACCAATGTTGGCCAGGATGTCCTGGACTGGTATGCCATCAAGTGGGCGGACAAGGACAAACAAACCTACCATTTTGACGGCGGCACCCGGCAAGTTGAGACTCGGGAAGAAACCATCCAGGTCAAAGGCCGCAAGGAGCCCGTCAAAATTCAGGTGAAATACACGCACTGGGGGCCACTGGTTTTTGGAGATTCCACCAACTCACCATATTATAGTCTCGCCATGCACTGGTTGCCTTCAGAAGATCCTGAGAAAAGGGATCATTATGAAATGGCCAGTTTTCTTGGCTTGATGAAGGCAAAAAACTACGCCGATTACGATGCCGCCTTGACTGGCTACGATGCTCCGGCACAAAACTTTGTTTTTGCCGCCCGTGATGGCGACATTGCTTTAAAAGTCAACGGAAAATTCCCGATCAAGCGCAAGGAACAGGGTCGCTTTATTCAAGATGGCTCCTTGTCCAGCAATGCCTGGCAGGGCTACATCCCACGTGATCAAATCCCGCAGGTGCGGAATCCTAGCCGAGGTTTTGTAGCGTCCGCCAATCAACATTCTACCGATGAAACCTATCCATACTATTACAACGGAGGCTTTGATGACTACCGGGGCCGTTTCATCAACCGCAGCCTGGAAGCCATGGACAGCATCACCGTCAAGGACTTGATGGCCCTGCAAAACAACCCGCACAGCTTACAAGCCGAAGAGGCATTGCCCTTGCTCCTCAAGTTATTGCCCCGCGATCAACTCAATGCCCAGGAAAAATCAGTGCTCAAAAAGTTGGAAAAATGGGACGGCAATTACCAGCATCAAAAAACAGAACCTGGCATTTTTCAGGCCTGGTTTGACAGTACTTATGTGCTGAGTTTTGATGAAATCACCCGTTGGCGCGATTCGGTAGAGGTGTTGAGTGTGGAAAGTTGGAGGTTTTTAGATTTGTTGGACAAAACGCCAAATCATGACATTTTTGATTGGCAAAAAACCAAAAAAACGGAAACCGCCGCCGATTTGGTGCTCAGTGCTTTTCAAAAGGTCTGCAAGGATTTGAGCAAAACACCCGCACAAACCTGGCGTAGCCTCAACAATGCTTCAGTCAATCATCTCGCACGGATTCCGGCATTTTCCCGCACCAATTTGCCCATCAGTGGCCACGCCCAGGCACCCAATGCCATCCGCAATGGCCATGGCCCTTCCTGGCGGATGGTGGTTGAATTGGGTAAAGACGGTATAAAGGCCTGGGGTGTTTATCCCGGTGGCACTTCTGGCAATCCTGGTAGTCCTTTTTATGACCACATGGTGGATCAATGGGCCAAGGGAGAATACAATGAGTTGTTCTTCATGCGCAATGCGCAGGATACCCGCAAAGCTCAACAAAGTGTATGGTCTTTTAGTCCTAAAGGGCGTTAATCGCCCATTCAAAATGCAATCATCATGATCAAAAATATCCTTTCGAATTTAGCCCTGGCCCTGGCTTATGTGGTGCTGCCTTTGTTTTTGCCCTGGTGGAGCGTGGCCATTGCGGCTTTGGTTTTTGGGTATTTGGCGACGACCGGGCTCCGTGCTTTTTCATCCGCCAGTAGCATTTTAGCCTTGATGTGGGGAATGTGGGCGCAAAGGCACAACGCACCCAATGCAGGCTTGTTGGCTGGCAAAATCGGGGCCTTGTTTGGGGGCATCAGTGACGTTGAACTGGTTCTGATTACCGCTGCACTGGGGGGCTTGATTGGTGGGATGTTTGGGTATTTGGGGTATTCGTTTAGGCAAGTGATGAGTAAGCGTTAAAAATTCATCATCCATTCCCACCACCATGCAAAACCTCCTCCGCAGCTACCACTTGTTCAGCGAAGCCGAAATCGAATCTCTTGGCCCTTACCTGCGCTCCCGCCGCTTGGAAAAGGGCGATTATTTGATCAAAGCAGGGAAAATTTGCACAGAAATTGCCTTTGTACAAAGCGGGCTGCTCCGCTCCTACTATACCAAGGACGATGGGGAGGAAATCACCTATTGTTTTACCTTCGAAAACACCCTGATGACCGCCTACTCCTCCTTGATTACGGGGTTGCCCAGCCCTGAAAACATCCAGGCATTGGTACCCACGGAATTGTGGGTGCTGCAAAAAAGGGATTTGGAAGCTCTTTCTCAGCAAAGCATCAATTGGATTTTATTGCAAAAACACCTGGCTGAGCAGCAGTATGTGGAACTGGAAAAACGGATTTTTTCCTACCAAAAAGAAAAAGCGAGCGAGCGGTACCGGGATTTGCTGTCGGCACAGCCACATTATTTGCAGCAGATTCCACTGCAATATTTGGCCTCCTATTTGGGGATTACGCGGCGGCATTTGAGTCGGATTCGGCGGGAAATGTTGGAGCGGGTGAATTAAAATTTTTTGGGACAAATGTCCTCTAAATCGCGCCCCTACCCTGCTAGTTTTACCCCCTCAAAAGGTAAAACATGAAAAACATCCTCGTCATCAACGGGCATCCAAATCCTTCTAGTTTTAATGCTGCTCTCGCGCAGGCGTACGTGCGTGGCGCTCAAGCGGCGGGTGCGCGGGTCGAAGAACTCGTCATTGCCCACTTACAATTCAATCCCAACCTGCAATACGGTTACCAAAAACGGATGGAACTGGAGCCCGACCTCCTCATGGCCTGGGAAAAAATCCAGGCTGCCGATCACCTCGTATGGATACATCCGGTGTGGTGGGGCGGCCTACCAGCCATCACAAAGGGTTTCATTGATCGGTTGTTTTTGCCAGGAATGGCGTTTAAATACCGCGACAATTCGGTGTGGTGGGACAAATTGTTGCAGGGAAAAACGGCGCACATCATCACGACGTTGGATCAACCAAGTTGGTTTTATTATTGGTTTTTTGGGAATCCTAGCGTGAATCAACTCAAAAAATCGACGCTTGAATTTTGTGGGGTTAATGTAAAAAAGGTGAGTTACATTGGGCCAATCCGGGGAGCAAAACCGGAAAAGCTGGAGACCTGGCTGAAAAAGGTGGCTAGATTTGGTAAATTGCAGTATTCCTAGTTACGGTAAAGTGTTTTTTACCCAAAAAACTATTCCAAATGCGCACTTTCATCCTCTTGATGCTCTTAATGAGTTCCTTCACATCGATTGCCCAAAGCGGCAATTTTACCGTAAGTGGAAAAGTCAAGGGCCTGGATTCGGAATACCTATACATGTACATTTATGATGAATCCTTCCCTAAAGGTTCGCGCAAAGACTCCATACCAGTGGCCCAGGAAAGTTTTTCTTTCACGGCCTCCCTCCCCCGAACTGCCATGGTGGTCATCTATCCCAATGTGGAACGCACCGTGAAACGAGTGGGCAAATCGGGCTATTATCCCGCTAAGTCCTCACAATTCATGTTCATTGCTTCACCTGAATCAAAAATACATTTCACGGGCGAAATCAGTGATTTTGTCCATGCTTACCCCGCTGGTGACTCCACCAATGCCGATCTGGCCGCGCTCAATCGGGCGGTGTATCCCCTGATGAACAAGTCGGTCAACCTTGAGGTAAAAATTGCCAACAAACTGGTCAGCGACACCCTGCTCATCAAGGCCATGAAAGATACCTCGGCACAATGCGATGAAGCGGTAGTGGCCATCAAAAAAAAGTTTCTGGCTGAAAATCCCCACTCCGTCGCCGCCGCCTGGTTGCTTTCTGACATGATGATTCGCTCACAAGTCAGCAATGACGAAGCAGAAGTTTTTTTTGGAAAAATGCATCCCAAATTGGCTTCCGTTCAGTACTACCCGGAAGTGGCCAAAAGAATGGAAGGCATTAAAAAAACCAAGGTCGGCAGTCCCGTGCCAGAAATCAACTCGCTCAACACCTACGATGGTAAAGCTTTTGTCTTGTCATCTTTGAAGGGCAAATACGTTGTAATTGATTTTTGGGGTACCTGGTGTGGCCCTTGTATTGCCGGGATGCCACGGATGAAAGCGTACCTAGACAAATACCCCGGCAAACTGGAGATTGTAGGGGTAGCTCAGGAATCGGATAGCGGGGAGCGCTGGGAAAAATTCATCGACAACTCTGAATACAAATGGCACCATGTATTGAGTAAAAAAAATGAAAATTATGTGCTGGCTTTTAATGTGGCGGGGTTTCCGACCAAAATCATCGTAGACCCCCAGGGCATCATCATTGGCCGTTATGTGGGCGAAGACGATGCGATTTACTACAAGCTGGACGAATTGTTAAAAATGTAGAAAAAGTTTATATTCAACCCAGCTTTGGGGCGATAAAAAAATAAGTACTCATTTTGCCCCACTACTTTGCTCACGACAAACATAAACAAATGAAAACATTACCTTTTTTTGGGGGAATACTCCTCCCTTTAGCGATAGTCCTTACCAGCTTTTTCCAAAATACCACTCCTTCAGCCACCAAAGGCTGGATGCAACTCATCAACGGCAAGGACATGAGTGGTTGGAAAGCCAGTGAAAACAAAGAAACCTGGTCGGTCACGCCCGAAGGGTATTTGCAGGCAGTAGGCAAACGTTCACATCTCTTTTACGAAGGAGAACACCTGAAGAACGGCTTCAAAAATTTCGAATTCGAGGCGCAGGTGCGTACCTTTAAACTCGCCAATTCGGGTATTTATTTCCATACCAAATACCAAGAATCCGGCTGGCCCGGCCAAGGCATCGAAATTCAGGTGAACAACTCTCACATCGGCGAAGGGGACTACATCGAACTCAAACGCATGGGTAGTCTGTACGGCGTGCGCAACGTATACCAAACCTTTGCCCAAGACGATGAATGGATAACTGTAAAAGCCAAGGTGGAAAATGACCGGGTGCAGATTTGGGTGAATGGCATCAAAACGGTGGATTACGTACAGCCAGAGCGCAAGATGGGTGGCATCAAAAAATTGTCCACGGGTACTTTTTGCCTGCAAGGGCACGATCCCAAGAGCAAAATGCAATACCGGAGTTTTAAAGTCCGTCGTCTGCCCGATGATGCCAGCTCGAACCTGGCACCACTCACCTACGCACCATGGCAGGACAGTTTGCTTAGATACCAGGGTCAGCAGTTTGCCTTCATCGATTTGAATCCAAGTACCAATTTGTCCCCTGAGGACATGGCCAAATACACTTATACTACGGGCATCAATGTAGCCCTGCTCAAAAGCCCGAAAGAAGCCAAAGCCCTCTCTGAAGCCAAAGGACTGCCCCTTTTTACAGGCATCAAAGTCAATGTCGAAACCCTGGCTTCTTTAAAAGCCAATACTGCCGACTACGTCATTGGGGAAAGTACGGGCATAGAATCTGCCCGCACTTTGCTGAATAGCCAAAAAATCAAGGTTTGGTCGGACAAAGGTCAAGACTTGAATACCGACCAGGCCGACGCGCTACTGGACCTGGCCAAACAGAACAATGTGGCCATTGAAATTGACAACATCAGCAAAAGCCCTTCGATAGCGGTACTCCGCAAAGCCAAAGCCAAAGGCTGTAAGTTTAGCTTTGCTGGCTTGGTCCCAACGGATAAACTAACGCAGTCCTTGTACGTGATTGAGGCAATCAAAGGCGCTAAATTGAGCTATAAAGATCAGTATGTACCAAAATGGTAATGAACGATATGGAATACCGACCACTAGGTAGAAGCAATCTACAAGTCAGTAAAATTTGCCTCGGCACCATGACCTGGGGCCAACAAAATAGCGAAGCTGAAGCGCATGAACAAATGGATTACGCGCTGGAGCAGGGCATCAATTTTTTTGATACCGCCGAGCTGTACGCCGTGCCTCCGCGCCCGGAGAACAATGGTTTGACCGAAGTGTACATAGGGACCTGGTTCAAAAAATCCAAAAAACGGGAGCAGGTGATTCTGGCTACCAAAATTACTGGCCCTCGCCCCGACCTCAGTTTTGTCCGCAACCATGACCTGGAGTACGGTAAAGCCCAAATCCACTTGGCCCTGGAAGGTAGCCTGAGCCGCTTACAAACCGATTACATCGACCTTTACCAGCTCCATTGGCCGCAGCGCAAAACCAACACCTTCGGGAATTTGGGTTATCGCCACGATCCGAATGATGCCTGGCAGGACAATTGCCTGGAAGTTCTGGAAACGATGGATGCATTGATCAAGGCGGGCAAAATCCGTCACTTCGGGCTTTCTAATGAAACGGCCTGGGGTTTGATGCACTTCATTCGTTTGGCGGAAAAACACAACTTGCCCGTGCCAGTGAGTGTGCAGAATCCTTACAGTTTGCTCAATCGCTCTTTTGAGGTGGGCCTGGCTGAGTGCGCTATTCGGGAACATTGTGGCTTGTTGGCCTATTCGCCGCTGGCTTTTGGCTTGTTGTCGGGTAAGTTTCACAAAAAGACCGATACGCCCAATGATCGGATCAACCAGTTTAAAGGTTTGGCTCGGTACAATGGTGCTTTGTCTTGGGCTGCTACGGAAAAGTACCTCGCCTTGGCTGAGCAACATGGTTTGACGCTGGTCGAAATGGCGCTGGCTTTTGTGACTCAGCAGGAGTTTACCACTTCGAACATCATCGGCGCAACGACGATGGAGCAATTGAAGGAAAACATCAAAACGGCGGAAGTGGTATTGTCTGGGGAGGTTTTGGCGGCGATAGATCGGATTCAGGTGGAGATTCCGAATCCGGCACCTTGATCACAAAGTGGTATTTTTCTGAAAATTGCCAAAGCGACACAATTTTCACAAAGGACACCAAGGCAGCACAAAGGGCACAAAGTTAGACGTTGACAGCGCTTCGCTTTGTGTTCTTTGTGCTACCTTGGTGTTTCTTTTGTGAAATTAATGTCGCTCAGAATGTCCAAAAAGAAAAAAGTAATATTTTTGCGAGCAATGAAATAAAACCAACCCTCGCTCGCCGTGATAAAATATCCATCAATTCTTATTGTACTCGTCATTACGCTTTTGGGCTCACAACAGCTTTTATCTCAAAACATTGAGCATCAATTTCTTAATGGCTCGGAAATACATGCTGTAAGCCATCAGACCTACGATTATGATCAAGATGGCGATCTCGACATTTTAGCCATGGATGTTGTAACAATTCAAAATAAACCCAAAAAGCAACTGATTTGGCTTGAAAACGACCTCTACCACCGATTCTCCTCCAAAAAAGTGTGCCCTTTGGGTGATTTGCCCACCAATGCAAATAGTTTCTTCCTAAGCGACTTTAATGGTGACAAACAAATTGACATCCTGATTTTATGCGAGGCTGATGCCAAGAATCAGGGATATTTGTTGTTGTGTTTAGCCAAAGGTGCTGGTGTTTTTTCTCAAAAACCCCTCAAATACTCATTTGACTTCTATCAATTGATTAGTACCGATTTTAACAAGGATGGGCGCCTAGATTTTATCGCTATTGGATTTCCTCCTGGATATTCTCCCGAAATAAACAGGCGTTCTGGTAGGGTTCAGGAATTGAAACTTTTGATGGCGGCCAAGGACAGTTTTTCCATGAGTAGCATTTATACCGATCCATATGCAGTTGTTGACCTGAGTATCGGCGACCTCAACCAAGATGGATTCAATGATTTGGCTATTGCCACCCAAAGCACTATTCAATGCCTGCTGAATTCCAAGGAGGGTACATTTACAAAAGGTCAAAAGTTCAGCATTGAAACCAAGGCCAAAATTGGGAGCCTTAAAATTGCTGATATAAATAATGATAAAAACCCCGAAATAACCTACTTGCATTACTTTCAAGACAATTTAAGCTTTAGGTACTTTGACTTAAAAACATTTGAATCAAAAACACTCTTCCTTCAAAATAATGGAATCGGGTTAAGCCGTGATGCTTTTTTGGCAGATGTCAATCTTGACAAACGTTTGGATATCGTGTCCAGATTGGGGTCAGAGATCTATTTTCATATTCAGCAAAAGGATGGGAAATTTTCACCACAAAAAACCATCTCCATCGATCAGGAAAAACCAATTGAACTGCTCGATATTGACCGCGATGGAGACCTGGACATTCTCAGCTTCTTTACCCCCTATTACAATCGGGACACCTATTGGTACGAAAATCTGAATGGAAAATACGTTTGCCATTTTATCTCGGTCGATCTGGATCAATTTTTCACCTACCACTTTATAGACATCGACAAGGACAAGGATCAGGATATTCTTTTTACTGAGTCCGGTTCAAAAAATGCCTTTATCCTATTCAAAAACGAAGGGAATGGAGTGTTTACTAATTTTATTTTTTGGGAAACACTCAACGCGGTTCGAATTGAATTACTTGATGTAAATCAGGATGGAAATGTCGACCCCTTGATTTGTACATACACAGGGGAATTGCTTTGGTTAAAAAACACTGGAAAATTTGAGGTCTGGGCCAGTTCGGTTATTGACTCAAATATCAATACGCCGCGTAGTATCCTGGTTCAGGACATCAACAAAGACCAAAGAAAAGACATCATTGTGGGTTGTTACGGCGATTCCAAGCTCATCCTATATCAAAATCTGGGAGCTGGAAAATTCAATAAATCCTACCTTGACTTGAACTCCTATCTTCCCAAAAAAATCCTATCCAGTGATATCAACCAGGATGGGTTTCTGGATCTAGTCGTTTTAACGGAAGACAGCACATCCCTGTTGAATATTTACGTCCAAAACTCGACGGGAACCTTTAGCAAAAATTGTATTTACACTGGGGCATTGGGCAAAGACATGAGTTTAATGGATATCAATGGAGACCAGAAGCCTGATATTGTATATGCAGCCAATAAGCACAGGCGCGTTTCTTTCCACCCTGAAGAAAAAGAAAAAAAGCAAATCTTTGCTTTAATAAATGCTTTCCCTGATTTTGATCAAACAGTGTTGTTGAGTGCTGAAACTGAGCCACTGGCACTACAAGCCATCCATTCTTCTACATCGTCAAAGCAGCAACTTATTTATATCAGCTCACATGAATTCAATCCAAAGACATCCTATTCCATTGCTACTTTGCAGGAAGGTCAACTCAAAACCGTATATGATCACCAATTGGATGTCGCCATGCCAACTTTGACCTATGGCACTTTTGAGGTTTCCTTATCCCTTGACCAGTCTTATTTCGAATCCATTTTTACCACTCGTGCTCCGTTCCGAATTATCTATTCCCTCATTAAATCCAAACCATAACTCCGATGCTCCAGAATCCTATAAATTTTGTCTTGCTGTGCTTGTGCTGGTTTCTTTACGGAACCCTCAATGCCCAATCCTGGGAGGAGCAATCCTTCAATGGTATGCCTCGCGATGTGACTTTCACCCGCTTGTTTGATTGGGATGACGATGGAGATATGGATATCCTTGGCTTGGAACAGGAATCACGAATGGTCATCACGGAATATGACCAGGATTGGGTTAATAGATTGGTTTGGTACGAAAATGAACCAAGCGGAAAGTTCCCCCCTAAAGTTCTGTTGAATCATTATTTTCAAGACCCGATCTCCTTTGAGGTTTTGGATTTTAATCGGGATGGGCTGAAGGATATCTTACTTACTTCTTCAAATGGGATCAGCTGGTTTCAATGCCAAACTGATCATTCTTATGTTCAATGGACCATCAAAGCCAACCGGGCAATTAAAAATAGTCAGACAATAGATTTAAATGGGGATGGATATCTAGACGTAGTTGCCTGTATCGGCACGAAAAATACTTTTGAGAGCAGAGTTGCCCTTTTTATCAATGATACGAAAGGACAATTTAAAGAAATCGCGGTGCCGAACACCCGAAACTTCCATCGTGTTCGGGCTGGTGATGTCAATAATGATGGGCACATCGACATTGTTGGGTTTATTGAGCGCCAAATAGATGGTTTTTATTACTTGTTGGGAAAGCCAGAATTGGGTTTTGGAGATCTAGTTCCGGTGAACATTGGCGACCAAGACCTTCCTAAGGAATTCACGCTCAAGGACTATAACCTTGATGGGAGTTTGGACATTGTGGTATGCTTTTATAATCCAAGAAACAACATCCTCCTATTGGATGGAAGCCAAAATTTCAATTATAACCCCAATTTCAAAATTTCTCCCCAGTTTAAATGGGAAGACAGTGGATATATGCTACCTGTAGACTTTGACCAAGACCAAAGTTTAGACCTATTATTTACCAACTCGGCAAAAAACGGTAATATCCAAGTCTACCATCCTGAAAACAAAAGCTTCCAAACCCTTGATCAAGGCTTCAGAGAAGACCGTGGGGCCATGATGACTACTGGCGATTTGGATAAGGATGGAGATATTGACCTGATTTACGCCGTTAACGACAATATTCGCACCATCTTCATTTGGTTGGAAAACATTAAAGGGAATTTTTACGCGCACCAAATTTTTGGGCGTTTCGAGGACATCCATAGTATTAAAGTGGTAGATTACGACTTAGACGGAGACCAAGACATTCTATTTTCCTGCGCTAATGACGAACCGAGATTGGTACGTAGAAATGGCCTCTATTTATTAGAAAATCGCGGTGCCGGAGTTTATCAAAATTGGTACATCGCCTCTTTTCACCATAAGGAAGAAAGCCTGCAATTTGAAGACATAGACCGGGATGACGACCTGGATATTGTGGTTTTATCGGCAAATAACAAAACCTTGAGTATCTATTTAAACAACCAGATTCCCTATGGGTGGACTGTTCAAAGCGTAGCTTCAGGTTTGGAAACAACAAAAGAAATCAGAACATTTTACACCAATGACGGTGCTGGCATTTTAAGTTGGAATACAAAGGATGCTAAGCTGGAAGTTTACCTCAGAAATCCAGATGATGGTACCTACAGCCCCAAAAGCCTCCATCATCCATCTAAGGGTAAAATCTTACAAGCAGAAATGGTTGATTTGAGCCTCACTGGCCGTTATGAGCTAGCTATTCACAGCCAGGATTCGGCCCAAAATCAGCGCTTAAGCATATTCCGGTTTTCAGGAGATTGGAACATTGAAGAAAGTTACACCCTCAAAGAGTACAAAAACCTCCGTGTTTTTCCGGTAAGGGCCCGAGCAGGTGCCCAAGCTTTGTTTTTTGTAGCCGAAAAACAAGGCAAGGTTGAACTGTTTGCCTTAAAAAAGGGATTCCGAGGTTATGAATTGAATGCCTTGTATCAATTCAAATATGCAAGTCAACTCTACAGATCCGATCGACATTACTTATTCCAGACGGACGACTTCTTATATTTTCGAGATGAGGATGAGGTTTTTAAAGTTAATTTGAAAGACCCTAAATCCATTGAAAAGGAAATTTTGAAAGGTGTTAATCTAAAACTTCTCCAAAAAATTGCGGTTGGAGGATACAAAGATGAAAACTTCAATCAATTGGTTGGAAGCATGAACGACGGCTATCTCTCTATTTTCACAAAAAAACCATAATCCTCATTTCAAAACCTCCGCAAATTCCCTTTCACAAAATCCCATTCCGGCGTCAACACCGCTTCCCCGCTGGAATTGGCACTATACCAAGGACTTAGCTTCGGGTCATTTGGATTTTGCAAAATGTGAATGTCTTGTGCAGGCATGTAGCTTTGCGCCAATAGAAAGAGTTTCTCCCCCGTTTTGGCATTTTGCACCATATCCACCACAATCACCGCGTGACCAGGGCTGCCTCCACGAATCAACACATCGCCAATGCTCATTTCGCTGTATTTAACGGGTTTGAGTTCCTTTTCCAGCGAAAGGGTGCCCGCATAGCTGTACACCATATCGAGGTAGCTGCGGAAAGTTTTGTAGGTTCCATCCACTGCACCTTTTTTGTACCAGCTCACCTGATTGCCACTCACTTTGACGCGGTAACCTTCCCGCCATTTGGGGTAGCTACAGTTGAAACCATTGGTAAAATTGAAATGGATGTCGGCGTAGCGTTTTTGGGCGAAGAGGTATTCGGCACGCAGGCGCATTACCGCATCGGCGCATTGTTGCAGGTCGCGGGTGCCTACATCGATGTCCATTACGGCTACGTGTACTTGATTGAGTTTGGGCAAACCATTGAACAAAAATACCCCGGTGCCCGCAGGTTTGAGGGTGATTTTGCGCAAGTAGGCCGCAAAACTGCCTACAGGAGCAACAACTCGTTCAAAACCACTGGGTGGCTTGATGCGGGTTTCTACGCTGCTGCCTTCTGCTTGGATAAAGGGTGAAGATTTTTGACAAGCAGCAAAATTTAGTACGCTTACAAAGCACAAGAAAATGAGGTATTGTTTTTTGTACATGAGTTGGTTCTGAGGATGAAAAATACCCATATTACTGGACATTTTGCTCGAAGGACATGAATTGCCTCCAGCTTTAGCTGGTGGATAAGCAGTGAACGTTAGTTTTGGGCTTTAGCCCTAATTTCAACATTGCAAATAGGGCTAAAGCCCAAAAAAGCTAGAATGCACCGATCCACCAGCTAAAGCTGGAGGCAATTCATGTCCTCCGCTTCTGGAAAACAACAATGTCTTATAGTGGAAAAAATACTCATTTCCACCAGGAATACAATAAATGTACTTCAAAAGCACCGCCAAAATAACGGGGCAAGGGGGCTACCAATGGCAGATCATATGCTAGTCCAATTTTAAACTGGCCATTTTCAATCCGCACCTGTTCGCCCAGTACAAAACCCGTTTCCAAGCGAGCTGATCCTGTAAATTTTTGGCCTAATGCCGTTCCGAAACCCAAACCCGCCCAATACAATTCACTGATTTGTAAACGAGCATTGAGGTCGAGGCTAATCGGAGCGTTCGGTACGTAGCGCAACCAGCCCGAGGTTTCGAGAAAAGAGGTGCTGTTGCCCAAAAATGAATCAAAATACTTTCCAGCCACCGCGTAAACGTGGGGCAAACGTTTGACATCATAACGGCCATTTTCCGCCACAAAGCGGGTGTCCAAACCAAAAACTTGTGGCACCGAAATCCCCAAGTAATATTGATCCTCTTCGTAAAAAAAGGCTCCCAGTGAAAAATCAGGGTACATCAAGTTGTCGTCGATGCCCGGACGGTTGGCGAGGTCTGGAAAGTCAATTTCACTCAGTTTGGCCCCGTATTGTACCAAGCCAGCGCCCAGGCCAATCACCAGCGCCCGGTCAGTGCGGCCGCCCATGTCCAGAATGTAGCCGTAATTGGCATAAAAGCCTGTTTGCCCCAATTTCCCGGTACGGTCGTTGATGACATGGGCACCAAAAACTGCGTTGCGGTCTTCCAAAACCATTTCAAAATTGAGGATTTGGGTTTCGGGAGCATCATTGACATTGAGCCAGTTACGCCGATAAGCCCCACCTACGGTAAAGTTCAACTCGTTGATGATGTAGTTGTTGGACAGGGCAGCGGGGTTGATCACGTTCCACTGATCGCGGTAAATGGTGAAATTGGGGAGTTGCTGAGCGCTGAGCTGAACCGCACTGAGCAACAATATGGCAATTAATAGGTGTTGGATTTTCATGACCTTGGGTTTTCAGGATATGTTAGGGCTAGGGGTTCTCCTTTTTGAACAAATAAATTGCTCCAGTTTGGGGTTTGCCTACCAGCTTCCCATCGTCGTAAGCCCGGATGACGTAATAATAAGCCCCGGGCGGTAAAAATGGGCCATTGTCTCCCGATCGGCCCCGCCATGGTGCGCCGTTGTCGTAATTGTCGTTGCGGTATACGATGTCACCCCAACGGTTGGTGATCACGATGTCGACCGAACTGAAGCCTTGCAAACCCCGAATTTGTAAGGTACCATTGGGGCCTGGGTCTTCCAGTACCATCCCCTCGGTGGGTTTGGGCAAATTGAATACCTCAATGGCTACCAGGGCCGAATCACAAGGGCTGGCACACTTGGAAGCTTCATTACACACGGTGTAGGTAAAAGTCAATACCCCCCTAAACTCTGCCTCAGCGGTATAGCGGAAACTTTTGTTGCCCGGCACATATTCAAAAGTACCCATCGCTGGTGCACCCGACCAGGTTATTGTAGTATCCTGAATCCCAGCCAGGTTATCGTTGAGTAAGATGTTCATCGCAGCAACATCTTGAGCCCGTTCGATGGTGTATTTGTCATCCATCAATTGGGGCTTTTTTTCCAAAAACACAATTACCGTATCGGAAGCCGCCTGGATACATCTGCCGATGGCGATGCGCCACACAAAACGATTGGCCCCAATTTGTAAGTTTTGGGCCGTAGCATTTGGCGAGTTGGCATTTTGGATCGAGGTTCGGGTAGACAAAGCAAACCAGGTCGCTTTGCCCGCAGCGGGTGCTTGCGCCTTTAAGGTAATACTCGTGCCCTGGCAAAGGGTTGTATCCCTTCCGGCACTAAAACTATTCGGCGGCAGTGAAACAACGTCTACAATCACTGGCCCAAAAACGCTGGAACGACAACCCGCCGAATCCCGCAAAGCGGAATATTCACCAGAAAAAGCGCTACTGGTTGCTTTTAGCTTGAGGGAAGGGGTATTGGAAGTCAATTCTTCGCCATTGGGCAATTGCCAAATGTAGATCACATTGGGTCCTTGAAAGAGGTCATCGGCGCGCAGGGTGAAGGTTTCGTTGCCACAAACGGTGTCGGGTGCCACAATCCCATACAAGGGTTTAGGCATTTTGCCGCCTGCTTTCAGGGTAGTGGAATAATTGCCGGTACAGCCATTGGCATCACTCACGGTTACGCTGTAAGTGCCTTCATTGAGGTCGCTCAGGTTGGCGGTGGTTTGGCCATTGCTCCAGGCGTAAAAATAGGGTGTGGTGCCGCCGACTACTGTCAAGCTAATCGCTCCCGTTTCTGCACCCGCACAACCCAGGTCTTTAGCAATGCCCGAAACGCTCAGCCCCGGACAATTGTCCCCACTTACCGATCCTGAACGGATAGCGGTACAGCCATTGGCATCCTGAACCGTGACGGTATACACCCCTGGTGCCAAACCCGTGATTGCCGCCGTGCTTGCCCCCGTACTCCAACTGAAGCGATAAGGGCTGGTGCCACCAGTAGCGGTAGCTGTTGCCATGCCATTGCGGGCATTCGGGCTCGTTTCGCGGGTAAAAGTGGTGTTGGCTTGCAAGGCAATGGGTTCAGTGACGTTAATGTTTTGCGTGCGGGTACACTGGTTGGCATCGGTGAGGGTCAGGCTGTAATTGCCTGCGGCCAGGGTGGTGATGCTACTCGTGGTGGCACCATTGCTCCAGCGGTAGGTGTAAGGCGCTACTCCCCCACCCGCGGTGGCTACGGCCTGACCTTGGTTTTGGCCATTGCAGCGCAAATTGGTGGGCACAACATTCAGGGTCAGTGCAGGTGGCACCGAGATGGTGGTACTGGAACTTTCTTTACAATTCGCCGAATTGGTCACCGTTACGGAATAGTTCCCCGCTGCAAGGTTATTGATGGCCGAAGTAGTGGCACCATTGCTCCAAAGGTAAAAATGCACTCCATTTCCAGTCACCGTTACCGATGCCTGGCCATTGCTTTGGCCGTTGCACAAAATATTGGTCGAGCTGATTTGAGGATTGATCCCAGCGGTAGAATTGACTCTTTTGCTATCATTGACTAAACATCCTGCGGCATCAGTGACTGTCACACCATAATCCCCAGAGGCTAAATTGCTCAACGCAGAAGTAGTCGCGCCATTGCTCCAGGCATAGCGATAGGGGCTGGTTCCTCCACTGACCTGAGTAGTAGCTCGGCCAGTATTTGTTTCGTTGCAGGGGATGTCAAAGGTGGTCAAGATCAGTGCCAAGGCTGCGGGTTGGGTTACGGTTGCACTGCGGGTAACCTGGCAGGCGCGGCTGTCGCTTACCGTCACGCCGTAGGTGTTGGCGGCTAGGTTGTTGATGGCTGAGGTGTTCGCTCCGGTACTCCAGTTGTAGGTGTAAGGTGCGGTTCCTCCAGTGGCGATTGTTTGTGCGCTGCCCGTGGCGGTTCCATTACAATTTACATTCGTGGCGGTGGCGGTGGCTTGAAGTTGGCTGGGCGCAGTCAATTGTGCGCTGTCTTTTTTGGTACAACGCAAGGCATCGGTGATGGTCAGCACAAATTTACCTGCCGCCAAACCTGTAATTGCGCTAGTGGTAGCCCCGTTGCTCCAGAGGTAGGTATAGGCTGGGCTTCCGCCACTTACCGTTACACTAACCTGGCCATTGCTTTGGCCAAAACAAGCTGGATTGCTCGCAGTAATGTTGGTCGTAATGGCTGGGTTTTGTCGGATGATCACGCTGGCGGTATCTCCGCAGCCTGATTGATCTGTGACGGTTACGGCATAATTGCCCGCAGGAAGGTTGGACAAATTCGCGGTGGTAGCTCCCGTAGACCATGTATAGAGATAGGGTGTCCTTCCGCCAGTAGTGGTGGTTTGAATTTGGCCGGTACTTTGGCCAAAACAATCAATATTGCTGGGCTGGGAACGGATGTCTATTCCAGCACTCGGCGCATTAAGGACAAAGGGGAATGTTGCTTTACAGCCATTGGCATTGGTGACCGTCACATTGTATTGCCCAGCGCCTAAATCGCTGATGGCGGAAGTAGTAGCCCCCGTACTCCACAAAAAAGTATAAACGCCAGGGCTACTTACAAAGGCCTTAGCAGTGCCATTGGTTTGTCCAAAGCAGGCTGGCTCAGAGGTAAAAATCTCAGCCTTAATGGATTCTGGATTTTTCAGGGTGAATGTCCAGGTATCAGAACATCGATTGGCATCAGTGACTGCTACTTTATAATCGCCAGCCTTCAAATTGCTCCGATTGGATGTAGTGGCCCCATTTTCCCATAAGTAAGCATAGGGGGGAATGCCTCCACTCAATTTAAGGGCAATCGAACCACTGGCCTCCCCTGCACATTTGGGTTGGACCAAACTGGAATCGAGGCGCAATGGCGTCGTTTCAATGACCGAGATGGTGCCTGATTTTTGGCATTTGTTTTGATCCGTTACCGTAACGGTGTAATTTCCTACACCTAAATTGCTGATGCTTGAAGTCGTAGCCCCGGTGCTCCAGGCATAACTATAAGGAGTGACCCCACTTGTGACAGTTGCCAGGGCAGAGCCATTTTTTGTGCCAGCACATAAGGTATCATTGCCGCTTAGGAGTAAATTGATGGCCGTAGGCTGGGTGACGGTGACGGAAGCGGTTTTGGTGCAGTTGTTTTGATCCGTAACGGTGAGTGTGTAGGCTCCAGCAACCAGAGAGGTGATGGTGGAATTGGTGGCTCCAGTGCTCCAACGATACGTATACGGAGCAATTCCGCCAGTGACCGCAGCATTAATCAGGCCCGATTTTTCGCCATTACAGGCCACGTTGACGCTGCTGGGCGTGATGATGATGGCGTTTGGTTGGAGCACATTGACCAATTGGATGGACTGGCAACCAGCGGCGTCGCTGGCAGTTACGGTGTAAGTGCCCGCTTTGAGGTTGTTGATGGTAGCCGTGGTGGCCCCATTGCTCCAGGCAAAGCTGATGCCCTGATTAAGCCCACCGCTGGTACTGACCGTTGCTGATCCATCGGTACCGCCATTGCAGGTTACATTGTTGGATTTGATGCTGGCTGAAAAATTAGCGCAGAAATCCACTACAGTACGACAAGTTGAAAATTCGGAAGTATTGTTGCTTTGGGTCATCGTCGCAGTTACCAGGTTGCCAGCATTTAAACCCGAAGTGACACTGAGGTTCCAGGCACCAAATGCGTTGGTGGTTACTGATCCAATAAAAGTCCCCCCCTGACAAGGCGCATTGGGACAAGTGCTATTGTTGACTCTGAAGACCTCCACTACTGAACCAGCGGGGGCAGTACCCGTGACTTGAGTGGCGGTGGCATTCGTAATGGCTGGAATGGTGATGGTTGCCGTGCGTTCTATCCCTATTTTACTGTTGCAAAATATGCTGTTCCTACTGATGACTACATTGCGTCCGGTACCTACTTGAATGCCGTTCGAACTGTAGGCAATAATGTTGCTGGAAATTGTTCCAGTTGGTGCGCCAGCCGTACCGGCAAAAGTTGCGACTTCAATACCCGCATTGGTGTTCGAAAGGTTGGTTCCACTTTTGTCCACGCCAATGTAGTTGTTGCTAATGCTGAAAGAGCCTACACTGCGGGCAACGGATATCCCAACCAGGTTGTCAAAAATCTGGCAAGTAAGGATGTCATGCCCATTGCCAGTGCTGAGCACTAACCCATTGGGAAAAGAGGTAGAAGCAAAATTGCGCAAGGTCAGGCCATTGACTTTTACATTGTTTGCGGCAAGTACTAAGCCTTGTGCTTGCCCCAAGGTTCCGTCAATGACGATGTTGTCGGTGCTGCCATCAATGTGGGCATTGTTTTTGGTGATTGTGGGAAAGGGCGCATTGGCGATGGGTTGAATGATGTGTGGCCCGGCACCTGTAATGCTGAATTGAATGGTATTGAGGGCGGTGACGTTGTTCATACAGTTGATGGCCCAGGGCAAACTACCACTGACGCCTGTTCCCCCAGTGGTGCGCGTAACCGTAATGGGGTTCGCTGTAGGACAGGCTACCTGGGCAATCAAGGTGGAGCTGTATAAAAAAAGAATAGCAAGAAGTGGAATTTGGGATTTTCTCATGGGTAGTCGGTGTGGTTTTAAAAACGATTGGCCCTTCGGCTACGCTCAGGGACCAATCGTTTTTAAAAGCTATTTTTGAATGTAATACAACGGCATTGCCCGATCCAACTGGTCTTCCGGCATAAACGGGGCCTGGCTGGTGGGGGCATTTGGGATCACGGATTTTACCAGTTGGGGTACCCGGCGTTGCAGGAAATCGTACAATTCGCCGAGGGTAATGATCTTATCATTGTTGACATCGGCAGTGTAGGCACCCCGAGCATCGCTGAGCGATTTGTTGTCAAAGGCTTCCAGCATGGCTTCGGTAAAAGCACCATTTTCCCAGTTCTGAGCTTCGTAAGATTTTTCATCGGCTTTGCAGGATGAGAGGGTGCTTACCCCGGGCTGGGTTTTTGCCAAATCGATCACCGCTTTACTCAAACCACCGAAGCCTTCTTTGGCACCACCGCTATGGCAGGCATCCAGGAAGATGAGTTTTTTACAACTCAAGCGGTTGAGTACATCCAGCACTTCGTTTTTGTAATCGATGGACACGCTCTCGTATTTAGGATTGTAGCCGCTTTGCAAGATTTTGAACTGGTTTTCATATATTTTTCCATGGGAGGAGATGAACACCACCACCACATCATTGACCGTAATCAGTCCGTCTTTCCACATGTAGCTCAAATCGTACATGGCCTGTTTGATGCCCGTCAAGTTGGTAGTCTCGGGGGTGGTAATTTCTTGAACGTGGACGTTAGGATACAGCTTGTCTACCCCACCCTGGTTGCGGAAGGCCTCGGCAAAGTCTTTGGCGTCTTTGGACGTATACATCAAATCGCTGTGCACTGGGCCAATTGCCAGGATGAATAGGTTCGAGCGTTGTGGGGCATATTCTACAAAAATTGGGGCTGAAGGTTTCCCATCTACGATTACTTCTACCCGGTTGGTGCCCATAATCAGGGGAATTTTGTTCCGGTAAGTGTAGGAGTAATATCCAGTATCCCGTTTGGGTGCCGACAGGTCTTGCTCGTTGAACTTGGAACCTTCCATTTCTACCCCGTTTACCCGGAGTTTAAAGTTTTTGGGCTCCAGGTTTTTATCCGACACCACGTTCATTTTGAACTCCATCTGGTTGTTGGTCTTTTTCAACTTGTTGCCCACTTCGTTGACGTCGGGGTCGGTCCAAAGCATGATTGGCCCACCTCCCCCAACTCCACCGCTGCGGCCTTCGAGGGTTTTGCGGATGCGCTCTGCCCCATTTTCTTTGACAATACAAACGATGTTGACCGCCGTGCCCGTGAATTGAGGGGTTTTGGTAAACAAAAAGTCCACTTCCCGCTTGGAGCGTGCGGCCACCGCACCAATGGTATTGCTGGCCGAAGCGCTGGGTTTGATCCCTGCTGGGTATTGAAAAGTTATGTCAGTTGGGCCTGAATTGGCATCTCCAGAGTTCTCTAGCACAATCCGCAAGGTTACTTCATCCGAACGGGTGCTGGAAAAATAATTGAACGAAGCAATTTGTAGTTTAGCGGGCAATGGCACCCGGGTTACTAGTTTTATGTCCCTATCTGTGAGGTATTTATCTCCAGCCGAGACTTTTAGGTTAAAATTGTGTTCACCATTGCTGATGTCCTTGCTGCGTACGGGAATGCGCACCATTTTGCCCGTGCGCTCGCTCCCCACCTGGCCCAGGTAATTGACTGCCCAATATTCCAGTCTGGAGCTCCCGGTTTGGTCTTCAATTTCCACTTTGATGTCGGACAATTCTGCACCCGACTTGTTATTCAAACGAAAACTCAGGTAGGCATTTTCGTCGCGTTGGATGCTTTGGTTGTCCAGTGAGTTGAGTTTCAATTCGGCTATCTCGACCGCATTTTGATCCCGTACGCCCACGACGGGTGGGTTGTCTTGGTCTTCCAGGGGCAAACGCCCTACAAAAGCGCCCTGCCCGGGAACTTTGCCCGCTACTACCACGCTGCCATCGTGCAGCAGGGTTGCGGCCTCCCAGGATTCGTCGTTGCCAGGCCCCCAATAGGCACTCGATTCCAGACGACCATCACTAGCTGTTTTGATGCGCAGGGCTTTGGCAGTACGCGCACCTGAGCGGTAAGAATTGGAAGAACCGAAGAGGCCAAAAGCTCCGGTGTTGTACTGCACCAGCGCAGCGGCAAGGTCAAAGTCTCTTTTCCCCAAGGCATTGTCCCACAACAGGCTACCGTCTCGGGCAATTTTTAACAACCAGGCATCGGCGTCACCAGCACCTTTGGATTTGGTCAAACCCGCCAGGGCATAATTGCCATCGCGGGTGGAGATCAAATCCAGGGCTTCTTCATAGTCGCGTTCGCCATAAGTTTGTGACCATACTTCGGCACCGCGTGCATCGATTTTTGCCAGGTAAATGTTGTCCCCTTTGCGCGTATTGCCGCTGAACAAAGCACCGCCATCGCTAGAAAGTACTAAACCACTGGGAATTCCAAATTTGTCGCGCCCCAGTTGTTTTTCCCAAATCATTTCATATTTAAGGCTCAGCTTGATCAGCCAGGCATCGCCGTCTTTTTGGTCATTTTTAAAACCTGCCAAAACCATGGCAGAACCATCGGGCAGGATTTCAATTTGGCGCAATTCGTCTTTGCCCACTCCCCCAATGCTTTTTTCATCAATTTTTCCCCCTTTCTCATCAATCAGCAGGATCCAACCATCGTGGCCACCTTTGCCAATCGATTCGGTATAGCCCGCTAAAAGGAAAAAGCCTTGAGGGGTTTGGGCAATGTCGTAAATGACATCGTCTTTGGCACCGCCAAAACGCACTTCTTTCACTACCGCACCAGTGCTGTAATTGAGGATGGCCACCAAACCATCTTTGCCACCCTGGGACTGCGCACTACTTTCCCCTACTGCAATGACCGATCCATTGCCGGCCTCGATGACCTTGTGAAATACGTCATTCCCGCCACCAAAGGATTTGGTCCAAACGGGTTTAATATCTTGAGCAATTGAACTGAGTGATAACAAAATACCACCAAACAGTACGATGAGCTTGTTCATTATGGAAAATATTTAGGCTTCTTGCCGACTTGTTGGGAAAATTAGTAGTGCAAAGTAAATCCACATACTGTAACGATGTTGATCAGGTTTCAACAGACTGTGCAGGAACTATTCTAGTAGCATTAAATTCACAGCGCAAAGGAAATACCGTTTGCTTCAAAAGGCAAGGTAAAACTAATACTTTCCGTGGATTTTTGAATACTCTAGGGCCACAATCTCTATTTGGCTTCTACTTCCAGCAACAAGGGGACGATGTAGCCATCTCCTCGCGTAGAAGCTTCAAAAGCCATTCTTTGTGGATGATAACGAATATCACTAGGTGGAATCGCATGTCGGTTGAGGGTTCTTAACAAATGTTGCCAAAAATCACCCTGATATTGGGTCAAAGCCTGAGCCAAACCCTTCAAGTCATTGATGGGACGCTGGGTGTAGAGTACGATCAGGCGATCAGTACCCGGATTGGCAATCTTCAAGGCTTTGTTCGGGCCAGGTACCAACAGCGCACTGCCTTGGTTAAGCACAAGTGCACTAGTATTTTGACCAGCAAACTTTTGATCCAGCGCCTCCTGGCGGGGAAAATGCACATGAATTTGTCGTTGGGCATCAATGCTGAGCACGTACAGGTATTCCTCAGCTTTGAGGGTACTCACTTCCAGTTGGAACAATTGCCCGACAGGCCAATCGGTTTTTTTGAGCACATAGCGGCCATTCTGAAAACGGACACTGTCCAACTCAAACTGGGCTTGGTTGCTATAATTGTCATAGCCAGTAAAATGCTGGAAGCCGAAGCCGCCGCCCAACTGAACCAATGGACGGGTTTCCGCTGCGGCATTGGCGGTAGGCTTGGCTGCCTGGCTTCCAGTTTGCATACCCGACTGTGTATTACTCAATTGAATGATGTATGCGTATTTGCAAAATTGGGCGAAGTGCTCGTATTTCACCCAGATGTAGCCTTTGTCGCCCCAGTTTTGCCCCCAACTGTTTAAGAGGCGAAATGCACCTGCGCGGTCGTCATAACCCACTACGACCATGGCGTGGCCGCCAGCTGGGGTGACGTTTCCGATCTCCGGCCACCAAAACTTGGCATTGGCCAGGTTGTAAAAATTGCGGCGGACGTTCATCCCGATGATCACCGCTTTGAAACCCGCCAAGGCATTTTTGACTTGTTTGACTTTCATTTCAAAAGAGGCGTCACTCTCAAACAAGGTCAGGTAATCACTCACCGCAAAACGGGTGGCGGTTTGGGCCAGATTGGGTGCGGGCGCTTTTTGGCAGTCGTTGACGTCGAAATCAAATTCTTTGGCGAGGCAGTCACCTCGTTCCTTCAGAAAGCGCAGGGCATCGGTCAAGCGAGCCCCTTTGGCACAATCCTGTTTGACCTGGTTGAACACAAAAAGCGCGGAATGGGCATTTTCGTTGATCACTTGGCGGTCGGTGCAGCGGTTGTGGATGGCGCGTTGGATGGTCATGCCCGCGTAGCCTACGGCCCAGCCGACACAGGAATAGATGTCGCCCTGGTGGCGGACTTCGGGGCAAAAATTTTCCAAACTCACCGCTGCGGGCAAGTTCGCTTTACTGTTGATTTGAGCATCCAGGCGTTGGGTTTGATTGTAAGTGTTTTCATCGTCAAGGATCAAACCAGCAGGAAACTCTTGGGCAAAGGTGTAGCTCAGCAAACACAAGTTGCAGAGGATGAGGAAAAACAGGCGTTTCATTGGTTGAAAGTTTTAAGGTACTGGGTAAACCACAAGAATCACTGTAACCTCTAGTTGTTGTTTTTGATTGGTACTGGAGTATTTACTTTTGCTTTAGGCGGCACCGCTCCAGGTTGATTTTTCACCGGTTGTTTGTCCGCAGGTAGGGTTGGTTTGGCTCCTTTTTGCCCACCACCATCGTATTTGAAGGGGTCTTTGGACAAATTGGAAGTGCTGTCAACTGGTGGCATGGTGATGATGGTATCTCCGGGGAGTGGTGCAGGAGTTGTTACTGGCGGCGTGGTGTTCCAGGGATCAGTAGTGGGAGCAGGGTTAGTTCCAGTATTATTGGTGGTGGTATTGTTCCAGGTTCCGGTGTTGTTTGCATTGTTGGTATTGTTCCAATCGGTACCTGTGTTGTTCGTGGTATTGTTCCAGGAGTTGTTGTTGGCGTTATTGGTTGAATTCCAGCTGTTGTTCAGGTTGTTCAAATCTGTAGCAGGGAATCCATTTGCATTGGGATTAGTCGTTTGAATGTCGTGGTACTGGATGTAATCGGTATAGTGGTCACCATTGCCTTCACCAGCTTGTACCTCATTCCAATAGCGCCAGCGGTGGGGTTTCACGAGGTGTTGGTTCAGGTAATCCTCGGTGTACATGCGGGCTTCACGCTGCATTTGCGCAAAATAAACGGTGAGTCCACGGGTGAGGTTGATCAATTCGGTAACAATCAACAACAAGGCACTACCATCCACTTGGTCCGCCGTAGCATCCGCCAGGGTTTGTTGAAAATGCATGGAATAAAACTCTTGCAACTCGATCAGGCGCAGTTTCAAGCCATCGGAATACAGATCGGGCATTGCTTCGATGGATTTCAGTTTTTTGGGATCCAGAAAGTCTTGTTTGATGCCTTCCAGGATTTTATTGGCGCGTTGAGCCGTTTGGTTGAAGGCGGTGCGCACTTTGGCCACATCCTCTGGTTTCATTTTTTGCTCCTTGGCAATGACAGTCATGGCTGCACTTTCGGCTTCGAGTTTCAAGTCGTGAAACTTGACCATAAATTCGGTATTCAGAAATTTACCCAATGCGGGAGCTAACTTCTTGTTGGGTTGTGCGCTCAATCCACTGATGAGCGATAAGGTGGCGATGAGGAAAAACAGATGGGTTTTCATGGCAGTTGAATTTTGTTTGATGTGTTTGAAAGCCCGGAAGGCGTTCCCAACACAAGGGTCTTTTTTATTCAAATGCAGAAAAAAATGAAAAGTGAGGAACGGAAATGAAATAATTATCATTGATTTGGCAAACCTAAAAAAAACAGCACGTAGTGTTTTGTTTTCTATACAACAATGCCTAGACTTGCACCTTGAAACAAAAGACCTTTGTTAGAAACCATTCCTCCGATGAAAAAAACGAACTACCAGCTTGTAATCGGCTCAACCCTTGCATGCTTAAGCCTTTTTGCCAACCTGACATTTGCCCAAAAAAGCCCGGATCAACCTGGGATGTGCGGCACTGAAAGCTTCCAAAAGTTTATATCACGGCATCCCAAACAACGTTTGCTCGCACAACCTGCGCTGCGTGAAAAAAGTACGCTAGGCCCCCAAGATGCCCTGGGTATTCTACCTTGCAACATTGGAAGCGCCTTGCCTGAAATACCCGTCGTGGTACACGTCATGCACATTGGTGAATCCGTGGGTGTGGGATCCAATATCTCCGTTGCTCAAATCAATGACGCCATCCGTGGCCTCAACGATCGCTGGAGCAAAGCCATTGGCGACGGAGTGGCCATTCCCATCCGTTTTGCGTTGGCCAAGCGGGCACCAGATGGTTCGCCCAGCACTGGTATCGTCCGCTACAATGCCTCGACGGTGCCATTCTACGCCACTGAGGGGGTACAATCTGAGCAAAATGGCCCCGGAACCGATGACCAAGTGCTCAAAGACCTGAGCATGTGGCCTCCAGATCAGTATTACAACATCTGGGTCGTGCGCAACATCCAGGGCAATGTACTCGGCTTTGCCTATTATCCTTTTTTTAATGAAGCGCCTTACCGATATGATGGAACGGTCATTGAAAGCAATGCAATGGTTTACAACTCCATTACTTTAGCCCACGAATTGGGGCACGCTTTCAACCTGGCCCATACCTTTGAAGGCGACAATAGCAACAATACCTGTCCCGTCGATACCGATTGCACCGTGGATGGTGACGGCGTATGCGACACGCCTCCGCACCGGGAAGACGATTGTGGCCCCAACAACCCCTGTAGCAATATGGGCATTTGGGACAATTCCCGATTCAACTACATGAGCTATTGCGGAAGCAGTGTCAGTACACGATTTACAGCCGGACAAAGCGACCGAATTTTGTACGCTTTGCGCTATTCTTCACGCAATACCTTGCCGATCAGTTTGGGAAATTCTCCTGCTGGAAATGCGGTGGAAGTGGGGATTACCGCGTTTTTGCTCAAGGATTATCTGTTGTGTGATTCCAGTTTTAGCCCCCGAATCCAGTTGGTCAATTACGGCACCCAAAGCATCAATACCTTAACCTACACCCTAACGCTGGACAACATCAGTCTGGGGTCTTTTACCGTTAATCCCAATCTGGCTGCAGGTGCGACCCAAGCCGTGACCCTGCAACAAATCAAAGGCTTGGCTGTAGGAACCCACGAATTGAGCATTGTCATCACGGATGTAAACGGAGCAGGTGACGGGACTTACGACTACGACAATTCGATTTGTGTGAAATTTGAACACCGCAGTACCATTGCTGATTTTTGTGCGGATTTTGAAAATGCCAGCGATTTGCCAGCGGGGCTTTTCACCCTGGCAACTGCCCAAATCAAACCCAAAGCGCTGCCCGTCACTTGCGATGCCCAAGGTGGTTACGCCCTGGAAATCAACGGTACTGCGCACGATGATACCAGTTATACCGCCATCATCGGCCCCATTGATTTTAGCAAAAATGGAGGGCCGCAGCTCTTTTTTGACTTAGCTCGACAAAGCGGCTTCTATTGCAATACTTTTGCCGAAATGAAAATTTCTGCATCCAGTGATTGCGGAAATACTTTTAAGCAGGTTTTTTACAAAAATGACGCCCCTCGCTTCACTTGTGGAACAACCACCTACACACAAACCATTCAATCTTTGTCGACCACCACTACCCGACAAACCGACCCAGATGTAGCCTTTATCCCAAATTCCTGTCAGCAATGGCGCAAAGAAATTGTGGACCTGGAAGCCTTTGCTGGTCAAAAAGTATTCATCAAGTTTGAGTTCTTCTTCAATTTTGAGGGCAGCGCAGCCAATACCATTTTCCTGGACAACATCTGTGTCAACAATTGTACCAGCAATGCAACTGCCAACATTACCAAAGACCCTGCTGAAAAAACCAGCCTGTGCCGCACGGGCACCCTTAAATTGGGTGCAAAGGTCGACAATGTAAAAGGAAGCAACATCCTGTGGGAAGCCGCCAGCTCGGCAGATGGGGTGTACAATTCCATCGGTGCCAAATCGGATACCAGTATTTCGGCGGTGATGAATACCGTTGGAAAATATTATTTCCGGGTCGTGACCGTTAAGGGTGGTTGCACCGACACCTCAAAGGTGGCAGAAGTAACCGTCAATGGAGCCCTGCGTTTTGAAACCCACCCGGTTTCCGTTTCCTTTTGCAACAAAACTCCGGTGGCGCTTTCATCCGTAATTTCCTCCGACTACAATCAACTGAGTTACCAGTGGCAACGTTCCAGCACCTTGGGCGGCACTTACACCAATATCCCCAACGCGACTCAGGCCACTTATACCACCACCGCACTAGGCGTCAATTATTACCGGGTCAGGGCCAAATCGGCTGACGCGGGTTGTACAGAAATCACTTCTTTTGAAGCCTCAACCACGGTGGACGACAGTGTGAGTGTCAAACAAGACCCGGAAGGATTCAGTGCCTGCATCGGTGGGCGGGATACCTTGACCGTGTTCGCTGCGGGAAGCAAACAAAAATATTTTTGGCAAGAAGCCAATGCGCCCACTGGCCCTTTCCAACAAGTGGGTACCCAAAGTACATACATCCCGAATTTGAATACCATCGGCACCCGTTATTTTCGGGTAATTGTACACTCTGAACGCAATCTTTGTAAGGACACTTCCAAAATCGCGCAGGTAGCCATAGCCGCTCAGCCTTCTACTTCAGTGGTGCTGAATGTGCAAAATTTGTGTGAAAGTACGCTGTTTAGTTTTCAGGTACCCACCCAGGGCGGCATTGCTCCGCTCGCTTATCAGTGGCAAAAAAGCAGCGCCACTACTGGCCCCTGGGCCAACGTTGCCAATGCTAAAGACAGTCTTTTTTATGCCTTTTCTCCGGCGGGTACGACTTACTACCGAATGCTCATCCAGTCCATGGGGCGAGGTTGTAATACAGCGATGACCAATGCGGTGGCTGTAAATGCGGATGCCATAACCAAAATCAACCGGGAACCCCGCGACACCAGCCTTTGTGTAGGATTGGCTGCCAACTTGTCGGTAAATGCCAGCAATAATTCCTTGCATCAATGGCAGGTCAGTGATGCAGCCAACGGCCCTTTCAGCAATGTGAATGAAAATAGGACCAGTTTCCGACCATTGGTTAGCACAGTTGGCGACAAGTATTATCGGGTGATGGTGCTCAATGGCTTCTGTAGCGATACCTCCAAAGTGGTCAAAGTAAGTGGGGTGCCCAGCATTACTTTCAGTAGCAATCCGCAAGACGCCAGCGCTTGTGTAGGCAGCCGTATTCCCGCCTTAGTCGCCTCGACAAAGGGAGGGGGCAGTGGATTGAAATACCAATGGCAACAAAGTGCCGATCTGAATGGCAACTGGGTCGCCGTCAACGGTGCCGTAGACAGCACCTTTTCCCCATCCAACACACCTGGTCTGGTGTATTACCGCCTAGGTGCACAGTCCACTTCATGTCCCGCCGCATTCAGTACGCCAGCAAAAATTTTGATCGATCCTGCCGTAAAAATCAGTGTCCAACCCGATTCTATTGCTCAATGTATTGGTGCCAATGCCAAATTGAATATGAGTGCATCGGGCAATCCGATCTACCAATGGCAATCCAGCAATACCCGCAATGGGAGTTTCAGCAATGTTCCTGGGGCGCAGCAAACAAGTTTTACGCCACCCAGCAATACAACAGGCAGTACTTATTACCGCGTATTGCTGAGCAGCAGCAACCAATTGTGTCGGGATACTTCCGTGGTGGTACAATCTGCCGTAGCGGCGGCTTTAACTTTTGTGACGACACCCAAAGACATCACCACTTGCGCCGACGGGCAGACACCACTACGCGCCACTGCGAGGGGCGGTTTTGCTCCACTTACTTATCAGTGGCAAAACAGTACCAACAACAACGGCCCCTGGACCAATGTCAACAATGCTCAGGATAGCATTTATCAACCCAATGCTGCGCCTGGCGTCAGTTTTTATCGCATGCTGGTTTCCAGTACGGGACAGGGTTGTAGCAGTGT
>JAIYAV010000200.1 GCA_027488855.1 Saprospiraceae bacterium
CATAAATTGCCTCGGGAGTTTTCGGGTTTTTAATTTTTTGTTTCGCAACCTAAAAGTACTAGGAACTTGTAAACTCCCGACTTTTATCCGCTCGCCCCGATTTTGTCATGCACTCAATTCAAAAGGCCATTCCAGAGAATTTTACTATGGATGAAGTGGGTCTCTTGAAGATGTTTGGCAAACAATCCATTGCCAATCCTTACCAGCTGATTGCCAACGAGCAAGTACTTTTGTAGTTCCATTCATTCCAGAATAGCAATAAAAAAAGCCTTACTCCCCGGTCATTCCGAGAAATAAGGCTTAAAAAAGTGGTCCCTGTAGGATTTGAACCTACGACCCCCTGATTATGAGTCAGACGCTCTAACCACTGAGCTAAGGGACCTAAAAAAAGAAGTGTAAATATAAGCAGACTTGCCACAAAGGGCAAGCATCTTAAATCATATTGTGGAAATAATTGAGGATATCCTCGTCTTCGTCCATTTTATCGATCAGTTTTTCCACGTCGACTTTTTGCTCCTCGGTCAGTTCTTTGGTGACGTTGGGGTTGCGTTCAAACTCGGCGCTGACCAGTTCCACGCCCTTTTCTTCGAGGGCTTTTTGCATGGCGCCGAAGTTTTTGAAGCCTGCGTAGATCACAATACAATCATCTTCGGGAAAAAGTTCCTCCAGGCCGTGGTCGATCAGGTCCAGTTCCAGCTCTTCGATATCGATGCCTTCGGCTTTGATTTTGAATACGCTGTCGTGCGAGAAGATGAAATCGAAGGTACCCGAGCTGGCCAGTGCGCCGCCGTACTTGGAGAAGTAGCTGCGCACGTTGGCAACGGTGCGGGTGGGGTTGTCGGTAGCAGTTTCCACCACGAAGGCGACCTTGTGGGGGCCGTAGCCCTCGTATACAATTTCCTTATAGTCGGCAGAGTCCTTGCCCATGGCCTTCTGAACGGCGCGATCGACGTTGTCTTTGGGCACATTCAGGGCTTTGGCGTTTTGGATGGCAATCCGCAGTTTAGAGTTGGTCTCCGGGTCAGGACCAGCTTCTTTCACCGCGATGGTCACATCCCGGTTTATTTTGGTAAAGTTTTTGGCCATACTGGCCCAGCGCTTAAGCTTACGCCCCTTTCTGAATTCAAACGCGCGACCCATATCGTGTTTAGTTAGTTGACCTTTTGTGTGATTTAATAAACGGCTGCAAAAATACCATCTTGTGGCGTAGGAGTAAAGGAATCGGGATTTTTTTTTAGGATTGGAACCAATTATCTTTGTAAAATGCAGGTTAATCGTTCTGAAATGCAGCCAAAAATCAGTCCCTTGGGCGATCAGGGGCTTTTGCTCGACTGGGGCGGGGGGCTAGATCCGGTGGTTCACCATCAGGTTCAGGGCTGTTGGCAGCGGTTGGTGGCGCTGCATTTGCCGGGGGTGCTCGACCTTATTCCGGCGTACAGCAGTTTGGCCATCTTGTGGGATTCAGTTTTCTTGATGAAAAATTATCCGCAGCAATTGCCTTTTGAGTTGGTCAAGGCTTGGATTTTGCCGGTTTTGGTGGAGGAAAGGACGCACACTAAGGAGGTCAGCACTCGGATGGTAGAAGTGCCTGTTTGTTTTGAATCCCCTTACGCCCTGGACTTGGAGGAGTTGGCGGAGCAAAAACAACTGACTCCGGCTGTGTTCATCAAGCGTTTTTGTGCGCAGGTGTATCAGGTGTATTTATTGGGTTTTTTGCCGGGTTTTGCGTACATGGGTACGGTAGAGGCTGAGCTGGCTAGTCCGCGGCGGGCGGCACCACGTGCGTTGATTCCGGCGGGTAGTGTCGGGATTGCGGGGGCACAAACGGGGATTTATCCATTGGATTCTCCAGGAGGCTGGCAGGTGATTGGGCGTACGCCCTGGCGGATGTTTTTGCCGGAGGAGGAACCGCCGGTGAGGTTGAGGGTGGGGGATGAGGTGCGGTTTTATGCGATTGGGGGGGAGGAGTTTTCCCGCCTGCTCGACCAGGAGTAGGCTCTAGAACTCCGCGACCGTCGAGCCCGCTCGCGCAGCGAGCATTAAGGGACCGACGAGCGCCCACGAAGTGGCGGGTAAGATGCTCAACATAGCGGAGAATTCTTTCTAGTCTAAGATTTTACGAGCCACTACGTGGGCGCTCGTCGATCTTTTGATGACGCTGCGCGTCAGCTCGACGGTCGCAGATACGAGAGCCTACCGCGCTTCTAGCATTTTACATCTGCTCGACCAGAAGTAGAGCCTACTCCTCCTTAAACCACCCCGCGTACATCACATAATTGTTCGCGATCCGCTCGATGGTATCTTTAAACGTTTCGGCGCTGATGGCTTTGATTTTTTTGGCGGGTACCCCGGCGTAGATGTGGCCAGCTTCCAGACGGCTATTTTCCAGGACTACGGCTCCGGCGGCAATCAGGACATTTTCTTCCACTACGGCGTGATCCATCACGATGGCGCCCATGCCCACGAGCACATTGTCGTGGATGGTGCAGCCGTGAACGAGGGCGCGGTGGCCGATGGATACATTGTTGCCAATAGTGGTGGCGGCTTTGAGGTAGGTGCAGTGGATGATGGCCCCGTCTTGCACATTGACTTTGTTGCCCAACCGAATGGCGTTGACATCGCCACGGATGACGGCGTGAAACCAGACGCTACAATCTTCGCCCATCACCACGTCGCCTACGATGACCGCGTTTTCAGCCAGGTAACAATTGTCGCCGAATTGAGGGGCAATACCTTTTATGGGTTTGATCAAAGCCATAACTATGCTGATTTTTTATTCAGGAAATGTTTCTTCTGAGCTGTTGTTCGTTTCAAGGATGGCCAGGGCCTGTTCGGCGTCTTCGGCGCGTACGTACAAATCGACTTTCGTCCATTCCAGTTGCAAGATGTTGCTGGTCAGTGAATTGGTGATGAAACTGGGAATCTGCTGATTGCGCAAAATCACCTTGGCCAGTTCCGCTTGCCAACTAAACGCGTAGCGTTGGATGCGGACTGTTTCGACATCGGGTGTAAAGGCTTGTTCCAACAACTCGTCCAGTTTTTGGTCGGCTGCGGCTTCTTCTTCCCAGTCAAAATGGTTTAAAATGTCGTCAGTTGGCATGATCCAAGTTTAAAGTCATAAAGAACGTTCGTAAATTACAAAGGCCGTTGTTTGTAGGCAAGTTCATATTCGGTATATCCACCCAACAAAAAAGTCAGGAGGAAGTTGCCCGCAATTTTGGCCCCATTGCTGTTGAAGTGGGTGTAATCGAGGTTGGCCAGTTTGGGGCGACGCCTTTCCACCCATTCCACCATGGAGTCTTCACCGCCCATCGCCTCATAAAAGCTAAAAAAGCCACAACCCTTGTCCATCGCCGACTGCCGCAGGGCTTCCGTGATCCGATAAACGCTGGGGTCGGAATGCATGGTTGCACCACTTTTGATTGATTTATCGGAGGGGCCAATCAGCAGGATCGGCACGCCAGGCATGGCCTTCTGAAAATGTTCAATCACTGGATTCATTTCGCGGGTGTACCAGCTGTAGTCTTGCAGTTTGGCATTGAGCACATTCAGGCCGTATTGCAGAATGATCAGGTCGTAATCCAGGGCGTTTTGAAAACTGCTCAGCTGTTCCTGGCTGATGCGCATCAGGCTCCGGCCGGAGTTGCCGCGCAGGGAGAAATTGTCCACAATGATGCCATTCGGTGTTTCCAAACTGACCCCGTACAAGGGCAAGGAGCCCGGTACTTTAAAATCGGCCCGCACGCGGGTGGTCATTGAGTCAGCCAGGGTGACGCTGTTCAGGATTTCGCGCCCATCCAGTTGGATTTCCCGGCTGCGGCCATTGTAGGTGCTGGTCACTTTGCGGGTGCTTTGGGCCAAACTATCCCCTTGGGATTGGCCATAAAACAAACGGACACTGGAAAAACTCCGGGTACCGTAAAAACTTTTGCTTGCGCCCCATTCCGACCAATGGTGAACCGGGATGGGTTTGGGTGGCGGTCCGGTATCAATGGCCGCTAGTTCGCCGGTCGTGTCTTTGGGCACAATCAAGCGAGGGAACAAGGCTCGAAAGTTTTCACCCGAAATACCAAAGGGGAAACGCCCGGGGTCTTTGTCGATCACGGTTTTGCGCTGCCAGTTGTTGGAAAAACTCAATCGCACCGACTGCCGAAAGCCGGGAATGGGGTTGTCGATACCCACGTAACCAACGCCTTTGCCTCCAAAACGTTTTTGGAGGCTATCGCGGAATGTTTGACAAATGAGGTCGCCCTCAATGGAGGAGTCGCCGTAGTAGGCAATGCGGATTTGGGTTTTGCGCTGGCGCAGTTTTTCATAAAAATTGGCTAAAAAGGTCAAGCCATGGTATTGATCTTTGGCGTCGTAGGCGCTGATCTGGATTTCGGAAGCGGGGTTGATGACCGGGGCAGTTGGTTTTTTGGCCTTGGCTTTGGCGGCATCGCGCTGTTTGTTTTTGGGTTGGGTGCTGCGCAGCGACTCGTAAAAGTTGTAGCCGCGCAAGTGCTCTTTCAACCAGGGGATTCGATCGTGCACAGAGGGGTAAGTCAACAGCCACAGGGCTGCCAATACGATCACCAACCAGGCCCGAACAAAGGTGTTCTTTTCCATAATCGATTGCTGCTAAAACTGGGCGAAAATAAGAAAAAATATTAGTGTCTAGACCTTTGACTGAAAGGTAGCAATCAAGCCCTGATAAGCGCTTGCCATGGTTTGAACCTGTTCCGCAGACCAGCCCAACTCCTGCCCCAAAAGCTGTGCTACCAGCGGTGTCACCTCTTTCGTTGCCACCCAATCCAGCACCTCCAAACGCAGGCGACGCGCCAGCACATCCCGTGGGTGCACGGCCATTTCGGCGCGAGCTTGATAGATGACTTCCGCCTGAATGAAAGGGTAGCTGGGATGCAAACGGGTCTTCCAGGTTGCATTTTCCCCCAACAATTCCAGCACCTGCATGGCGCGGCTACCGTATTTGAGCGAAAGGTGTTCGCATGTATCGGCGTCCAGGCCAAACTGGGTAGTCCAATTTTTCCAAGCTTGTGGATCGTAGTCTTCGGCACCCGCGAGTAGTTGTTCTGCGGTGCGGCAGGTTTGTGTGCTGGCCAAATGTTGGCAAGCTTCATCGATGGTATCGGCGGCCATCAGGCGGTAAGTCGTCCATTTGCCACCGAGGAGGCTGAGCAGCCCCGACTGGGCGTCCCATTCCACTTCGTGGTCGCGCACCAGGGCTTTGGTGGAGCGGCTGGGGTCGGAGGCGATCAGAGGGCGCAGGCCACCAAAACCGGCTTGGACCTGGTCTACCCCGATGGGTTGGGCCAGGTAGCGGTTGAGGTTTTCGATTAAAAATTCACTTTCTGCCCGCTCTAGAACAGGTTCTTCTTCACTGGGGTAGGGGGTATCGGTGGTACCCAGCAGGAGTTTGTTTTCCCAAGGAATGGCAAAAATGACCCGGCCATCGGTGGTTTTGGGGATCAGGAGCGCCGTTTCTGTACTCCCCAGCGCTTCGAGGGGCAAAACGGCGTGCACACCCTTGCTGGGAATGATGCGAGCCTCCATAGCTGGATTGGCCTCTTGGCGCACAAAATCGGCGTGGGCGCCGGTGCAATTGATGAACAGGCGAGCGCGGATGGAAAATTGCTCGCCACTCAACTCATCCTGTACCTGGGCGGCCATGAGTTTGCCTTGCTCGTCTTTTTCAAAACCGAGCAAGGGCAGGTGGTTGGCCAGAGTGGCCCCTTTTTCCGCTGCTGTTTTGGCCAGGAGCATGCAGTAACGGGCGTCGTCGAGCTGGCCGTCGTAGTACAGCACGGCACTGTGCAACTTGGGGCTCAGGCCTTTGGCGCGTTGCAACACTTCCTTTTTGCTGATCCAGCGGCTCTTGGGCATGCTATCGCCTTTGGCAAAGGCATCGTAAACCCGTAGACCAATGGCGTAATAACAGCCTTCCACCCAGGAATAACAGGGGGTAAGCAGGGGCAGTGGATGCGCCAGGAAGGGGGCATTCTGGATCACGATGTGTCGCTCTTCCAGTCCGTGGCGCACTTGTTTGAGCTGGCCCAAATCAAAATTATTGACCGCTTGCTCCAGGTAGCGAACGCCGCCGTGGATGAGTTTGGTCGACTTGGAAGAAGTGGCAGCGGCAAAGTCGTCTTTTTCAATCAAGGCGACTTTGAAGCCACGTAGAACGGCATCCAGTGCACATCCAGCGCCTGAAGCGCCTGCGCCGATGATGCAGATGTCGAAGGATTCCGTTTGGAGTTTGTGCAGATGTTGAACGCGATTCACTTGGTTCGGCAGTTTGGCCGAAGTTAGGGATTATTCTGGAAAATCTGGTCTTTGAGTTCAAAGAGCTCTATATCCATTGAAAAAATGGCTCTTTTAGGTAACAATCTATGTGTCTAAAAAGCCATTAACTACAAACCATCCTTTAATCAATTCAGAGTTCCAGTCGAGATCAATAAATGCGCAAAACGATTTCAAAATTGCGCACCACGGTTCGCACGGGTTGTCCATTAAGTAGGGCTGGTTCCCATTTTGGCATTTTAGCAAACAATCTTAAGACCTCCATATCGATGTTAGGGTCTAATCCACTCGTGACGATAGGTTGGGTAACACGCCCATCTTTTTCGATGAAAAATTGAACCAATACGTCACCCTGGATTTTATCACGTCTTGCTGATACAGGATAGACTAAATTTTGGCCAATGTATTTCATTAAAGCCTCCTCCGCTCCTGGAAACTTGGGTGCCTTATCTACGCCATCACAGGTGAGTTTACCTTTCACAAAGGTTGCTTCTGCCAGAAAGTCAAAACGAACAGGCAAGCCCATTTCCACATTGACGTCTTCGCCCTTGAGTTTACCTGGAATCCATTTTGGCATTGCCTTGACTACCCGTATGGCTTCTTCATCTTCGGCTGGTGCCAGGCTTTTCATGATGCCGATATTGCCAATTGTACCATCTTTGAATACCACAAATTTCACCACCACCTGCCCGAGTGTTTTGTTCGCTTGGGGAGAAAAAGGGGCATTGAGGTTTTCGGCTAAAAAAGCAAAAAGCGCCTGCTGACCGCCGGGGAAACTGGGCAATTGATCTACCTTGCGGTGAATTTCGCCGGGAATGGAGTCTTGACAAGTCCTTACTTTTGCGGAGAGCTGGTACTGTAAAAAAAACAGCAACAAACAAACTTGAAAGGCTTTGCATTTCCAATTGGCAAATGTGCCTGAAACTGGCTGGTGTGGTTGAGTTAGGTGTTCCATATTGTAACAGTTATTTAGTTCCAAAATCAATTATGGTCAGTTGATATTCTCTTTTATTCCAAATGGAATCGAATGGGCAGGTTGAATTGTACCCTTACTGCTTTGCCACTTTGCGTACCGGGTATCCATTTTGGCATCAATTTTACGACCCGAAGCGCCTCTACATCACAACCTGCGCCAATGCCTTTAACCACCTGTAGGTTGGACAAGGTTCCATCTATTTCGACAATCATTTGGACAACCACCATTCCTTCAACCCCATTTTCCTTGGCGATATGCGGGTATTGAATGTTTTCATCCAAATACCTCAAGAGCGCTGCTTGTCCTTCGGGAAAGGAGGGCATCTTCTCTGCCATTTTAACCACATCGGAAAAGTCATCTTCTTCCAACTTAAACGGGACATAAATCATTTGTTTGGCCGCAATCGGCTCGCCGTCCAAAGTAGCCGGTTTCCATGGGGGCATCATTTTTAAGAGGCGGATCGCTTCTTCATCACAGCCTGTGCCAATTCCTCGTTCTACCAAAAAGTTTTCTGGAACCCCATTTTTACTGACCGTAAACCGAACTAAGACGGAACCCACTACGCCATTTTCTTTAGCAATCTGTGGGTATTGCAGGTTTTTCGCCAAATACGTTTTTAGACCTAAAGTGCCTCCTGGGAAAGTAGCCTTGGTTACCGCTCCCGGAAAATCGATGTCGAAATAGAGGGATTGGCGGATTTCGCTACTGATCTGAGCATGATCGCTCTCGATTCTACCCTTTATTACTGGGCGATAATAAGTGATGGGCACTCGAACCCAGGTCGAGACTGGCAAATCATCGTTTAATCCTGGAAACCATTTAGGCATGGCATTGATCAACTTTTTCGCCGCCGTATTTGCGGTATCATTTTGTCCCCAGATGATTTTGGGGTCAAGGGGCTTACCATCAGCATTGATGACAAACTCCACAATGACCAGGCGTTCTTCAGCAAGATCCGCAACGAGGGGGAAATCAAGATTTGTATCGAGGTATCTTTTTAAGGCGGGTATTCCTCCGGGGAAGCCGGGCAGCTCATCCACTACGGTCAGAGGGTCGGTTTGGGCCAAAGCCAGCGTTAGTTGGAGGATACAAAAACTCAGGGTTAAAAAAAAGCTGGATTTGTGCTGTGGGCTAGTAGTATTTTTCATTGGGCACAGTTATGTTGTAGACCCAAAGTTAAACGTTTTCTTGGATGAAAATATAGTGTTTGAAGGTTTTGAGAAAAATTTCCCAAAACCTTCAAATTTCCTTCTTATTGCTTCAACACCTTCTGGCTGTATTGTTCGCTGCCCTGAGTAATCCGCAGCAAATACTCCCCTTTGGGTTCTTTGCTCAGGTCGAGTTGACCATTGTAAGTCCCGTCAAACTTGGTGAGTGACTGCTGGTAAACCCGCTGTCCGGCCAGGTTGTACACTTCAATGTTGGTCGCCTTGCCTTCGGCACGGAAACTTAAGTTGAAGAGCCCTTTGCTGGGGTTGGGCGAGGCTTTGAAGTCTTGTACTTTGAGGAGATTTGCATTGGTGGGCAATGCATTGGTTTTTTTGTCCTCCAATTTGAAACGAATGGGGAGATTGAATTGGACGGGTACTACTTTGTTGTTTTGCATACCTGGTGTCCAATGGGTGAGGTTGACGACGCGCAGGGCTTCCTCATCACAACCAGCACCAATACCCTTTACCACCTTTGCTCCACTTACTCGACCATCTGTTTCAATGATGTATTGTACCACAACCATCCCTTCAACCCCGTTGTCTTTTGCTACTTTGGGGTAGTTGATGTTTTTTGCCAAAAACTGAAGTAAGCCCTCTTGGCCATCCTCATATGCAGGCATCCGTTCTACTACCCAGAAAATTTCTCTTGGGGCATCCACTTTCTTTTCCTCTACCTTTCCTTCCAACATAAAGCGGATTGGCAGGTTGAACTGTACATTTACGGCCTGTCCTTTCTGCAAGCCAGGCTTCCATTTGGGCATCATTTTCACCACCCGCAGGGCTTCTTCATTGGCACCACCGCCGATGCCATGTACCACATGAGGATCGATGATTGTACCATCTTTGCCAATGATGAATTGCACCACCACCATGCCCTGGATGTTTTCTTTTTTGGCCGTTTCGGGGTACCGTATGTTTTGCGCCAAAAACTTGAGCAATTCGCCCATGCCACCAGGATAGTCTGGCATTTTTTCAACCACTTTAAACACTTCGCCAGGAATGGAATCCCGTTTAGTGGCATAACCTACGACAACCACCTCCTTGGCCGAATTTGGTTTAGAGGGATAACCTATTACCGGCACTTCTCGTTCCTGGACGGAGTTCAATGGAAAACCTTGAACAATCCTTTCTTCTACCACTTTCGGTGTGGTGTCTCTACGAATAATCACTTCTTTCGACATGCTGCTGTAGGGGGCATCAGCCTTTCCTTTTTCAACTGCGCCGGGTGCCATCATTGGCGGTGGCGGTGGCAGGGTTGAATTTTGTGAAGTGGTCGGCACTTGGGCCTCAATGTTGATTTGGGCAAACAAAAAGCCCAGTCCAACCAGCAGTGGCAAGCTTAGCGCATAGCGCAATTGTGCCCGGCCCTGTGTTTTTTTGCGCATCATCATGTGAATACGTTTTTTGAGTTGAGATGTAGAAAAATGGTTTACGAGGGCAATCGAAGGTCCGGACAAGGATTGCCTAATCAAAAGGTGGCCGTATTGTTTGCGGTTGGCGTTTTGAAGCACCGCCGCATCGGCCAAATATTCGTGCACGTCTCTTAATGCCTGGGAATAGCGGTAAGCCAGTGGATTGAACCAACAAATGGCTTTGATGATTTCGCTGAACAATACGTCCAGCGTATGGTATTGCAGGATATGGGTTTCCTCGTGGCGCAACATGTACTCGCGTTCGAGGTTTTCATCTTCGAGTTCGGCGGGCCAAAACAGGCAACGCATGAAAGAAAAAGGCGCTTTTACCTCCGTGCTGTACACCAGCGTATACTTGCCCATCGCTTGTTTGTTGCCCCGGCGGTAAATGCGGTACAGCTGAAAAAGCCCCAGCAAAAAGCGCAACAAACAGTAGGCTACTCCCCCCCAATACAACCAGGGCCAGATGTCCCAGGCTGCGCTGGCAGGTACTTGGATGGTGATTTCGGGCAGGGTGTAGGGCTGATTGACCAGGTTGTTGGCCCGTATCACCACTTCAGGCAGCCAATTGCTGCTCTCGGTTGTGTCGACTGGGGTACCCAGGGAAATGCGCACCATGGGCACCACCAGCCCCAACAGTAGGGTGATCAATAAGTAGGCACGATTGAGTCGGAAAAAGGTCGTTTTTTCCAGAATCAAACGGTACAATACATAAAATACCAGCCAACAAATGGCGACTTTGAGTAGGTAGTTCATCTTCGGTAAGTAGTGGGGCAAAAATAAGTGCTCATTTTTCTTGAGCCCAAGGATTAGATAAGGCACTTGAAATGAAGCGTTTACTTATCTAATCCTTGGGCAAAATGAGCACTTATTTTTTTTTTTTCGCCCTTGTGATGAATGATGAATTATAAATGATGAATACCGTCAGTTGTCTTCGTCTAATTCGGTCATTAGCTTCGATAGGTCTTGTAGGTTGAGGTCATTTCCTTGTACCAATGTAGAAACCAGACCAGCGGCTGAGCCCGCAAAGTAGTCGTTGACCAACTTGCGGAGGCTTTGTTTGCCGTATTGATCTTTGGAAATCAGGGGGAAATATTCATAGGTACGACCATAAGCCTTGTGGCCCACAAATCCTTTTTCTTCCAGAATGCGCACAATGGTCGAAACGGTGCTGTGGGGTGGTTTGGCTTGTCCTTGTTGCTCGGCGATGTAGTCGCGCATGGCAGCAACGGTGCAGGGGCCTAGGTCCCACATGATCTGCATTAATTCTTCTTCGGCTTTGGTCAACTGTTTCATATCGATCGATAAACTTGTTGAACCAAATGTATAACGTATTTTTTAGTTAAACAACTATTAGAGCTATTTTTTTGACGTATTTTTTAGTTATAGCTTAAAACGCGCTGAACAAGCGCCCTGCCGACCAGTATACCGACAACAGATCTTTCGCAAACTCCCCCTGCAACTTATTGAATTTCAATTGAGTCTCAATCAACTTTTGCTCCCGACTATTGATCAAAAAGATTGAGCTTTCGCCTACTTCGAACTTGCGTTGTTCGGCCTGGAGCAAAGCTTGCAGGTTGCGCAACAGCACTTCGTAACGTTGGATTTGATTGCGGCTGTTCTGGAAGTCGTTGTAATAGCCCCGGAGTTTGTTCTCGATTTCGATCTGTTTTTGCTCCAGTTTATTGCCAGTTTGTTGCTGTTTGATTTGTACCAATTCCATTTTACCCCGCTCTTTGCGCAGGAAAAGGGGAAAGGAGAAATTGAGCCCCCACTTGAAGTTGGTTCCCAGGGCTTCGGTTAGGGTTAGGGATGGATCCTCTTTGGTCGGAGCAGTAAAATCGAAACCCCGTCCTAGGAAGTTGTAACTCAAGTCCAAACGTGGCTTGAATTGCTCGGCGGCCAAGCGGCGATCGATCTCCAGTTGGCGCAGATCAACCTGGATGGCCCGCAAATCAGGATGTCGAAGGGCTAGTTGTTGAGTAAAGGAGTCGATCGGCTCATTGGGCAATTGAACCAGGCTTGGCAACTGATCAGGTTGCCAATTCCAATTGTCACTGATTACAGGCGCTCGCCCCTGGTCCCATTGCAAAGCCTGTATACTCAGGGTGGCATTGCGGTAGGTCACCAAGGCATCGTTGAGCTCCACTTGCCAGTTTTGCACCTGGGTGAAGGTTTCGATGGTATCCACTGCTGGTTTGTCCCCGAAAAAATAACTGGCCCGAATGCCTCTAAAGCGGGTCAGGGACAATTGGTAAGCCTGCTCGGTGACGCGCCACTGGTTGTAGGCGATGGCCCAATTGATGTAAGTGATGCCCGCTTGCAGGAGCAAATCGTTGAGCAAGCCCTGGCGCTCGGCGGCCAGTCCGTCCCGATCCAATTGCGCATTGCGCAAACCAGCACGATTGCCATCAAACAACAGGCCATTGAGTAAGGGGACGGTGAGCCCCAATACTGCCTGTCCCGGGTCGGGTAGCTTATTTTCATTGTTTAGGAAAGTACCACTGGCACTATTGAATGCACCTTTAAATTCCACGCCCCATTGGGTGGTCACTTTGGCCCCCACTTCTCCGGTGCGGTAATAGCGCGTTCCATCAAAAGATTTTTGTTGCCAATCCGAATAGAGTTTGGGGTCAAAAGCGCCCCGCGCCTGACGAACCTGAGCCTCAGCCTGACGCAGCAATAGATCTGCGTTCCGGGCAATGGGGTGCTCTTGTTTGATGTTGCCCAAAAACTGGGTAAGGGGCAATACCGGAAGAGAATCGATGGTTTGGGCACCATACAATGGTCCAACGGCTACTAGCAAAGCAAATAACAGCAAAAAAGGTCTCATTTTATTTCAAACTCTTAACGGGTGCCTTCAATTTGGGTTCTTCCGATTTTCCTTCCTCCTTTTGGTAATAATTGGGCGGGAAGCCATTGAGCTGACGCCACAATTCGTACCACAGGGGCACATTTCGCAAAAGGGCAATGCCCTGGGCACCCGAACCCGGGCGCAAGGCGGTGGGCCATATTTTCCCATCCCTTTCGTCGGGAGCAATCAAGATGCGGTACATGCCATTGTCGCTAATGATGTTGTCGATGGCGAAGATCTTACCTTTAAAAGTCCCGAAAGAAAATCCCGGCCAACCCGAAAAAACGATAGCGGGCCAACCATCAAACAGAAAGCGCACTTCCTGCCCTAAATTAACCAAAGGGTAATCTAGCGGTTTGACGTACATTTCTACCGCCAAGGTATATTGCATGGGCAAAATACTGAGGATGGCTTCACCTTCCTTGATGTTTTCACCGATCCCGGCTTGAAGTGTTTTGGCCACCACTCCATCCTGCGGTGCCAGCACATAGTAAAAGGTATTGCGTTGGCGGTAGTTTTCTACCTGGATCGACAGTTTGCTGACGTCGGCTTCGGTAGAGAACTGTTCGGACAATGCGCTGGCAATATCCGACTCGGCTTTAGCGATCTTTTGGGCGGTTTCAGCCATCACCTGACGCAGTTCGGTGCGCACGATTTGTAGCTCCTGGCGGGCAATGTTCACCTTGTTGCGGGCATCCACTACTTTGGCTTCGGTTTCTTGCACTTTGAACCGTTTGTCTTCCACTTCGGTGCGCGGCTTGATGCCCTCTTTGTACAAGGCATCGGTACGGGCGAGTTGCACCCGGGCGATGGAGTCATCCAGGATGGCCCGACGGAAAGCGATGCTATCGGTGATGATTTTGAGCCGGGATTGTTGCACCTTGTTTTGTAGTTGGTTGCGCTTTTGGATTAGCTCCTCCTCGTAAGCGCTGATTTGTTCGCTCAGGGCACCTGCCTTGCGTTGGTAGGCACCGATGGAGCCTGTTTTGGCATTGACCTGCCTTTGGGTACGTTCCACGATTTGGGGATCAAAATATTCAGATTTGATCTCCGTCAAATGCAAAATAGTATCTCCTCGGCGGACGGTGTCCCCCTCCCGCACGTACCATCGTTCGATTTGCCCAGCAATGGTGGATTGTACAGTTTGGGGGCGGTGTTCTGGCCGCAGGGTAGTGACCTTACCTTTGGATTGGATGTTTTGGGTCCAGGGTAAGAACAAAAAGATAATGGCCAGTAAAATCAATCCGCCCATCCAGCGCGCAAACATGACGTTGGCACTGGAGAGGGAAGTCTTCTCAAAGGACTTGTATTTCTCCTGCTGAATTTGGGAGGTGATGGAGTCTGGTGATATGTTGAGCATGTTTGTTAGTTGAGAAGGTTGAGGAGTTGAGGAGTTGAGGCTGCCGCGAGCGGTTTTGACAATGCATTTGTCTAAGTTGCTTGCGGTAGCTTCAACTTTCTCAATTGCTCAACCCAATAATTCAATTTCTTTACTTCGAAACACCGTATTAAAAACGGGATGATCTTGTAAGGATTGCCAGGTGCCTTCGGCGATAATCTGGCCATTTTCCATGAGCAACAAGCGGTCGCATTGCGCGGCCAATACCGGATCACTGGATACGGCGACCAGGGTCCATGGGGCATCGCGACGGGCGATGAAACTGGCAATAAAATCACGGTCTTTGGACTCCAGGCTTTTAAAAAAGTCTTCGGCCAAAAGCAACTTGGGCTGGGTAACTACGGCACGCAACAAGATCAACTTGGTACGGATCGTATGGGGGATATTGCGGCCTTCTGGCAGCAACAGGGTGTTGTAGCCATTCGGCAAATTACGGATGTAGCTGGCAATACCCAATTCTTCAGCCAGGTTTACAATGGCCTCCAGGGGCGTATCGGGATTACCCACGGTGATGTTTTCGAGGATGGTTCCAGTGAAAATATTCGCTTCGTGGATGTAGTCGCCGATGTTGCCGCGCAAACTGCACAAATCCAGGCTTTTTAGAGGAAAACCATTGTAAGCAATACTGCCCTCAAAATCGGCGTAAATCCCGGCGATGAGCTGTAGTAGGGTACTTTTGCCAGAGCTCTGACTGCCGGCAATACAAACCCGCTCACCGGGTTTGATTTCCAGAGAGACGCCATTTAAAGTTGGGCGATCGGAATCTTCAAATTTGAAGCTCAGGTTTTCGACCTGCACCTGCATCGGCTTTTGCCGGTCAATTTGATCGAAACGCAAGCCATCCGTTTTTTCAATGGGGAGGTCGGTCAAGAAGCCGAGTTTATCCAATGCAGTCAGCACATCGTAGATGGACTCCATAGTCAGGATCAACTTTTCCACATTGCCGATCACCAGGATCACCACAATTTCTGCGGCCACGAACTGACCAATGGTCATCTCGTTGTTGATGACCAAATAGCTACCCAAAGCCAGCAAAGCAAAAGTGATCAATACTTTAAAAACAACGATGACCGCGTACTGGAATTTGAGTACTTTGAAGTGTTCAGTCCGATTGTCGAGGTATTTGGACACCAGACCATCGGTACGCCGCAAAGGGTAGGGGGTATAACCCGCCATTTTGAATGTAGTCAAGGAGCGAGCCATTTCCTCTAGCCAGTACACGACTTCATATTTGTATTTGGATTCGCTCAAACTAGTCGATAAGCCCCGTGGCCCCGTGAATCGATACACCAGAAAGAGCAATAACCCCAATAGCACGCCAAAAAAGGCAAAAAAGGAATGGTAAAAGGCCATCAGGATCACCCCAAAAGCAATATTGAGGATGGCTTCCGAAAAATCGATCAGAATTTTGGGCAATCCTTTTTGCAAATTGAGGGTATCAAAAAAGCGGTTGACCAGTTCTGGCGGATAAAACCGCGTCAGGGAGTCCAGTTTTAAACGGGGCAAACGGTACGAAAAATCAAAAGAACTGCGCACAAAGACCCGTCGTTGAATGGTCTCCATGATGGTGATCTGCATGATTTTGATGATACCCGTCAGGGCAGTACCGATGGTTACCACCCCAATCAACATCCAGAGGGAAGCAGAAAAATCGCCCCCGCTGATCAGGCCAATGATGGCTTGTACTCCCAGGGGTAAAATCAACCCGATTAGCCCCGCAAAAATGGAGTTGATGTAAATATAGGAGATGTCTTTGCGGTCGAGCCGCAACAATTGGAAAAAACGCTTTAGGGGATGAACATTGGAGTTACCAGCCATTCAAATTTAAATTTTTAGATTAAGAGCATGCTCTAAGACCACTAGTTACAAATTAACCCAAAATATCCTCAATTTGTTTAGCGGTATACAATTTCCGCATTTGGGCCTGTAATTTTTGGCGGGCGAAGAAAATTCTACTTTTAATGGTACCCAGCGGCACATCCAGTTGATCCGCAATTTCTTCGTATTTAAACCCTTGAAAATGCATCAGAAAGGGAATGCGCACCCAGTCCTCCAGGGTATTTACCACCTGGATGATTTCCTCTTGCATGACCGTAGATTCACCTTGATTGGTGACCGATTGATGGCCTGAATCCAGAAGGTAGTCGTTGACGGTATTGTCGTTGAGCGTTTGGCGGCGTTTGCGCTTGCGGTATTCATTGATGAAAGAATTGCGCATGATGGTCATCAGCCAGGCGCGTAAATTGGTTTGGGGTTCGTAACGATCCCGGTATTTAAAGGCTTTGAAAGCAGTTTCTTGCACCAAATCACGGGCGGATTCTTCATCTTTGGTCAGGTTAAGAGCAAAGGAGAACAAGGTTCTGCGCAGACGGTCAAACTGAGTTGAAAATTCGATCGTGGACATGGTTTGAGTTTTTACTACTTGAAATAATAGTATTACTATCAACAAAGATAGTTACCCCTTGTTCACTGTGCAAGCCTTTGTGGAAAAAAAAAAAAAAAAAAATTAAACAAAA
>JAIYAV010000214.1 GCA_027488855.1 Saprospiraceae bacterium
CGTAGGGACGAAATGTGGGTATCCTTCGAGACAAAATACCCATGTTTCGTCCCTACGGGACTCGGAAAACCCTGGATATCCCGTTACTACCCAGATTTCGCCCCTAGCGGGGCTTATCGCCATGTTCTAGAACTTAACAGCCCTGCCCTGGAAGGGGTGATTGGTTCTGATTTTTTTTATTGAAGCAGCTTCGCTGCTTGTTTTTTTATAACCGCGACGACGCGACGGCGCGACGGAAAGTGTGCTTCGCACACCTTTTCGTCGTCTAACGTCGCGCGTTTGGCGCAGCCAAATGAATCGTCGCGCCGTCGCGTCGTCGCGGTTATTAAAAACGATTGGGCGCAGCCCAATCCAAAATAGTTTAAAAATAGAACCAGTCGACCCTGCCTTCCAGGGGTCGGGGGTTCTGAGGCAAAAGCAGACTACCAAATTCAACGCAGAAATCCTTACGTCAACGACAAACCCTGGAACCCTTTAAAAAATAACCACCCCTTTCGCGTTCCGCCCCGCGTGCATGTCTGCGAAGGCCTGCGCGAGGTCGGCGAGCGGGTAGGTTCGGGTGACCATTTCATCCAACATCAAAACGCCCCGAGCGTACAAATTTTGCAGGATGGGAAAATCCAACTGTGGGTTACACTTGCCGTACAAGGGGTTGATGTACATTTTGTCCCATTCAAACAAGTTCATGTCGATGTTGATCTCCTGTTCGATGCCGCTCACCTGTACGGCCATGCCTGCGTTGCGCACCATGGCGAGGGGCGCAGCGCCCAGTTCGGGAATGGCGGTGCATTCAAAAGCGTAATCAGCACCCCGTCCCTCCGTCATGGTTTTGACCGTTTGGGCAGCTTGCAGCAAGCCCTTATCGGCTTTGTCAGCCAGCAGGAGGTGGGTGGCACCGTAGGTTTTGGCCATTTCCAGGCGTTCGGGATTCACATCGATGGCGATGATTTTGCCTGCTCCAGCGATGCGGGCACCCTGGATCACATTGAGCCCTACACCGCCAGTGCCCAATACCACCACTGAAGTTCCCGGTTTGACTTTGGCGGCATTGATCACCGAGCCGTAACCCGTCATCACCCCACAGCCCACAATGGCGGCGGAGGCAAAGGGCATCGGCACTTGGATTTTGACACAGGCAGCCTCGCGTACCAGCGCGAATTCCGCCATGGTGCCCAGGCTGAAGGCTCGTTCGATGGGGCGTCCCTGGTACCTGGTGGAGATAAAGCTAGCATGCCCACCGCTGATTTTGTTGCCTGCGGTTACCGCCGAGTTGCGTTCGCAGAGGTGTTGGTTGCCCTCTAGGCACTGAAAACATTTGTAGCAGGGAATGGCCCAGTTGAGCATCACTGGATCGCCAACGCTGAAGGCACTTACCTCCGGGCCACAAGCGGCTACAATGCCTGCTCCCTCGTGACCCATTACGAGGGCTTTGCCCCAGGATTGGGAATCCCAATCGGTATGGCATATCCCGGCGGCTTTGATTTCGACCAAGACTTCGTCACCTTGGGGTGCTTCAATCTGGATTGCATCGATGACAAAATGACCTTTCCCATCGGCAATAGCGGCCTGGCACCACATCAGATCAGGGGATTTAGGGGCGGAAACTTAGGCAGGGTACAGACTTGCGACATATGGGTTGATTTTGGTAATGAAGATAAGGAAATTTATTTTTTTACCCTTACCAAAATGGCTTCGCATCCGTTTTTTGGCAATTCCTATTATCTTCCCGCAATAAATACCACTCACCATGCTCATCAGAGGAGTTGCACTACTCGCAGCCTGCTACATCACCGGACAACTGATCGGAGAAACCCTGGGGCGCTTGCTCCAGATCAACGCCAATGTAGGCGGAGTGGGTTTCGCCATGCTTTTGCTCATTTTATCCCAAAATTGGCTGGAACAACACGGGCGTTTCCATCCCGAAATGGAAGAAGGCGTTCTGTTTTGGAGCAAAATGTACCTGCCAGTCATCGTGGCCATGTCGGCTACGCAAAATGCCAAACTCGCCTTATCGAGTGGATTGGTGGCGCTCTTGGCCGGGATTGTGCCCGTGGTCGTTTGCCTCGCTACCATGCCCTTGATCTCCAAACTCAACCCCAAATCCGAATAAACGATGGACTACATTACCACAGTTTTGGTCAAAAATGGCCTCATCGTAGCCTTTCTGGTGACGGGCTTGCTGATGATTGCAGCGGAGTATTTGTCCAAAATTTTGACCAATAAAAAAATCCCCGGCTCGGCGATTGCCATTTTTAGTGGGCTGGTGCTGGCCTATTTTGCCGGGGTGGCGACGGGCGGCAGCAAAGGCATTGCGGACATCAAGGTATTGTCTGGCTTTGAAGTGATGGGCGGGGCGATGTTCCGCGATTTTGCGATCGTTTCCACCGCGATGGGGGTCAGTTTTGGCATCATCAAAAAAACGGGTTTGGCCGGGGTGGTTTCCCTTCTGGTCGGCGTTATTTTGTCCTTTTTTGCGGGAGCAGTGATTGCCATTGCGATGGGGTATCAGGATGCAGCGAGCATCACGACCATTGGCGCGGGTGCCTGCACTTTTGTGGTAGGTCCGGTGACGGGTACTGCGGTTGGCGCGGGTTCGGATGTGATCGCCATCAGCATTGCAGCTGGGGTGGTCAAGTCCATTTTGGTGACGATTGGTACACCTTTGATCGCCCGCTTCATTGGTTTGAATACGCCCCAAGCGGCAATGATTTACGGTGGATTGATGGGTACCACGAGTGGTACTGCGGCGGGGCTGGCTGCTACCGATCCTAAATTGGTGCCTTATGGGGCGATGACGGCGACGTTTTATACGGGGCTGGGATGTTTGTTGTGTCCTTCGGCGTTGTTTTTACTCGTCCGTATGTTCTATTAATAAAGGTGATCACAAGAAACTGGCAATTCGAACCAATCCTTCCAGGAACCATGAAAACCTATTTGACCCTATTGTGCGCCATAAATTTGTGGGGAATTTATCCTTTACTGGGGCAAAGCCCGCATCTTCCCGCTGCCAAACATCAGTTCACGGTTATTGCTCACCGAGGCAATCATGTCAATGCGCCCGAAAACACCCTACTGGCCTACGATGAAGCCATCCGGGCCGGAGCAGATTACATTGAAGTCGACATCCGCACGACCAAGGATGGCCAGCTGGTCGTTATGCACGATGGGACGGTAGACCGCACTACGCTGGGGCATGGAAAGGTCAATGAGCTGTCCTTGCTGGAGTTTTCGGCCCTGCAAATCCGCGATGAACGTTTCCCCAATTTACCAGCCCTGCATCCGCCCACCCTAGAGGAAGTTTTACGCCTGGCCAAAGGGCGCATCCATTTGTACCTGGATGATAAAGACTCGGAACCAGTCAAGGTTGCGGCGCTGCTTAAACAATACCAGATGGATACTTGTGCCGTGGTGTATACAAGTCTGCAAAAATGCAAAACCTGGAAACAAGCAATACCCAGTATCCCTACCATGGTTAGTTTGCCTAAAACGGTGAAAGACCGAGCCAGCCTACAGCAATTTTTACACCTGCATCCCGTCGATATTTTGGATGGAGGGGTAAGCGCGTATACTCCTGAATTGGTGCAAGCAGCGCGTGAACTCGGCGCCTGGGTGTGGCCGGATATTCAAAACCCTGGCGAAAACCCTACCCAGTGGGATGTTCCGTTGAAAATGGGAATCCGGGCTTTGCAAAGTGACCATCCTGCCGCTTTGATCGAGTATTTGAAAGCGATTCAGCTGCGCTGAATGGACGATAAATTTGATCTAACACAATCAGTACTCCCCTCTAGGGCAGGGTCGATTAGGACACAATTGTAAAATACTTGATTAGTGGTTCATATTCAGCAGTTTGCTGTGGTCGCCCAACCCCCGACCCCTGTGAGGGGAGTACATTTTCGGTAAGCAAAAATCCCTCCTTTTGTTCGAGAAAAACGTAGAATAGTGAGCTAACGTAGGCTGTACCCTCCTCACAGGCAGGGGTGATTGGTTCTAATTCGAGTTACTAAAAGGCAGCTTCGCTGCTTGATTTATTCACCACGACGACACGACGAACACGACGTTTTCGCGCTTCGCGCGATTTGAACACGCCGCAAGCGGCGTGTGGTGCGGAGCAAAACGTCGTGTTCGTCGTGTCGTCGTGGTGAATAAACATTTTGGCATAGCCAAAATCAAACGCTTGTGTTTCATAATTAGAACTTAACAGCCCTGCCCTTTAGGGGCTACGATTAGGACACAATTTGGGTTTGATTTGTAGAGTCGCGAAATCCCAGGTTTTGGCCCCCTTATTCAATCAAAAAATTCATTATTCCTTTTTCTTCGTACCAAAGCGACAACAATAGCAGCGCGGATGACGCGGATAAAGCGGATTTACGCGGGTTTTGCTTTGCCTGCGGCAAAGTTTTTTTGGCCACGAATTGCACAAATTTTCACGAATTTAGGCACAAACTTCGTTTGCGCGAAAGCGCGTTGATAGGAACGAAGTGAATGTTTAATTCGTGAAAATTCGTGTAATTCGTGGCTGATCTTATAACAATCGCGCCGAAGGCGTGATAAAAATCCGCGTAAATCCGCTTTGTCCGCGTCATCCGCGCTGCTATTGTTGTCGCTTTGGTATGGATAATATACCCGCAAAATCCCCAGAATCAGTTCGAACTGATCGAGTGCATGATTTTGAAAAAAACACTCAATTCTGTGTCCTAACCGTAGCCCTTTAGGGGTCGGGGGTTAGGAGACAAATGCACGCTACCAAATTCAACGCAAAAATCCTTATGTCAACGAGATTGGCGCTAAGCCTACCTCAACTTCCGCCTCACCCCTTCAAAAGTCATTTTTACCTCTTTAATCGTGCCATCGGCATTGAAATAAAGACGGTCAATGCACACCACCCGGTGGTCTCGATCAAAATTTGGGATTGGGCGGCGGTGGTAAACCATGTACCACTCATCCGTATTGGGAATATTGATGACTGAATGGTGCCCGGCCCCGGTAGCGATGTTTTCATCAGCTTTTAAAATCGTGCCGATTTTTTTGAAAGGCCCCATCACCTCGTCAGCGACCGCATAGGCTACTTTGTAGGTGCCGTTGGTCCAGCCTCCTTCCGACCACATCAGGTAGTATTTTCCATGGCGGATGAACATCGTTGGCCCTTCGACATACCCTTCCGGGGTGATCTCTTTGACCAAATCGCCATTTGGAAAGGGTGTCAAAGCGGTAAAATCAGCATTGAGTTTGCCAATGTTGCAATGCCCCCAACCGCCGTAAAGGATGTAGTATTGTTGGTCTTTGTCCTGAAAAACAAACTGATCAATGGGCTGAGCCTTATTGTAAAAATGATTGATCAGCGGTTTGCCCAAATAATCTCGGTAGGGGCCTTCAGGCCGATTGGCCACTGCAATCCCAATGCCACCCATGGTATCGTCTTTCACCTTGTTCCTTTCGGCGCTTTGAATGTCATTGGCCGAAAAAAACAAGAAATATTGCTGGTCTTTTTGCACAATCGATGGTGCCCACATGGCCATATTGGCCCATTTGATCGCGCTGGTGTCGAGGATTCTGGGGTGTTTTTTCCAGTTTACCAGGTCTTTGGAGGAAAAAGCGTCCAGAAAAACTTGGGCTTTGTATTTTGCTGAAAAAGTGGGGAATACCCAGTATTTGTTGTCCAAAATAACCCCTTCCGGATCGGCGTACCAGCCTTCAAAAATGGGATTTTTAGGCGATTTATTTTTTGCCTTGCTGCGGGTTTGTCCAGCGGGGGTGGCCAGTACCTCCTGCTCTTTTACCGGGGTGCCAAAGTTGGGTGTACCATCGGCATTCCAGCTGAATTTTTGCATTCTCGGCGAACGAAAAGTGCCACAACCTTGCCCTGGCTTTGCATTCGCATGGTACAAAATCCAGTCTTCTTTGCCATCTGGCGATTTAAAGAATGAATTGTGCCCGGGGGCATACACGCCATTTTCAGGAGAAGCACTAAAAACTGGCTGAGGGGATTTGGTCCAACTTTTGGCGTTGAGTAAGTCCGCGTTTTTATCCGCACTCAGCATGCCCAATGCATAAAAATCGGTCCAGCATCCACTGGCGGAATAAATGATCAACAATTTATTGTCGTGCTTCAAAATTTGCGGCCCTTCGTTGACATTGACATGGCTGGGATTGCCCGGCAAATCGCCGTGTTTTTCCCAGTCGAAATCCGAACCGGAGAGCATGATTCTTGGCCCCTCAATCGTCCAGGGGTTTTTCATTTTGGCGATGTAAATGTTTTGCTGCACGTTGACATCCCCTTCCCAGCCCGACCAAATCATGTAGAGCTGGCCATTGTGTTCAAAAACGTCGCCGTCAATGGCCCATTTGTCGGTAGCGTCGGCTACTTTTCCTTTGAAATCCCAGTTGCCTTGCATGGGGTCAGGAGAGGCATTTTCCAGGACATACATGCGGTGATGCTTGTTGTCGCCATCATCGGCTGCAAAATACATATACCATTTGCCTTGGATAAAATGGATCTCCGGAGCCCATATTTCCTTGGAATACATCGTGCCTACAGGTGGGGTCCAAATGATTTTTGCGTCGGCTGTTTTAAGGTTGGCCAGATTTTGGGTTTTCCAAATGCCCAATCGATTGCCCATGGTGTGGGTATAATAGTAGTAGCCGTCCTTGTAAAAGCTGTAAGGGTCGGCACCGGAGGGCAACAAAGGGTTGGTGAAGGTTTCCTGGGCGCTGCCAGTGAAAATCAGGCTAAAAAATAGCGCCAAGAGCAAAAGGAATTTTTTCATCGCGGTATGAATATTTCATGCCGGGGCAAGATATATTCATTGTGTAAACTTTTACTTAGGGATTTTGATCTCATACAACTTCCCAGCCCGATTGCTCAATTTGGAATCAATCAGCCAAGGGTTGTAGATTTTGAGCATCCGGTAGGTGGTATTGTGTTCTTTGGCAAAGTCGCCCAGGCTCAAAATGGGGGTTTTGACTTCTACAATTTTATAATTATCGAGCGGAGGGTAATTGTCGTTGTCAAGGTAAAAGCCGTATTGCTGTGGGTTTTCAAAAATATCTTTGACGGCAATGAGGCGAAAGAAATACCGTAGGGTTTCGTCAGGCAAGTTGAGTTCGTAATAAGACTCGGCGCGTTGTAGTTTGATGTCGCTGGCCAAACGGGTGGGGCCCATGTTGTAGGCTGCCGCAACCAGTGCCCAGGAACCAAAGCGCTTTCTGAGGTCTTTCAGGTATTTGATCCCTGCCCGCGTTGATTTTTCTACATGGTAACGCTCGTCCACTTCTTCGTTTACTTCCAAACCATAATAATCGGCAGAACTTTTCATGAACTGCCAAAGCCCCTTGGCCCCCGCCGAAGAGGTGGCGTTGCTGAGGTTGCTTTCGATGACTGGAAAATATTTCAAATCGTTGGGCAGGTCGTTTTCAGCCAGCACTTTTTCGATCAAAGGGAAATAGCGGGCGGTGCGTTTGATGTTGATCAGGGTATTGGCGTGCAGGTAGGAGTTGATCAGCAGTTCTTTTTCCAGTCGCTCGCGCACATCAAAACTTTCGCTAGGCACCACTTCACCCGCAAAATCAAACTTGCGATCGAGGTTTACACTTTTGATGACCTGCGGCAAACTGTCGTTGGCTCCCCCATTGCTGCCCGAACGCAAGCCGCTGTAAGAACTCAATAGTGCAATGGTGAAAAGTGCGGCTGCTACCGCAACGTAGATGCGAAGTCCCTTTTGCATAGTCGAAAAGTGTATATGTGGCTCAAAGATACAAAAAATTGTGGCCTCGGCTACTGTTCTATAGCCGTTTAGGCTTTCCGTTTGTAAATGAGCACTTACAGTAGAGCAAGGTTCCCCATACATGATTCTCAGGGCATGTGGCTTGAGCACACTTATTTGTTCCAGATAGGCCGAGGGAGGTACAGACATTAAAATGTTTTTTCAAAAAACTTTTTGTTTGGCTAGTTTTAATTTTTTAACTTTGTTGAAGCCAGCCGCAGGAGTTTTATGATCATTATAGCGTACCATATCAGCTTTTGATGCCCTAAAGTGGATAAAGCCATGCAGGTGTAAAAAGCCTATGCACTTGGTTTGAAGCTAAACTCAAAAAGAAAAAGCGATGAGCAAGTATGATTTACCCTATGCCGATTGGCTCAAAGGGGTAAAAGAGCGAATAAGGATAGCCCGATTAAAGGTGGCACATGCTGCGAATAAAGAGTTGTTGCTATTTTACTGGGATTTAGGGGAAATGATGAATGAGCTTGCAACTGCTGCTCATTGGGGTAACAATTGGATACAAGATTTGTCGAAAGATTTGCGGGATGAGTTTCCGGATATGGAGGGCTTTTCCAAAACCAATCTATACAATATCAAGCGTTTGTACCAATTTTATAAAGGTGACGAATTTTTCCACCAGGTTGGTGGAAAAATTCCATGGCGACATCACGTGGAGATATTTACAAAATCTCAATCGTTGCAAGAAGCACATTTTTACATCACTGAAACCATCGAGAATGCTTGGAGTAGAGATGTGTTGGCCTTGCAAATCAAATCTCAGTTATACAGTCGGCAAGGTAAAAGCATCAGTAATTTTAGCAAAACCCTGCCAGACCCGCTCTCTGATTTAGCACAACAAACGCTGAAAGACCCCTACATTTTTGATTTTTTGAGCATGACCAAACCCTATCACGAAAAAGACATCGAAAGGCAACTGGTCACGCATATCACTAAGTTTTTACTGGAACTAGGTAAAGGCTTTGCATTTGTGGGGCAGCAATACCATTTGCATGTTGGGGAAACAGATTATTACCTTGATTTACTTTTTTACCACATCAAGCTGAGGTGTTATGTGGTGATTGAGCTAAAAAACACCAAATTTCTACCCGAATATGCTGGGAAACTTAATTTTTACCTATCTGCTGTAGACAGTTTGGTGAAATCTGAAACAGACCAGCCTACCATCGGTATTTTATTGTGCCGGGACAAGAATAGTGTAGAAACAGAATTCGCCCTGCGCGACATCAATAAACCGATGGGCGTAAGCGAGTTTCAACTGACCGAAATTTTACCTGATAATCTAAAATCGAGTTTACCTAGTGTGGAAGAAATAGAAGAAGAACTTAAAAAATTGACCTGATATGCAGAATGCGATACAACACATCAATCACCATCAGACAACTTGCATAAGCATCAATACAATGGGCTTTTGCAGAATCTTCTCTCACCCCTTCCGCTTGTAAATAGGCACCGTTGAACACGGTTCCCCGTACATGATGCTCAGTACGTGGGGCTTGAGCAAACGAGTCAATTCCAGATACGCGGAAGGTGGTACTGGTTTATCGCTGCAACCTTTGATGACGATGCGTTGGTCCGCATAAGAAGCAGGATCAATTTGGCTCAAGGCCCGGTTGAAGGCCGCCTTGTAATAATTGTCTGCGTCGCCCTGGAAAATATCCTTCGCAAAAGGCTCAGCGTAAGTAGCTACCAGCATGTAAGCCCAAACTGGAATGATGGAGTCATTGGAGCAATAAACCAATAAAACCTTGCCTTGGTACTGCGTCCAATCATGATTTTTGAGCGCCTCCCGGAAATCTTTTTCCTTCAAAATCAGACCCATGAACAGGTAGTCCAACAGATCGAAATGGGCAATTTCACCAGTAGGGAAAAAGTCTTCCAGGTTTATCGTAATCAAGCCACTATTGGCCACACGGTTCACGAGTGTATCTTGCATTCTTTTGCATTTTTAAAGTAAAACCTATTCGATTTCGGAATTTCGGATTTCGGAGCCTTCCAGGCCTGAAGCTTCTCCGAGGTCCGAAATCCCCATTCCGAAATCCCTCAGTTCTTCAATGTCTTCAGGTTCACCGATGAGGTTTTCCGGGTCTTTGAATTCTTTGGGTTGGGGCAGGTCTTTGATGCTTTTTAGCCCAAAATAATTCATGAACTTGTCTCCGGCACCATACAACAGCGGTTTACCCGGGCCTTCACTCCGACCCACAATAGAAACAAGTTCCTTCTCCAATAGTTTCTGGATGGCGTAATCAGAATTGACGCCACGAATTTTTTCAATGTCGGTTTTTGACACAGGCTGCCTGTAAGCGACGATGGCCAGGGTCTCCAAAGCAGCGCGAGAAAGGCGTTTGCGGGTTCTTTGTTTGAGTAGGGTGCCAACGGTGTTGTGGTAGGCACCTTTGGTCAAAAATTGGTAACCTTCAGCAATTTCGATCAATTCAAAAGCAAAGGATTCATCCTGATATTTTTCAATCAAGCCCTGAATCGCCTTTTCTATTTCTTCCTGGTGGAATTCCAGTCCAAAGGTTTCTTCCAAACAAGCCCGAATATCGGTAAAGGAAATGGGGGCATCCGCCGTAAAAATCAAACTCTCGATGTGTTGTGCCAAATGCTTCAAGGCCAATGTAGTTTTGAACGTATTTTAAGGATGTAAAAATAATTCAGATTTTGGGAAAAAAGACATTTCTTAGTAAGATGCTCAGGACAATGAGGAAGACAAAGGTGCCTCCGGCAATCCACCAGGCGCGTTGAGTGTAGTTTTTTTCGGTCTCTTCTGTAGATTTTCGCCAGCGATTTTTCGGCGTGTCCACATCTACATTGATCTGGCACGAGTAAGTAAACCCGGCATCCTGTCGTTCCAGTTTCAGTTCGCAGAGTTCTTCTTCGATGAAAAAAGAATAGGCTTTGGTGTGTTGTACGTTAAAATCGATCAGTACTATTTTAGAGTTACAGTGCACGACTAAGTGCCCATCTTTGTCGCCATGAAAAAGGCCAATGAGGTAAGGTTGTCCGAGGTCGTTGGTAAAACGCCAAAAAGATTCAGCCATGGGAATGTGTTTTTAGCCATCAGCAATGAGCTATCAGCTATCAGCTATCAGCTATCAGCCATCAGCTAAGGGATGCTCTGGCTGATGGCTGATAGCTCATTGCTGACTGCTCTCCAAGTTAAAGTTATTCTGGCAAAAGCGAAATAGGGGCTTGAAATTAAGTGTGTTAAATTTTTATCCCTTCCCCCAGAGCTAGCACTTTATACGGCTGTCCCATTTTTTCGGCGTGGTCGATGAATGTTTGAGGATCAGCGGTATTGAATTCAAATAGGTCGTAGTGATGGGGAATTACCAGCTTGGCCCCAATCGCCAGCCCCAATTCCACTGCTTCACGGGCATTCAAATTGCCAGCCACACCACGCGCCGGGTCGTTGCCATTGATGGGCAATAAGGCGATGTCTACCTGGTAGGGTTTCAACACTTCGACCATTCCTGGGTACCAAAGGGTGTCGCCACTGTGGTAAATTTTCCAGGGGCCAAATTCGAGTACATAACCCATAAAACGGCAATGGCCTTGGGCATCTCTTTCCAGTTCATTGTGTGCGGCAGGCACGCCGTGTAGGATGAATGCCCCCAGTTGCAGGCTTTGACCGTCATTCAAACCCAAGGGAAAGTCCAGGGCGCAGCCAACCCTTTCCACCACAAAATCCCGGTTAGCCTCCGGGATAACAAAAGCGACCTCGGGGTTGTTGGCCAAAATTGGCTGCAAGGTCTCCGCATCCAAATGGTCGGTGTGGTTGTGACTGGAGGTCAAAATATCGATGCCTTGCAGCAGCGTCGGATCAATCACCCGTTCACTGATGCGCACATGAGGTTTGTTGGTCTGGGCATATTTCCGGGTGAGGGAGTCAGAAAGATAGGGGTCAAAAAGCACCCGTTTGCCCTGCCACTGCAACAAAAAACCACTTTGCCCCAACCACCACAACTGAAATTGCCGGGGATCGGTCAATTGTTGGAGCACTTCTGCCCACAGTGATTCGTCTTTGCGCAATGCAGTCTTTAGCATGGTGAAACCTGTTTTAAAAAACTCACAAAATATTATTTTTCAACAAATTAAATCAAATCATCTACTTCCTCCTAGCCAATCTGGGTTGGAACAAGCGCTGTGTAACTGGTAGTGCATCTGCCCGGGCATCCTTTTATTTTTGTATTACCAGGTCACCAGGTCAAAAGCACCAAGTAGGCCAAGGCAATTTACAGCACACAAAACCCACAATCATGTATCAACTTTACCCATTAAGCTCAACCCACAACTTTTTGATTCTAACCAGCTGTTGCATCATCATTACCGACGATACTCAATTGGGCCGCTAAATTAATTTTGACCAGGCAAAAAATGTCTGGTCTTTTTTGCATCTTTACCCTTGTTTCTGTTCTGTTCCTAAGAAATATCCAGCAGCCCATGTTGACCAAACGCTTACTCTTCTTTTTTGGCACCCTTATCCTTGGATACAGTGTACTAAATGGACAAAAAAATGACTCCATCAAAACCATTTTTGACTTCATGGCCATTGGCGATGTACTTGAAATGGAATTGAGCACGGACATGACCTTGCTCAAAGATCAAAAAAAGACCAATGAATACCAACCTGCCAGCATAACTTTTACGGACGCTGGGGGGCAAATCCAAAAATGGGAAGTCAAACTGCGTTCTCGCGGGAAATTCCGCCGCCGCATTTGTGTGCTGCCACCACTCAAACTCAATTTCAACAAAGGTGACTTGCAAAAAGCAGGTCTGGCCAAAGATGATGAACTCAAACTCATTACCCATTGTGTGGAGGGTTTCGAAGGCAAAGAGTTTTTGATGCGGGAATACCTAGCGTACAAGCTCTATCAAATGATCAGCCCTTACGCATTGAAGGTGCATCTGGTTGAAATCAAATACCGCGACAGCAAAACCAGGATGAAATCTAGCGGTTGGGGCATCCTCATGGAAGACGAGGCCAGTATGGCCAAACGGTGTGGAGCAAAACTATGCGACGATTGTTTTTCTACCCCCAAAGACAGCCTCAACATGGAGCAAGTCAATGCCGCTTGTCTATTTGAATACATGATCGGCAATACCGACTGGTCCATCCAAATGGTGCGCAACGTAAAAATGTTGAAATTTAAAGATGGGAGCAAGGCCGCCATTGTTCCGTATGATTTTGACTTTTCGGGCTTTGTCAATGCCAGTTACGCCTTGCCCAATGCCGATTATAAACTCACCAGCATCCGCGAGCGCATTTTCCTGAGTTTGACCCAAAGTGACGCCGAAATTGCTTCGACCAAGGCACTTTTTGAATCCAAACGCGAGGCGATGATTGAACACATCAAAGGATTTAAAGCTTTGAGTGCAGCCGGGCGCAACGATGCCGTGAATTATCTTAATTCTTTTTATGAATCTTTAAAGCAGCCATTACGCAGGCCGTAAATATTTTTAAAAAAATAGCCTCAGTGGGTGTAATTTAAATGGGTTTTGGTGTTATATGAAATATCGTTAACACACTAAACCTAAATTGCCATGAGGTTTTACTTACTTCTCCTTGGGGTGCTGGCCAACATTGTGCTGCACGCCCAAACCCAACAATTTTCTTATACCGTATTTTTCGACACTGACCAACATGTACTTACCGCTGAAGCCCGCAATCAACTGAACAAAGCACTGGATGATTTAAAATACGCTGACACTTACCAGATTCAAATACAAGCATTTACCGATAACCAGGGCGAAAATTCCTACAATTACAAATTGGCGCAACGACGTGCCGTTTCCGTGCTTGATTTTTTAAGCACGCTGGGATTAAAAACCAAAACTTCCCGTCTCGAAAGTTTTGGAGAGGACAGTCCCGTTTCTGACAACAATTCTCCGGAAAGCCGCCAAAAAAACCGCCGGGTAGATGTGGTCATTAAGGCTCAGTTTGTGAACTCGATAGATGCATTTGTTGGGAAAATCGGTGAAGGCCGCACCCAATATTACACGATCGACCCTACCCAAGCCAACCGGATTTTTGCGCAGAAAGGCACCCTCGTACTCCTCCCTGCCAATTCCTTTGTATTGCCCAACGGCCAGGCAGTCAGCGCCAAAGAAATTACGCTGAGTGTTGAAGAGGATTACAGCCTTAGCGATATGTTGTTGGCGGGTCTGACCACTAGTTCAGGCTCCAAACCCTTGGTTACGGCTGGTATGGTCAACATCAAAGCCACGGCCCAAGGACAGGAACTGAAGTTGGCCCCAGGAGTAGAAATGGGTCTGGGGATGCCCATCCAGGGAGGAAATTTTGACAAGGAAATGGAGCTTTTTCTAGGTGGAAAAGATCCTCACAGTGGCCGTCTCGTCAATTGGCAAGCCACCCGCCGTCGGGCTGCTCCGGCACCAAAGGAATTGCGCCTGCCCAACAATCGCCCACGGCAACCCCGCGAGTTTGATTTTGTCAATGCCCAAATGGCGGAATTGCCCAAACTGCCCAGTTTGCCGAAAAATGCCAAACCTAATTTTCCACGTTTACCCAACCGTGAAAAAACCACGGTGGGGAAGACCTTCCTGGAAGAAATCTTCATGAGTAAGGCTACCGAAGAAGTCAAAAAGGATGAATTGCATGCCCAACGCATGGCGCGTTATCCCGAAAGAGTGGCTAAATTCCAGCAGGACAGCGCGGAATATGTGGAGGTTTGGAAGCAATACCGTACCGACAGTCTGGAGTATGTCGATTTCAAACGCAACGCCCAACAGCGTTACGCCGAAGCCAGAGCCGAAGGGTTGAAAAAATACCAGGAAGCCCTAAAGGATTACGAAGCAGACCTGGCCCAATGGGAAAAAGATGCCGTCGACCGCCGCGAATTGTATGAAAAAGGCTACGTGAGCAGCGGCAATCTGGATCAAAAGGCCATGAATCGCTACTTTTTCGAGGTCAATAGTTTAGGCTGGATCAACTGTGACAAATTCTGGAATGTGCCGGAAGACAAAAAAGCCGAAATGGCCTTTGTTGACAATGACGAATCTGAAGAAACCATTGTGTTGGTCTTCAAATCACTACCCAGTATTTTACCTGTAACCAAAAATGTAGACACGAAACAATACATTTCAGCCCCTGTGCCCAAAGGGATGGAGGTCAAAATCATTGCCATCAAGGTAGACCAAGGCCGTTCCATGATGGCGGTAAAGGATACTAAAGTGGGAGAAAAAGCACAGTATGACCTGGTTTACGAGCCCAAAACTTTGAAAGAAATTCAGGCGGAGTTGGCTAAGGTGAATTGATTGAAAAGCAGACAGTTCGTTATCCCGAATTTTAAGACGCAACCGCGGCAGCGGTTCAATTTACCATAGCTCCGGTCGTCCGCAGGGCCGATCAGTTCTAAAGAAAACGACTTGAAAGCAGCTTCGCTGCTTGTTTTTAATAACCGCGACGACACGACGACGCGACGGTTACACGACGCAAGCGGCGTGTC
>JAIYAV010000029.1 GCA_027488855.1 Saprospiraceae bacterium
TATCTTGCAAGGACATAGTCAGCCTCGCTGATTATTGGAGAGTACATCTTTTCAGGTTTGGTCGCCTACAAGATACGTACTCTCCTCTTTTTCACCTCACATGGCCGCGCCTAGTATAGAAATAAAAATTGCCCCATCATCTGCTAAAAGTTTGTGCAACAGTTTCACACGTGGATACATCATACAAAGCCATTTGTCATGTCTTGTAAGGTCTTCTGCTTCTTTGCCAACTACCTGTCCGAGCCACTTTTTAATTTTCGGGTCGTTCACGTTGTCGTTGTACACCCAACTTTCGTTTCCGGTGTTGTAAGGCGGGTCAATGTAGATGCACTTTACTTTTCCTTCGTATTCGGGCAAGAGCGATTTAAGGGCTTCTAGGTTGTCGCCATGAATGATTTTATTTCCGCTGTTGGTTTCTTGTTCGGTTTGTGTTCCGTTGTCAAAGCCGTAGGCGTGTTCCAATACTTTAAAGGGAACATCGAGGTGATGATTGATCACTTTATCTTTTCCTATCCAGTGTAGTGTTGGCATCTATTGCTGTAATGCTTCGTTAAACAAATCAATTTTTTGGCGGCAAGCATTGCCGAAAGAGAAGGGGATAAGTTTCAAATGTTGCAGCCTTCCAACGATCACTCCCGCTGGCGTTCTGAACTTATCAGCAAATGTATGAATCATTTCTTCGGTCAATGGCGCGACATTAAGGATTTGCTGCAATTCGTTTTCAGTTAAGAGTATTTTGGCGGCAAAAGCATTGGCTTCTTCTTCCTTCTCCTGGTCTATTTCTGTTCCTTGCACGTTTTCTAAAAAAATATCCTTTTTGCCGTGCAAAAGGAGGTGTGCTGCTTCGTGGAAAAAAGTAAACCAAAAATGATCATTGGTTCTATACCTGTCCGATAATTGGATGATGGGTTTGTGGTGAAACCAACGGGTAGCTCCACAGATGGGCGCTTTCGGCAGGCTTTGAGTAAAAACAAGCGCCACACCACATTTTGCACAAATATCTTGTAGTTGTTGTGCAAAATCATCCGGCATGATAAAAGCCAGTTCCTTGATTGCTGCCAATGCTTCTTTGAATTTCTTCTTATCAAATGCTGCAGTGGCAACTTCTTTGGCTTGAATCTCTCCCCTACGCAACCATGCTGATATCGCATGAGGGCTTTGGGTATGAGCCAATGACACCCTGAATGCTACCGAAACTTCTTCATCCAAATAAATGCGTTCCCATTCCTTCGTTGAAGCCACACAAAAGAATTTTAATAGGCTGTCCACCAAAACGTGTTTCTCTCTGGTATCCGGGAGCCAACCCAATTTTCGCATTTCATTTACCGGGAAAGCAGCCAACCAGTCCTTTTCTTTCTCCAGTTCTTCCTGCTGTTGGAGTTCGTAAAGTTCTTTGCGGTATGATTTTTCGCTGTTAAGCCAAAAGCTTGCCGGAATGCCCAGAACTTTCTCCAATTGAAAAGCGGTTGCCGTAGTGATTGGCTCTCTTCCTTTGATGATGTCGTTGATTTTTTCTTTGGGTCTGCCCATTCTTTCGGCAAGTTCAGCTTGGCTCATGCCAATAAAATCGATGTGCTCCTGGATCGTGTCACCCGGAGGGGAGAGTAAGGATTTTGCTATTTCGAGCGTCGTGGCCATGTCGTTGGTATAAATGGTGTTGGTTTTAATGGTAGTCTTCAATTTCGTTAATCTGAATACTGGTGACATCCTCCCAGTTTAAACCGCCATCCTCTTTTTGGGGTATCGGGTCGTGGTTTGGCTCAAAAATCATTCGGTAGTTTCCTGAAACATCAACCGCTAATTCACCTTTGCGGTCTCCCGTCAGTTCGTGGCATCTTGCAGCCGGAATGGTTCGCATAATCGCCAAATTGTCTGCATCTTTTAAGTTTTTAAGCCTCATTTTTATTTTAACAGCCCACTGTCCAAAGGATTTTGACATCTCTTTGGGGTCGGTTAGTTGCTTTTCAAGTTTTCGGCTTTTGTAAATTATTTCCACTATAAAGATAAATATAATTAACGAAAAAGGTTAACAAAAATAGTTATTATTTTCGAGTTGTCCAAAAAAGAAGTGAGTGAATGTAAACCTATTTTAGGACAAGCCTTTTACGGTAAAGTAATTGTAGGACGAGACAGGATACCAAAATGCTCGGTTGTCCCATGCATTTTCAGCCTTTTTTACTTCTCGCTTAAAGTCGGCTTTAACCAGCTCTTCCCTTCAGTTAACGATCATCCTACCACTGCTCCTTCTCTGACCTGAACCTAATCGATAAATGTAAACACCCTTTGGAAAACTCGCTTGTATTTGCGCTGTTTTATTCATTTTTTGAGTAAACACCAAACTTCCTTTGATGTTAAAAATATCAATCGTAAAAGGTTCAGTGAGCGTTGATTCAACAGAAATCATACCATTTTGAGCAACCAGGTTCGGATATACTTTGAAAGCATCGCTTTTTTCTTCAAAATTTGCCGTTGCTACGGTCACCGGAATAGTATTGAGTTCCAAGTCCCAAATACCTCGGCCATAAGTCCCAAAACGGATGATATTGCTGCCTATATTGTCTACGGTATTGTAATCGACAATCGGCGTTTCGGCACCCAATAAGCTATGCCAGGTGCTGGTACCAAACACATACACATAAGGACCTTCGGAAGTAGCCGCAAACAAGAATTGCTCATTATCCGAAAGGGCGACTTCGTAAAAAGTAGCCTTGGGAATACTGCCACTCAGGGCCATAAATGTAGCACCACCGTTGTTGGACTGAAAAACTCCGGTATTTGAGAACCCAGTACCACATACAAACACTTTATCGGCGTTGGTATTGGAGGTTTTAATGTCCCAGGGAATCATGGTGCTTGGAAGCCCAGCGCTGGTCTGTTTGTTCCAACTTATACCTTGATTGGTAGACGAAAAAAACGTCGCATCTTGGGTAGAAACGTAGATGCGTTGATGATCAGATTGTGCAACCCCAATGGCTTTGATGACAGATGTACTGTTGTTGGAATTTGCCCTGAAATCATAGCTGAACTGAGTCGTGCTAATGGCACCCGTCGATACATTGGCTTCGGCAGTGATCAAATATGACCCTGAACCGCCCGTTAAGTTTCCACCCGCAACGTAGGCCTTGTTGTCGGTGAAATCAGGTGTTGCCACGATAGGGTTTATCCAACCCGCTTTATTGGTGCCAGGAACATCGAAAGAAGTATAGCCGCTACTGTTCCTATTTTTAAAACAAAGTAGTCCACCATTCTGCAACATCGAAAAGAAGGACTGGTCACTGTTGAAAAAAACGCCTAACATCCCATCTCCCGTACTCATGTTGTCGGTGGCGAGCAGGTTGAAATTGGCCTTTGAGTTGCCACCGTATTTAAAAGAACCTTTATCCTGTGCGCCGCAATAGAGGAAACCATCTGAGGCAGTCGTTTGGTCATAAAGCGTGGTAACGTTCAGATTGGTCAGGCCTAAGTTTTTTGTCGTGGCAAAATGGTCGTAAGTCACATGGACACCCGCATGGTTGAGAATCAGGATAAAAGGAGTGCCGTCAGATTTTTTGAAATAATCCAAATTCATCATGTCGACGTGCAGATAATCTTTTTGTGTCGGCGAATTTTTGTAATATTCCCACCATTCAGCGTACAATGGCGCCCAAGTTGTACCATTTGTAGATTTATTCAGTTGAAAGCCACCGGCATACAAATTGCCATTGTCAGGATCAGCCAGCCATGCTTTTCGCCAAACATTGTCTGCGGCGGTGCCCAAATAAGTCCATGTCGCACCGTTTATGGTTTTGTAAGCCTTTTTATCCGCATCAACAAACATAAAAAGTTCATAATCCCTGATCGCGCTGTTGTACCTGCCACTGGCACTTATTTTTCCAGTTGACACACCTTTCGAGCTGTAGCTGATGGGTGAAGAAATAGCCGTTGCGCCCGTGCCAAAATTATGCGTTACCTTATAAAACTGCTGCGTTTTATTATCAACAAGATACATTTGGTCAGCATCGTAGGGCTTCCACAAATCTATTTGCTCACTGTTGTAGTCATAGCCTACAGGAGATTCCCAAACTTTGGTATAGCTCACCCCCTTATCCGTCGTTTTGTACAATTGAACCAGACTTCCCCAAGGGTTTGCTGACCAAGTATTCACCAAGTAATAGAGGGTTTTATTGTCGCTCAAGGTCAGCAACCTGCGACCATTCCCCCAGTGGTCATAAAAACTAAATCCTCTGCCCGTTGTCCACGTTTGCCCATTGTCGTCGGAGTATCTTATTTTCTTGTCATCTACGCCGGTGCCAAAAATGGCAAAAATGCGTATTCCACCATTGTGAGGCAAAACCTCAAGTTCATCGGGCTCAAATCGAATGCCATCGTTCAGTAAAGCCCAATTCGAACCACTCAGGGTGCCTTTCCACAAATGCCCAGCGGTAGAAATGGCATAAAGAGACTCGTTGCTCGGCAAAAAATCAATTTCTCGCATATCACCCGCTTCGTTATTGGGGCCTCGTTCGTGCCAAGTCGCCTGAATGAGCCCCCCCGCGAATGATTCCATTCCAGCGCGCAACGATACCTTTGAACGCAAGGACTGCTTTAATCCATAATTCTGTTTCCAATTTTCGTAGCGGATGGAATCCACATTCGTTCCTTCTGCCGCAAAATAGAGTTCTTGATCATAGATTGCTTTCAAAGAATCGCCTAACGCTTTGCCTTCTTCGGTCATTTCAGCGCTTTCAGGTTTAACTACACCCTGTTCCTTGTGCTTAATTTGAGTTAAAACCACAATAGCCGTTGCGAAAACCAGCGTCCACAATAAGTATTTCATTTTTTTAAAATTATGGGTGAGGAAGGAATGTAAACCAATTTTTGGACAAGCCTTTTACGTGTAAAGTAATTTTAGGACGAGACATTTCAAATTCACCGCTCAATACCTTCCACCTTCCCCCCCTCGACCACAAAACGCCGATAATCCACCCCAAACTGTTGGATGATCTCCTCAATCCTCGTCTCGTGCGTATCCGTAATAAAAATCTGCCCAAACTGCCCTTCGGTGAGCAGGCGGATCAAGTGGGTCACCCGTTGGGCGTCCAGTTTGTCAAACAAGTCATCCAGCAGCAAAATGGGCGAAACACCCTTGCTTTGGCGCAGCATCTCGTATTGCGCCAACTTAAGCGCCAGCAAAAAGGATTTCAACTGCCCCTGCGAGCCGTATTTTTTCAGTGGGTGCTCGCCCAGACTAAAGACCAGATCATCGCGGTGTACCCCCTTGGTGGTGCGTTGCAGGGCCAGATCCTTTTGCCGACTTTGTTTCAGGAGGTCTTCCAGGTCGTTTTCCAGGAGTTGTGACTCGTAAGTCAATTGTACCGCCTCCTTCCGACCTGTAATGTATTGGTGGGTCGATTGAAAAATGGCCGTAAATTTTTGCGTAAACACCGCCCTTTGTTCCAAAACGTACAAAGCCGGGTCGATCAACTGCTCATCGTACACGTCCAACAGGCTCATGCTGCCGCCGCTGCGTTCGGCCAGGCTTTTCAGCAGGGCGTTGCGCTGTTGCAACACCTTATTATAGGTTATCAGTTCGTACAAGTATCTCTGATCCAGTTGCGAGAGGGTATTGTCCAAAAAACGCCGCCGCTCTTCGCTGCCTTCGCGGATGAGTTGAATGTCGTCGGGGCCGATGAACACTACGGGGAGGAGGCCAATGTGCTCCGCCAGTTTGGAATAGGCCACGTCATTGCGCTCCAGTTCCTTGAGTTTGCGTGGCATCACCTTGGCTACGATTTTTTTTTTTTTTTTCTTTAAAATAAAATGGCCTTCGAGGCGGAAAAAATTTTCATCGTGCCGGGTGATGGCAGTATCGGCCAGGTTGAAATGGCTTTTGGCCATGCACAAATAATAAATGGCGTCGAGCAGATTGGTTTTGCCCATACCATTGTTGCCCACCAGGCAATTCAAGCGGGTGGAAAAGTCAAGCTTTTGATTTTCGTAATTTTTAAAATTCGCTAAAGCAATGCGTTCGAGGTACATGAAGCGTCAATTGAGCAATTAGCTATGAGCTATCAGCAATCAGCATTCAGCGATCGCCTGGAAGCTGATCGCTGAATGCTGATTGCTGATCAACAAAATAGCTTTTCGGGCGTTGAAGGTAAAAATAAAAATCTGCCAGACACTTTTGTCGGAAGATATATATTTGCCTTATCTTTAGCTCGACTATTCAACAAACATAGCGAATTTTCGCTAGAGAAGGTTTGAAATGAAGGCGTCAACCCAAATTTTTAAACCACTCCTAAACATACAGTGCACATGGGTTCGGTTGTAGAAAAGAAAGCATCAGCCAAAAAAAGCAGCAATAAGGTCACTTACAGCAAAGAGCAGTACCTGTATTGGTATGAATTGATGCTGCGCATCCGCCGTTTTGAAGAACGCGCGCTGATGATGTATGGACAGCAAAAGATTCGCGGTTTCTGCCACGTTTACATTGGGCAGGAGGCCATTGCCGCAGGGATTGAGTCGGCCATTACCAAACAGGATGGCATCGTGACAGCCTATCGGCAGCACGGTATCGCCTTGGCCAGAGGGGTAAGTTCACGCCAGGCTATGGCCGAATTGTACGGTAAAGCCACGGGTATCGTCAAAGGCAAAGGTGGTTCCATGCACTTCTTCGATGCTGGCAACAAATATTTTGGTGGCAATGGCATCGTAGGGGCACAAATTCCAATCGGGACTGGCATCGGTTTTGCTGAAAAATACAAAGGCACCAAAAATTTCTGCGTGACCATGTTTGGCGACGGAGCTTCTCGCCAGGGGGCTTTGTACGAATCCTTCAACATGGCCATGACCTGGAAACTGCCCGTGTTGTACATCGTGGAAAACAACGGTTATGCCATGGGAACTTCCGTAGAACGTACGTCCAACGTGGAGGAGCTGTGGAAGATCGGCTTGAGCTTTGAAATGCCCAGCGAATCGGTCGATGGCATGAGCCCTGAATCGGTACACGAAGCCATTTCACGCGCGGCCGAGCACATTCGCGAGGGCAAAGGCCCGTATTTCCTTGAAATCCGTACTTACCGCTACAAAGGCCACTCGGTATCCGATCCAGCCAAGTACCGGACCAAGGAGGAAGTACAAGCGTATCAGGATCGTGACCCCATCAAGGTGACGGAAGAAAAGATCATCAACGGAAACATTGCTACCGAAGCTGAGATTCAAGCGATCAAGGACAAGATCAAGGCAGAGATCGAGGATTGTGTACAGTTCGCGGAAAACTCCCCTTATCCAGACGCTTCGGAGCTCTATACTGACAACTATACCGAATCTGACTACCCTTACATCAAGTATTAAGGCACTCAAATTCAAAATTATAGACAAATACGGCAATAGCTAAAAAGCTATTGCCGTATTTTTTTGTCTTAAATAGGGGGGGAAACAAAACTTTATTTATTTTTGCGTTCCTAATTGGCAAATCACCATCAGTTGTGAGTTGCGAATTAAATATAACTAGCTAACAAAGACAGAAAATGGCAAAAGGAAGACAGGTGCGCAGGGGTGCTGCTCCTAAGGCTGCGAATCGGCCAGAAGATGAAGTTTTGGTGGACATTGTAGAGGTTCGCGCTCGCGCACAGGACACGTTTAATCGTTTTCGTAAACCTTTGATGATTGCAGGTGCTGCATTGGCGGTGCTCATAATAGGTTTGATCGCTTGGAAAATTTATGTAGGCTCTCAGCAAAAAGAAGCTGTTGAGCAAATGCGCCAAGCGGAACGTTTGTTTGAACGCGATTCGTTCGCTACTGCAATGTTGAAAACCCTGCCCGGTGGCTTTAAAGGGTTCCCGCAAATCATTGAAGATTACTCGGGTACACCCGCAGCAAACCTGGCCAACTACTACGCTGGAGTTTGTTTGTTGAACCTGGGCAAATACGAAGCAGCCATCAGCTACCTCAAGGACTTTAGCGCCAAAGGAAGTGTGATGCCGATCATGAAAAATGGTGCATTGGGTGATGCTTATTCCGAAATGAAGGATTTCGCCAGCGCCAAAAGCTACTACCAAAAAGCAGTAAATGCTAAAGCAAACGATTTGCTGACTCCTTTCTACCTGAAGCGTTTGGCCATGCTTGCGCAAAAGGACAATGACTTCGCAGCTGCCCGCAAGTACTACGAAGAGTTGAAAAACGAATATTCTAGTGCCCCAGAGGGCCAGGATGCTGAAAAATATTTGATCTTTTTGGAAGGAAAATAATCTTTTCCAAAGGTCACTTTGTTTGGAAAAAGGTAAGAAGGCATCGTGGCTTTCTTACCTTTTTTTAGTTGAAATGTTGAAGTGTTTAGAGTTGAAAAGTATGGCAACCCAAAATTTTCGACTTTGATTACCACTCAGGGCAACCCTACTCTTCAACATTTCAACATTTCAACTCTAAACTATACTTTATGGCTAGCGCCCTCAAAAATCTTTCCCATTACGACGAAGACTCTCTGCCATCCGCCACTGACTTGCGCTTTGGTATCGCAGTAGCGGACTGGAATGCCCAGATCACCCACGCTTTGTACCAAGGCTGCTTGGATACCTTGCTCAAGCACGGTGCCAAAGAGGAAAATATCCATATGGTACAAGTGCCCGGTTCCTTTGAGTTGCCTGCGGCTGCCCGTATGTTGGCTGGTGCCCACAAACTGGACGCCATTGTGGCCATCGGTTGTGTCATCAAAGGGGAAACCAACCATAACGAGTACATCAACAACAGTGTGGCGATGGGTTTGATCAACTTGAGCATTGCCATCAATATTCCCTGTATCTTTGGCGTGCTCACCCCCAACGACGAGCAACAAGCCCTTGATCGTGCTGGTGGGATACATGGTAACAAAGGGGTAGAAGCAGGTGTAACTGCCATCCGTATGGCTGCCCTGAAAAAGCAACTGCAACAAGGAGAAAAAAGTAAAATTGGGTTTTAATCCCTAATTACCACATTATTATATGGAAGCTCAGACCATCGAAACCAACATTCAACTCAATACCGTAGAAGAAGCCATCGAAGCCATCCGGAAAGGGGAAGTCATCATTGTAGTAGATGATGAAGACCGCGAGAACGAAGGCGATTTCATCTGCGCTGCTGAAACTGTAACCCCCGAAATCATCAACTTCATGGCCACTCATGGCCGTGGTTTGATTTGTACTCCATTGGACGAGCGTCGTGCCGACGAGCTTAACCTCCCCATGATGGTCTCCTCCAATACCGCCCTGCATGAAACGGCTTTTACCGTTTCCATCGACCTGATCGGGCACGGCTGCACCACCGGGATTTCTGCTTACGACCGGGCTACGGGTATCCGCGCCTTGGTGGATCCGAATACCAAAAGTACAGACTACGCCCGTCCGGGACATATTTTCCCGCTACGTGCCAAACAAGGTGGGGTACTGCGCCGCACTGGACATACCGAAGCTGCAATCGACCTGGCTCGGTTGGCGGGCTTATATCCAGCTGGGGTATTGGTCGAAGTCTTGAACGAAGATGGGACAATGGCTCGTTTGCCAGATTTGTACAAAATTGCCCAACGTTTTGGCCTCAAAATCATCTCTATCGATGAGCTCGTCGCCTACCGGATGCAAACCGAACGTTTGGTCAAACGGGTTACCTCGGTGCAATTGCCAACGCGGTTTGGAGAATTTGAAGTGATTGCTTTTGAACAAATTCCTGGCGGGGACGTCCATTTGGCCTTCAAACATGGCGAATGGACTGAAGATGAATCGATCCTCGTGCGTGTCCACTCTTCTTCCGAAGCTGGCGACATCATCGGCAACTTATTTGAAGATCAGGGCCTTCAGCACCATCAGGCGATCCAGGCCATTCAAAAGGAAGGCAAAGGCGTGGTATTGTTCATGCGGCAATCCGAAAAAGGAGACGCAGCCCTCTTAGCCGCTTTACAGCAACTGCAACAACAACGGGAGCAAGGCAAAGAAATGAAAATCCGCAACGAAATGACCCAGCGCGATTTTGGCGTAGGTGCTCAAATCTTGCGCGACCTTAGCATCAGCAAACTGCGTTTGTTGACCAATCATCCCCGGCGGAGAGTCGGGCTGATTGGATACGGATTGGAGATTGTGGAGAATGTACCGTTTTGAGGTTGAGGAGTTGAGGGGCTGAGGAGTTGAGGAGTTGAGGCTACCGCAGCGACTTTGACAATGTCCTTGTACAAGTCGCTGCGGTAGCCTCAACTCCTCAACCTCTCA
>JAIYAV010000352.1 GCA_027488855.1 Saprospiraceae bacterium
ACGACGCTTGCGTCGTGTGGTGCGGAGCAAAACGTCGTGATCGTCGTGTCGTCGTGGTGAATTATCTTTTTGGCGTAGCCAAAATCATGTGTTTAGCATTTTAAAATTAGAACCAATCGAGCCTTCAGGGGTCGGGGGTTCTGAGACCCAAGCACTATATTGCGCATAATGCAAAATTGTATTCCATCGTAGACCGTAGAGAGCGTAGAAGCACCGTTTTACTCCCCCACTGAAAAAATTGTTACTAAAAAGTATCCCCAATAAGAACAAACCGTTAAATTTCCAATAGCTGAGTTAAGGTGAAAATATTGAATATTAGTAAAAAAACCTTGATTTTCATAGGCTCACGGCCTCCCACGCCAATGACGCTCATTTTACAAAAGCTTCAACTAAAATTAATTTTGTTTTCCCCGCTAAGTCATTCACAATCTGGACTTTTGTGCATTCAGTTCACCGACTAAAAAGGCTATGCTGGCGGCAACCAACATAGCCCAAACATTCTAGATTGATTAATCTAATCAGTTAAACCTATGAAATTAAATTTACCAAAGCAAGGCTTGCTCATGGCTTTGCGCAGCTTTTGTCTGCTAGTTGGCTTCTTGCTCACGCTTCAAGCCAATGCCCAGCGCACACTCACCGGAACCCTGACCGACGCCAAATCTGGTGAAGCACTGATTGGTGCTTCTGTAGTGGTAAAAAATTCCGTAAAAGGAACCGTAACCGACATTGATGGCAAATTCAGCCTGGTACTGGCCGATAACGAAAAAACGCTGGTGATTTCCTACACTGGCTATGCTACCAAAGATGTAGACGTTAGCTCGATCAGCAACTTGGAACTCGCACTGGAAGCCGATGTGATTGGTTTGTCAGAAGTGATGGTAACTGGTTTGGGTCAAACCAAGGAGCGTCGTTTTTTGACTTCCTCTCAGCAGTCTGTAAAAGGAGCCGAACTGATCAAAGCCCGCGAACCCAACAACGTAGCAGGTTTGGTTGGTAAAGTTGCTGGTTTGACTGTAGGTTTGAACAGTGAGATGTTGCGCCGCCCCAACGTTTTGTTGCGCGGTAGTAGTGATCTGCTGTACGTAGTGGATGGGGTTCCAATCAACTCGGATACCTGGAACATCAACACCGATGACATCGAAAACTTCACGGTTCTGAAAGGAGCAACCGCTTCTGCCATCTACGGTTTCCGTGGTCGCAACGGTGCTATCCTGATCACGACCAAGCGTGGGTCTAAAAACCCTCGTGGCTTCGCAGTAGAATTCAACTCTACTACCCAGTTGGAAAATGGTTTCAACTCTCTGCCAAAAACTCAAGACCTGTATGGCCCTGGTGACCACGGTATCTACGAGTTTGTAGATGGCCGCGGTGGTGGTAAAAACGACAACGACTACGACGTATGGGGACCTCCGCTCGATGGCCGTTTGTTGCCACAATACGATAGCCCAGTTGACCCAGTAACGGGTAAGCTGGTCCCAACTCCATGGATTGCACGTGGTAAAGACAACTTGTCTCGCTTCCTGCGCCCTGGTTTGCTGTTCAACAACAGTGTGGCTGTTTCCAGCTCTACTGATCGTTCAGATTTGCGTTTCTCTTTGGGCCATACCAACCAAACCGGTATCGTTCCAAATACCAACATCAACATCACCAACTTCAACGCCAACATTGGCTATAACTTCAATAGCCGCCTGCGTTTTGAAGCGAACATCAACTTCAACCGTCAATATACCGACAACATCAACGATACCAACTACGGCCCTAACTCCATCATCTACAACATCTCTACCTGGGCGGGTGCCGACTGGGATATCGATGACATGAAGCAGGTATGGCAGGAAGGTAAGGAAGGTGTTCAGCAGATTTATGCCGAATACCAGCGTTACAACAACCCTTGGTTGATGTCGAACTACTGGCTGCGTGGCCACAGAAACAACAATGCCTACGGTTATGTGTCTTTGTCTTACAAAATCACACCAGACCTGAAATTGATTGCGCGTAATGGTATCAACAGCTACGACATCTTCCGCACTGAAAAGATGCCTTACTCTGCTGGTTCTTACGGTCGTGACGAACGTAGAGGGGATTACCGCGAAGATCGCCGCTCTTTGTTTGAAAACAACACCGATGTATTGTTGGATTTCAGCAAAACAATCAGAAAAATCCGTGTAAACGCTTTGGCGGGTGGTACCATCCGTACGTTTGGATACAACACCAACTATGCTTCTACCGACTACCTGATTACTCCAGGCGTATACAGCTTCTCTAACTCGGCTAACCCTGTTCGTGCGTTCAGCTTCAATTCCAACATGTTGGTAATGTCTGGTTTCTACTCTGCTGACGTCACTTTGAACAAGTACCTGACTTTGAGCCACACTGGCCGCGTAGACCGCATTTCTACCCTGCCAGCTGGAAACCAGGCGTTCTACTACCCATCCGTAGGTTTGAACTCTATCGTTACGGAATATGTTAACCTCGGCCCTGTGTCGATGTTGAAATTGCGTGGTGCTTATGCCAACGTTAAGGATGGTTTGACTCAAGGTACCATTGGTTCTGCGGGTGCTTCTATCTTGGGCTATGGCGACAACTACTCTTCTGTATACAACGGACCTAGCTACGCCAACGCTGAAGTATATTCTACCAGCTTGTCTTACAACAACGTTCCAGCTGCTTACTACACCAACCAATTGGGCAACAAAAACCTGAAGCGCAACTCTCGCACGGAGTTGGAATTGGGTATCGACTTCGCACTGTTCAGAAACAAGATCAACGTAGAAGCTACTTACTTCAACATTAAGGAAGGCCCACGTACTTTTGCTCGTCCAATCTCTGAAGCTACTGGTTACACCGCTCAGTTGGTCAACGGAATCGTTACCCGCCGCAAAGGGGTGGAGATCATGATTAGCGCCGATCCATTCAAAAACAGCAATGGTTTGAAGTGGATGCCGATGATCAACTTCTCTACTTTGCGTGAGCGCTACGAAGAGTTTTACACCGAAAACGGCCAAAATGTTACGCGCTTGGATCAATTCTCTCAGCAAGTAGGTCGTCGCGTAGATGAATTCTGGTCTAACGGTTACCTCTTTACCCAGGATGGTCAAATCATCAACGATGCTGGTGGTCGTCCAATCCGTTTGAGCACAGTGAACTCCGCTGCCCAAAAATTCATGGGTTACCTTGATCCAAACTTCGTATGGAGTTTCATCAACCGTTTCTCTTACAAGAACTTCACATTGCAGTTCCAGTTTGACGGTCGTCAGGGTGGGGTAATTGCCAACTACCTGCAGCGCCAGTTGTTCCGCGGTGGTCGTCACATCGAAACGACTGAAGGTGCCATGGGTGTAGCTCGTTTGGAAGATACCAAAGGCAACAAGACTTGGTTGGGTTCAGGTGTTCAGGTTGCCAGTGGCACCATCAAAACAGACATCGAAGGCAAGATCACCAACTACAACGAGTTGACCTTCAAACCAAACGATACCAAAACTTTCTTGCAGGATTACATCAGCCGCTACTACCAGGAAAACGAGCTCAACCTGATGAGCCGTTCTTTCGCCAACCTGCGTGAAGTAACCCTGACGTACAACGTTCCCCTGAAGTCCAAGAGCTTCTTCAACCAGATGACTGTTTCTCTGGTTGCACGTAACTTGTTGTACTTCGCTGAGAAGAATGACCTCGACTTGAACCGTTACATCGGCCGTCAAGGTTCTTCTGACTTCGATACACCTACAACCAAGCGTTACGGGGTAAACTTCAACTTTACGTTCTAATATTTTTGGTATTTATCGTAGAGACGCGATTAATCGCGTCTCTACATACAACCAATCCAAAATAAAAAACAATGAGATTCAATAAATTTTTCGCTATTGCAGCGTTAGCCTTTACAGCCGTTTTCAGCAGCTGTAATTTCGACGAGCTGGACATCGATCCAAACCGCGCCACTTCATCTCCAGCCAACCTGATCCTGAATGGTGTGTTGAACAACCTGAGAACCGGTGCCTGGAATTTGGACCAACGTTACAACCAGTACTGGTGCATCAATTACAACTACTACGGAACCAACGAATATTGGTCTGGCCCTGCTACTACAGACTATACGCGTTTGAAGAACGTGATCAAAATGGAAGAAGAGGCATTGAAAGCCGGTGCACCTGCGGTAAACCCTTATTCTGCCCTGGGTAAATTTCTGCGCGCTTATCACTTTGTGAACATGAGCTTGAAAGTAGGCGATCTGCCTTTGAGCGAAGCACTACAAGGTTTGGACATCCAGGCGCCAAAGTACAATACTCAAAAGGAAATCTATGTACAGGTATTGAATTGGTTGGATGAAGCAAACACTGATCTGGCTTCATTGATTGCCAAAGGTGGTCAAAAAGCCGATGGAGACTGGTTCTACGGTGGAGACCTGAGCAAGTGGCAGAAGCTGGTGAATAGCTTCAAGCTGCGTGTACTGGTGAGCTTGAGCAAAAAAGATACTGATGCTGACCTGAAAGTTAAAGCTCGTTTTGCCGAGGTTCTGGGTAGCCCAAGCAAATTCCCTATCTTCAGCAGCAATGCCGATGGTTTGATCTTCTTTCCAAGTGCTACTATTCCTAGCTTTTACTACCCAAAGAACCCAAACACTTACGGTTTTGATGCATTGCGCGAAAACACTTCCAAGTTGTACATCGACCTGCTGAAGGAATTCCAGGATCCACGTTTGTTCCTGGTTGCTGAGCCAGCTGAAGCTAAGGTGAAAGCAGGAGCTAGCCCCACTTCTTTCGACGCATTTGAAGGTGCCAGTACTGGTGAAAACCTGGATGACATGGCATTCAAAGCGCAGAAAGGTGAATACTCCTTGATCAGCCGCAAGCGTTTTTATTCTACTTTTGCAGGAGAACCCATCACTCAGGTTGGTTATTCTGAAATGTGTTTGAACATCGCTGAAGGTTTGAACCGTGGTTGGGCTACTACTGGCACTGCTGAAGATTGGTACAAAAAAGGTGTTCAGGCATCAATGGATTTCTACGGATTGAAAGCAGGTGCGAACAATGTTGATTTCCAAAAGATAGGTACCAAACTGGGTGAATTCAACACTTACACCGTACAAGTTGATTTCAATGCTTACCTCGCTCAAGCAAAAGTGAAATATGCTGGCAACACCGCCGATGGTCTGGCTCAAATCCTGAAGCAAAAGTACCTGGCTATGGCTCAAAACTCCGGTATGGAGGCATATTACAACTGGCGTCGCACGGGTATTCCTGCTTTCTTGACTGGTGTAGGGATTGGCAACCAAGGCAAAATTCCACTCCGCTTCAAGTATCCTAACGCAGAATACAACACCAACAAAGCCAACCTAGATGCAGCACTTGCTCGTCAAAGCTTTACCAATGATGACCTCTTCGGCAAAATGTGGATCATCCAATAAGGCTAAATAAAAACCCCTAAAACCTATTATCATACCATTGAATATACCAACGCCGTGGGCCTCTTTGCCTACGGCGTTTTTTGTTTATTACCCCATCCGAATGAACTCCAAATGTGCGGGCTGCTGCCTGTAATAATCCAAGTATCGGCCCGATTCAATGCGAACCAATTGGTCAGTAGATAAATTATAGTGATACAGCCAAGTATCGATGCTTTGTCCAGTATCTTCCAAAACTGCAGGCACCAGTTTGCGCACATACTCCCCCGCTTCTGGAAACTGCGGATTGATGCCTTCGTATTCGTCCAAATAGGGCATTAAAAACTCAGGGTCTTCTAGCGTAAAAACCTGCCCGTAAACCTTGCCAGGATATTCAGGAATCCATTGCGCACCAGGGTATCGCCCCAGGTCGAACAACTCACCGGAGATGTACGCCGATCCCAACCACTTGCTGTTGCGCTGCAACAAACCAGCCATTCTGGATTCCACCCCAATCATCAGCGTTCCGTAGACAAAAAGCTGCGCTTCCATTCATTTTTTGATTGAATTTGCAAAATAAAGAAAAAAAGATAAAAGCCTGGGAACCAATCTACCCGAAATCCTGCTTTAGCTGTAACCTTTAGTAGCCCAGATTTGTTAATTCTACGTAAAGCAAGAATTAAATTTTGGCGCGAATCTATTTGTCACACAATGATTTACTAAATTACCCAATAAAACAACAAACCATGAGTTGGCGAAGATTAGATGGTCAACGAATCGAAATTCCCATTCAAGATGCCGTTGAAAAAACGATTATCCGGGAAAAAGAACTGGGGCACAAACTCAAAGTGTGCATCGGTTCCGATTCGCAAGTACGCGGCGGTTCGGTAGAGTATGCAACGGTCATTGTTTTCCTACGGGAGAAAAAAGGCGGTTTCATGTTCATCCAAAATAGCCGCGAAAACCGCAAAATGAGCTTACGCGAGCGGATGATTTTTGAAGTTTCCAAATCGATTGAAGTAGCTTATGCCCTCTGCGACTTGCTCGACACGTACGACGTAGCGCTCGAAGTACACGCGGACATCAACACTGATCCGCTCTTCGAATCCAATACTGCCTTGAAAGAGGCAATGGGCTACATTCTGTCGATGGGCTTTGTGTTCAAAGCCAAACCGGACGCTTTCGCTAGTTCGAGTTGCGCGGATAAAGTAGCGTGATAGTTGAGGAGTTGAGAGGTTGAGAAGTTTAGGGGTAGCTAGCGTCCAAGTCGCTGCGGTAGCCTCAACTCCTCAACCTCTCAACTCCTCAACTTTTTTTGCTAGCTAGCGTAACCTTTTCCCTTACAATCCGTATAAAGCTACTGAAAACGAAAAAAAAAAAAAAC
>JAIYAV010000008.1 GCA_027488855.1 Saprospiraceae bacterium
AGGGTAACGCGCCAAATTCGTCATTCATCATTCGAACCATTCGTCATTCACAAAAACCGCTTCAGCCCATTCACCAACCGGTCCGGCAATTCCCCCTGTGAAGCCAACTTATAGTCATTGTACGAACAGGGAATCAGCCGATGCCGCTGTTGTTGTTTGCTCGTTTTGACGGGCACCTGGAGCCACCAGCGCCCGCTGCGTTGGCTTTTCCAGAAAGTAACTGTAAAATCCAGGGATTTTACCTCCACGATGTATTCGGTAAGGCCCTCAGTGCTGATTGGGAAATCTCCTTTGCGGTGGCTTAGGCCATCGAGAAAGTACCAGATCATTTGCGCCAGTACGTTGGCGGTTTGGGCTTTGCGATCCAGAGAGGCTTTGTAGCCAAAAATACCGAAAGACTTCACTTTTTCACTCATCCCACCGTAGCGGCAAAGCTGGCAAATTTCCTCAACGCTAAAGCCGCTGGGGCTGGGGTTTTCCTGTCCGGGGGCTTCACTTTGTTTGAGCGCGGCTACCTGGCAACCCAACAAATCGGCATCGCGGATGATGGGCTCCACTTCCGCCAAATTTGCCCGGGCAGTACCCAGTCGGATGTAATCGAAGTGCAATTCATCCATCAAACGGTAGGTAGCTGGCAGGGTGAAATGGGTTTGGCAACCAATGATGCCGAGGTGAAAGAGTTTGGATTTTTTTTGAAAAACAATCTCGTTGAACAGATCGGGTTGTTTGTTTTCGGTAGGTACACTCAGGCGGATGAGTTCATCCATTGCCACCATGTTGATGTGTTGCAACTCGTGCTGTAAGCCCTTGTATTGAATTTGCATCAACGCAGGATCGGAACCAACGATGATGGGCAAAATATTGCTCTCGTGCAATTCAATCAGCACGGGCATAATGAACTCGGCAGTGCATTTTCGGATGGTGCCCAGATCGGCGATATGCAAGCCTTCGAAGGGAAAGCTCATGGTATACAAGGCTTTGCGCAAGGCGATGCCTTCTTTTTCGTTCAAACAAACCAAGGCAATTTGAATCCCTTTCAAATCGGGAAAATCAGTTTCCGTATGGAGGTGCAGTCGCGACCCTAAGTGCTCTACATCCAGATCGGGTAGGGATAGTGCAGTGAGGTTGACTGGGCTAAGCCAATTGTCGAGCATAAAACACAGTTGAAGTATAGATACAGTAAGGACGGAAAGTTACAAAGGGATCACAGATTAGTGCATTTTAATGCGATAAAAAGTGACTTTTACAAAAAAATGAGTATAAATAAGAAAAATATCTGTTGTATCAGCGTTTCAACAGTTAGGAAACCTTGGTTAGCGATGAAATAAGCCTTATTTTTGCCAGATTAGCAGAGTTTAGTCATTTTTTGGTTATTTTATACCTAAAATGTGGTACTCCTGCTGGTTCGGCTCGAAAACCTTTCACAAAAAATTTACCTTCGCATAACGTGGAGAGGTGAAAGCCGTGTGTTTTTTCCAAATCATGATGCTCACCTTTGCCGTATTGCCTGGTTTCTTTCACTTGCTTTGGAACGTTTTTACGCCGCACGACGGTTGTATGGATCGTTATGATAACAAATTCAAAAACCGATATAATCCCAATACTTAACTGATTTAATATCCAAAACCATGCAAAAACGTACTATGTTGTTGTTCCTCCTGATATTCTGCACCGGATTGGTTTGGGGGCAGGATGCGATCGAATCTACAGAGGAAAAAGCAAAAACTGAAAAACCAGCCAAAAGAAAGGGCGATAAGGAGCCCAAAGAAAAGGCTGAAAAACCCGTGAAAGAAGAGAAAGAAAAACCCAAAACCTCGGGTTTGGCGATACCGAAGAACATGTTTGAAATTGGGGTGAATGGGGGGGCTGCAATCCTGGGTGGAGATGCCGCCATTAAACCCTCATATGGAGTAGGCTTACACTTTCGTAAAGCGCTTGATTACGTTTTTTCCTTACGCGGCGACTTCTTGTACGCTGATTTGAAAGGGATGAACGATCCCAATACCAATGTCAATCGCGAGTACCAAACCACCTGGATGTCGGGAACCGTTTATGGCGTAATGTCACTGAACAGCTTGCGTTGGGACAAACCAGTCCGTGGAACCAATCTTTATTTCATGGCGGGAGGCGGTTTGAATGCCTTCGAAGCCAACCGAATCGAAGATGGAACTGAGCCCAGAAATGAAGTATTGAAAAAAGGATTTTTGGACATCAGCGAAGGTACTCATATCGCCATGGGAGGAGGGATTTCTTTCCGTTTGGGTAAAAAAGTGAACATCGGAATTGAGGAACAAGCCATGATGGTGATGGGCGGTTATGCCGACCGAGTAGACAACATCGCCTCAGGAAAATCTACTTTCCGCGACGTTATATCTTTTACCAACCTCAGCATCAACTTCAACCTCGGCAGTGCCTCCAGCCAAACCGAGCCGCTCTACTGGATCAACCCAATGGACGGGGTATTGAATTCCATTGACGAAAAAATCAACCAACGTACCTCTGGTTTGATCAAAGATGAAGACGGTGACGGCGTTCTTGATGCCATCGACCAGGATCCCAATACACCAGCAGGAGCTATGGTAGATACTAAAGGTCGTACCCTCGATTCTGACCGCGATGGCGTGCCTGATCACATCGACAAAGAGCCTTTCTACATGCCGCAGGCCAATGAAAAGGTGGATGAAACCGGCGTTGTGACCAATCCACAAGCTGGTGGCCCTGGGCGTCCCGGTAACGGTGGCGGTGGCGTTACTGAAGAACGGGTGAAAGAATTGATCGATCAAGCTTTGCAGAATTACCAAATTACTGACAATCGCTCTAGCGCTGCAGAATGGTTTTTGCCGATGTTGCATTTCCCCAGTTCAACTGCCGTGATCAAATACTCTGATTATGGCAACCTGGCAGGAGTAGGCCGGATGATGAAAGCCAACCCGAACATCCGCCTGGTTGTTACTGGCTTTACGGATTCTACAGGCTCAGAAAGTGCCAACAATCAATTGTCCTATGATCGCGCTAAGAATGTCATCGAACACCTCGTGACCAGCCATGGTGTTCCACGTGGTCGCTTCGTATTGCAATGGAAGGGCTCTGCCGATAACTTGGTTCCAACCAGCTCCAGCTACATGAACCGCCGCGCTGAATTCCGCATTGCGGGCCCTGGCGATGTTGAGCAAGAAGCTCCTGCTCCGAAGGAAGGGGGATATTAATAGTGAAAAGTGAGAAGTGAAAAGTGAAAAGTGAAAAATGAAAAAAGCCTCACGCGGGATTAATCCACGTGAGGCTTTTTTCATTTTTCACTTTTCACTTTTCACTTTTCACTTTTTAGTATCCCGTATTCTGTGGCAGTGCTGCCCCCAAGTCGATTTCCCGGGTTGGGATAGGTAAAACCACCTTTGGGTCACCTGGTTTGGAAATAGCAGCAGTCGCTCCAGTAGTACGCAGTGGAAGACCATTGCGCAACAAGTCCATTCTGCGATGGCCTTCAAAAGCCAATTCCAGGCGGCGCTCGTTTAGAATAGCCGTAGTCAGCGCGTTGGCATCTGCAAACTGGGCAGCATCAAATGGGGTCAATCCAGCGCGGGTACGCAGGCGATTGACCAGCGTAATGGCATCGGCGTTGACTGTTTTGGTACTTTTAACCAGCGCTTCGGCTTTGTTGAGTACCATTTCGGTTACCCGTAGAATGGGAGCGTTGTCTGCGTTGGTTACACCATCCTTGTACTTGTTGGTGAAGGTTGAACTTACCGTAGTGGCGTCAGTACCGGTAAAAGACAAACTGGTAAAACGTTTGTCTCCCGTACCATACGCAGCAATGATGCTTGCCGACATCGGCGCATCACCACGACCACCCCGTGAAGCAGGTAGATGATAACCACCCAAACCTCCCGAACCAGTACGGGAGTTATCTGTAGCAGTCATCTGAATGGCAAAGATGTCTTCGCTGGTATTGGCATCATAAAAAGTGAAATCAGAAGCAAGTGCATAGAGGTTATTGCCAACCAAAATGGCGTCGGAATACTGAATTGTTTTGGCCCAATCCCCTTTGTACAAACTGACCCGGCTCAAGAGAGCATTCACGCCACCTTTGGTAGCCCGGCCACGGGTTTGGTCAGCAGCTGAGAAATTGTTCACTACATCTGGCAATGCTTCCGTAAGGTCTTTTTCAATTTGAGTATACACCTCAGCAACCGTATTGCGGGCTGGCTTGACAATGTCACCGACTAAAGCACCACCTGTAAGTACCAATGGAACACCCGGCGTATTGCCATTATTGACCTGAAAGGGTTGTCCCCACAGGTTCACCAATTGCAAATAGGTCAGTGCTCTGACGAATTTTGCTTCAGCAATGAATTGTTTGCGTTCAGCATCAGTAAAACCTGGATCTACTACACCTGGTACATTGTCAATGACTGCATTGGCAGCAAGAATGGCGAAGTAGTGGGCTGACCACATCCCCTGGACGTTGGCATTGCTCGCAATGGTAACGTAGTTGTTGATTTCCTGAAGGGTAGGAAAAGAACCAACGAAGCGCACATTGTCGGTCATGTATTCGCTGATCACAAAGGAAAGACCGCCAAAAACGTCCAAACTTTGAGTCGCACTATAAGCTCCCAATAAGGCCGCTTGTGCCCCAGCTTCGTTGCTGAAAGTCACTGTTGGCGAAAGTGATTGTTCGGGCTCAATGGCCAATTCACTGTCGCAAGCGCTGAAGGCAAAAAACAGGGCAATCAGCGATATATATTTAGCAAATATTTTCATTCTACTTGTGTTTTAGAGTAATTAAAACGTGATGTTCAAACCGCCAGTAATCATCTTGGCTTGTGGAGGCGTAAAGAAGGATTGTCCTTGGCGGAGGTTGGCGTTACCAGCATCAGCAATTTCGGGGTCCTGGCCACGGCCTTCCCATCCTTCTGCCCGCAGTGTCCACAGGTTTTGTCCCATTACATACAAGCGTACACTCTGGAATGCTTTGGTTTTCAACTGGCTGCCCTTCAGCGTATAGCCCAAAGAGATATTGCGCAAACGAATGAAAGAACCATCCAAGAGGTGAAGGGTAGAAGCCTGGCTGAATACGTTGCGAGTTGCACTGGTTGCAGCAGGGAAAGCTGCATCGCGGTTGCTCTCAGTCCAATAATCCGCTACTCTACGCGCATAGTTGAAACCACCAATCGGGTTTTCAGTAAAGGTCAAATCACCCAGGTAAATGGAGCTGCCATAAGTGAAGTTGAAGAACACGTTGAAATCAAAACCATTGTAGTTGAAAGTGTTGGAGAAACCACCCGTGAAATCAGGAATAGCGTCGCCCACAATAACCCGTTCATTGGGGCTTACTGTATTGATGATGCTGCCGTCACGGGCAATCCACTCGGCGTTGCCGTTGTCTGGATTGATCCCTTTGTAGGGCACCATGAAGAAGGTATTGATGGAATGGCCAACGATGGCACGTTGTAGGGTTCCGCCTACAAACTGACGTCCTTCGAGGTCTTTGGTAGCATCGGGCAAGCTCAATACTTCGTTTTGGAGGAAACCAATGTTAAAGTTGGTTTTCCATTCAAATTTTTTGGTCTGAACGTTGACCGTGTTGAGGTTGATGTCCACGCCACGGTTTTCCATCTCACCCGCGTTGCGGGTAATGCTGGCAAAACCATTCAACAAGGGAAGTGGAATATCCAACAACAAATCTGTGGTTTTCTTTTGGTAATAATTGACATCAAGGCTGACCCGGTTGTTCAAAATGGCAATCGAAATACCCAAGTCCAATTGGGTAGTTGTTTCCCATTTCAAGTCAGGGTTGGCAATTTGAGTAGGGCGCAAACCCGCACCTCCTGAGTAGTCGGATGCAACACCACTACCAAACAGACCCAATGATGGGAAATCACCAATGCGATCGTTACCATTCAAGCCATAGCTGGCAGTCAACTTCAGTTGGTTGAGGAAGCCCAAACCTTTCATAAATTGCTCTTCGGAAACGACCCATCCACCAGATACAGCCCAGAAGGTACCATAACGGTTTTCAGAACCAAAACGGGATGAACCATCACGTCTGACCGAACCTTCCACGATGTAGCGATCCTTGTAGCGGAAGTTGGTCCGTACAAACTGGCTGTTCAAAGCCCACTGGCTACGGTTGTTTTGGGTAGAAGTTGGTGTAGCTGCGGATGAAACGTTGCGCAAGGCATCAGAAGAAAAATTCCGACCTTCCACAAAGGTAAAATCGTACAGCGCCGTCTCAAAGCTAAAACCTGCTACTGCGCCCAACGCCAGGTCACCGAACTGACGATCCAGATTAAGGGTGTTGGTGGTCAGCCATTTGTTGTCGTCACTCAAACGGTTAGATGCCAAACCACCTGGGGTGTTGACGTTGGCCTGACGAGTGGTTTCCTGAATGTCTACCATATCAATGCCCCAGTCAGACTGGGCAAACAAACCAGGTAAAAGGTCTAACTTGAAATAAGTGTTGGCATAAGTACGGTTGGTCACCAATTGGTTGGTGCCCAGTGCTTCCAGTGCCAGTACGTTGGTGATGAAACCAGTGTTGACATAGTTACCCGTTGCATCAAAAGGTTTTACGGTAGGCAACTGCAAGAAAGCTGAAGTCAGTGGTGCGAAAGTGTTGTTGTCCGAACCAATCCGGTCATTGACAATCCGGGAAATACCAATGTTGGCCCCAAAGCGGAATTTGTCGGAGAATGTATGGTTAAAGTTCAAACGACCGTTCATTCGATCCAAATCGTTGCCAATGGCGTAGTTGCTTTGGTTCAAAAAGCTACCCGAAAGATAGTATTGGGTTTTGTCGTTGCCTCCTGATAGGTTCAAGGTGTAGTTGTTAATACGACCAGTTTGGCGCACTGCTGTAGGCCAATCAAATCCACCCTCGCCAGGAACAGTTACATTGGCGTAAGCTTTGCGATAAGCCCGGTAATCATCCGCGTTCATCATGTCCAATACAAAAGTAGGCTCAGAAGTACCTGTGAAATAATCAAAATTCACGGTGTTGGTACCTGCCTTCCCTTTTTTGGTAGTGATCAAAATGACCCCGTTGGCTCCCCGTGAGCCATAAATTGCAGTGGCACCAGCATCTTTCAACACCGTCATCGAAGCAATGTCATTGGGGTTGATGTCATTCAAAGGGTTCAAACCCGCCCCAGCACCTTGCGCTGCTGAATAATCGCGGTCGTTGAGCGGAACCCCATCAATTACAAACAGTGGGTTACCACCTGCGTTGATTGAGGATGGGCCACGAACCCGGATAGCTGCTGCGGAACCCAATACACCCGACATGTTGGTCATTTGGACCCCGGCTACTTGGCCTTGTAATAGTTGTTGTGGCCCCAACAATGGTACGTTCTTGATGTTTTCAGCAGTTACCGTACCAATACTTTGCACCCTGAAACGATTGCTTTGGGTACCATAAGCAACTACCACGGTTTCGTCCAGACCAATTGCGTCCGTTTGCATGACGATGGTGAGGGTCGTTTCATTGCCAAGTGTAACTTCCTGGGCTTTAAAACCCGTGTAGGAAACTTGTAAGATGTTGGAGCCTTCCGGAATGGCCAATGTAAAACTTCCTTCAATGTCGGTAATGGTGCCTTTTACGGTGCCCTTGACCAAGATAGAAGCCCCAATCAGCGCTTCTCCATTGTCATCCGTCACTTTGCCAGTGATGGTTTTTTGCGCCCATAGCGCGGCACTACCCAATAATAGGAGTGCAAAGACTAGTGAGAGTTTTTTCATGAAAAAATTTGGTTTTATGTTGAAATGAAATTTACTCCAGAGTCGCTTTTGGGAATAGAAAATATTGTGCTTAAAATGAGGAAAGCATGAATGTTGGTTAAACAAGCATTACTGCCAACAAAGATAGTGAACAATTGTTCATGGGGAGAAATGGGATTTTGGTCGATTTTTTTTCAGCTTACGTAGATGATTTTGGTTTTGACCCATAAAAATAGGGGGTTGAACTTTGTTCAACCCCCTATCTGATTATTATGAAAAAAATAAAAACAAATTAATTATTGGGCAAACACAGCTTATTGGCGATCAATTCACCTTGTGGAATTGGCCAAATGTAATCTGGCTGTGTCGGCAGGATCGTTGCTACGTTGGCCTTTCCAGGAATCGGCAACAGCAAACGCGTACAATCCAATGAGCGGAAACCTTCACCCAAAAGCTCCATCCGGCGCTCCAACAACAGGGCGCTGATAAACGCATTGGTGTCGGCAAAATCGGCAGCAGCAAAGGTTTTGCTGGCATCCGAACGTTTGCGAACCGCATTCAACAGGGCGATAGCGCGATCATTGACACCACTGGTGCGCGCAATGGCCTCAGCAGCGTTCAGCAGTATTTCTGCATAACGGATCACGGGAGCATAATCCAGGTGCTGTGGCCCCAATGCGAATTTGTTCAGGTAGGTCTTGGTACCCACTACTGTAACCATTTTTTTCCGCGCATCAGCGGCATTGAAAGCAGGATTGTTGATGATGCCAGCAGCAGTTAGATTCAAAGAGAAATCACCAATACCCCGTGGGCCAGGGTTGTAGTAGCTACCCAAACCATTCTGGGTACCAGGCAGGTCAACATCGGTGAAAGGCATCGAAAAAATGCTCTCCGTGGTGGTATAAGGCGCTGCGAATGTTTTGGTAATATCTGCTTGCAACTCATGAGCTACACCACTAGCAGCCTTGAATGGAGCTGCCGTAGGCACCAGTTTATTGGCTTCGGTAATCACGTCAGCATAACGTTGCATAGAGAGGTAAACCCGCGTTTTGAGCGCTATCGCCGTGTTTTTATGGGCACGGGTAGTGTTCAACAAAGCGCTGGAATAGTTGGCAGGCAGGTTCGTTTCTGCAAAATTCAAATCTTCAAGCACCTTAGCATACGTTTCAGCTACCGTGGCACGCGCCAAATCATTGCCACCATCCGATTTTTCTCCTTTCAAACGCAGGGGAACACCCAACTTGGAACCATTGCCATCGGCAAATGGGCGGCTGTACAGGGTCAACAAGGTATAGTAGCACAAGCCACGAATGAACCGCGCTTCGGCAATGTAGTTGTTGGCCAAGGCGTCGTTGCCCAATATGGCTTTGTTCGCTTCAACCCCTTCAATGAAAAGGTTGCAGTTGTTGATGGTAAAATAAACCTGGTTCCAGAGGTTGTTTACCTCGTTGGCACTTGCTACGAGGGTGTGGTTCCAGGTCTGGAAACCCGTCACCCCGTTGGTGGTTTCGTTCAGGAATTCCTCACCGCGGATATCGTGGTATACTTGAAAACGGCCACCATACAACTGACCACTCTGGATGTTGTTGTACAGGCCATTGACCTGGTTCAGGATACGGGCTGGCGTAGCAAACGCAGACACATCACTGATGGATGTAATCGGAACCGGGTTCAGCAACTCTTCTGAATTACAGCCCGAGAAAATAAAGGTTCCGCCGATAAAAGCCAGCGCGATCCCTGTTTTTTGAATAAATTGTATCGAGTTCTTCATGATTGTCCTTTGATTTTAATACCCCTAAATTAGAAACCAACATTCAAACCTACGGAAATGGTGCGCGCCATCGGAACCGAGTTGCGGTCTACCCCAGGAGCGCCATTGCTGTTGCCATTGGTAGATACTTCGGGGTCAGTACCCGTGTACTGGGTAAACAAGAAGGCGTTGTTCGCTGTACCATATACCCGGATGTTGCTGACATTGATTTTGCTGGTCAAACTTTTAGGGAGGGTATAGCCGAGGGTGATGTTGCGAATCCGCATAAAGTCACCTTTCTCTACGTTTTCGGAGATCGGGAAGGCGGAACCGTTGGAAACGTTGTCACCCAATACTGGGCGAGGGATATTGGTCACATCGCCGTCTTTTTGCCACCGGGTTAGTACTTCAACCTGATTGTTCCAGAAACGTTGGTCGCGCAAGCCCGCTTTGGTACCATTGTAGACGTAATTGCCACCAGAATACTGTACCTGAACATTTAAGTCAATGCCGTGGAATCTGAAGGTATTGTCCCATGCGCCGAAGAAAGTAGGCAATACTGGGCCAAAAATTTTACCGTCGGCAGCCACGGTTACGGCGGCAGCAGTAGCACCAGTGCCTTGAACCGTCCAACGAGATTGTCCACTAGGTACCACGTGGCTGTAGAGGATTCTTTCGCCCTTGGCGTTGATGAAAACCCGGCGGCCAGTAGCAGGATCAACCCCATCTGTAGGTACAACGTACAAACTACCAATGGATTCACCCACGCGAGTAATATTCGCAGTTTCCAAACCAGCAGTTGCAGTGAAAATATCGGTGTTTCCAGCAGCCAGTGCGGTCACCTCATTCTGCATGAAGGCAATGTTGAAGTTGGAAGTCCAGCTGAATTTCGCTTTTTTCAGAATGGTACCTGTTAGGCCAAATTCCCAACCGGTGTTCCGCATCGAACCAATGTTGGTTTGAATTGAGTTGCCAGGGATACCTTTAGAAGGCGCCTGTGGTGAGTTCAAGATCAGCCCATCAATGTCGTTCTGGAAATAAGTGATTTCACCCGTCAGGCGATCTTCCAGTAAGCCAAAGTTGATCCCAATGTCCGTCTTGCGGCTGGTTTCCCAGGAAAGGTTGGTGTTGCCAGCCTGAGCAAAGCCAGTGGTTGGGTTGGCACCATACAAACCTGATCCATAGATGGACAATGAAGCAAAGTCACCAATACCATTGTTGTTGCCCACTTCACCATAGCTACCGCGGATGCGGAAAAAGTTGATGGCATTGCCCAAGGAATTTTTCCAGAAGTCCAGTTCAGAAAGGGTCAAACCCGCTGAAGCCCCCCAGAAAATACCTGCTTTTTTGCCGGGAGCAAAAGCAGAGTATTCATCTTGGCGCAAATTGGCCGTCATCAGGAAGATCTTTTTGAAATCGTAGTTCAAACGACCAAAGTAAGACAACAGGTAGTTTTCACCCTGTCCATTGCCCGCAGGTACAATGGTGGTGAAGTTTCCTTGGTAGGTAGTAAAGAATGGGTCACCAATTACTGTCCGACTTGCACCCCAACTGGAAGAAGTGGTACGCTGTTGTTCGTTACCAACCAGGAAAGAGAAGTTGTGCTTCTCGGCCAGGGAGAAATCATAAGTCAGCAAATGCTGCCAGTTCCAACGATCGAGGCTATTGACAATGTTGGTTGCTGCGCCGTTGGTACCGAAACCGTCACCATGAACCGGAGTTTGGAAAGAAATGTTCTCCAAACTGAGTTGGTCAACGCCATATTGAGTGCGGTACGTCAAACCCTTGAAAAGATTAACATCCACAAAAACAGCAGCTTGAAGTTGTTTTGCCTCGGAAGTGAAGCTGTTCAACTCGATGATTGGAACCGGGTTGACAAAACCCACCTGCTGTAAGTTGCGGTAACGGCCAGGCTGGTTGTTGGAAGCAATGTTGTAAGAGCCATCGGCATTGTAGGCAGGGATATTGGGGGCAGTAACCAATGGAATACGGCCAAGGCCAGAAGTGCCGAATGACTGGCCAGGTAGAGAACCTGTACTGGGGGCCGCATTAAAGTTGGTTGTGTACCCCATGTTTGTGCCAATTTTTACTTTTTTGCCCAATTTGTGATCGAGGCTCAAACGACCCGAAAGACGCTCAAAAGTATTGCTGACAATCATCCCTTCTTGGTTGGAATAACCCAAGGAAAGGAAATAAGTGGTACCTGAACTCCCACCTGAGAAACTCAAGCCGTGGTTGTGAGACAAGCCAGTTTGTAGTACGTAGTCGTACCAGTCCGTATCTACGGTTTTACCATCAATGGTTTCCAGGAAGAACTGATCAGGAAGGTTTGCGTTGCGTGCCGCTTCATTCTTGTAGCCAACGTATTGTTCGGCGTTCAAAAGGTCGAAACGTCTTGCTGCACTGGTCCAACCAGCCCAACCATCGTAACTGATTTTGGTTTTGCCTTCCTTACCCCGTTTGGTGGTAATCAAAACAACCCCGGCACTGGCCCGCGAACCGTAGATGGCCGCTGCAGCAGCATCTTTTAGGATTTCGATGCTCTCAATGTCGTTAGGGTTGATGTTGGACAGGACGTTGTTCGCGGCATTGTTACCGCCATCACCGGTGAAGGTAGGTACTCCGTCCAATACGATCAAAGGGAAAGAACTCAAATTGATCGAGTTGATCCCCCGGATGCGGAATACGGGTGGGTTGTTGAGTACCCCGTTGGGCAAACTCACGTTGACCCCCGCAGCACGGCCTTGCAGCGCTTGGTCAAAACTTTGTACCGGTGAAGAAGCCAGATCCGAACCCTTGATCGAAGAAATGGTTCCGGTAATGTCCCGTCTTTGTTGGGTACCATAACCTACGACGACCACTTCATTGATGTTGACGCCAGCTTCTAATTCCACCTCAACAACGTTGGACGTGCCAAGCTCAACTTCACGGGTGGTGTACCCCGTATAACTAATGACCAAAGTTGTGGCGTTGGCAGGTGCGGAAACGGAGTAGGTTCCATCGACATCGGTCACGGTACCTGCTGAGGTACCTTTGACGAAGACGGAGGCGCCGATGAGCGCCTCTTTGCTGCTTTGGTCAACCACCTTTCCGGTGATGGTGCGCTGAGCCAGCATTGTAGCCAGACTGCCCAGCAGCAGCATGAGCACTAGTGAGAGTTTTTTCATACAAAACAAATTTTGATCAAAAAAAAGTAATGTTATAGATACAAAGTTAATAAACGCATTGTGTTATTTTGTCGGCAATTGGGCAAAGAAGTAGTATAGGGCTTGCAATATCTTATCTTTGCAATTGTAAAACCTTATCAGGGCTGGGCTTGTTCTTTAAAAAGTCCAAGATTAAGAATATTTTCCTGAAAATATCCGTCAAATGGCGAAAATTGGGGAGGAATTGTTGTACATGGAAGTAAAGGAAAAAAGCTTGGTTCGACAAGCAGAGGCACTGATTCCAACCCCTTGGGGTAATTTTCGGATGGCAGCTTATGCCCAAAACTCCGAAGATTGGATGCCCCATTTGGCGCTAATTAGTGAACATTGCAACCTCAACGAACCTGTGCTTACGCGCTTGCATTCGGAATGTCTTACCGGAGATTTGTTTGGTTCCAAACGTTGTGACTGTGGCGAACAATTGGCCTATGCTTTACATAAAGTGGCCAACGAAGGAGGGATGTTGCTTTACCTACGCCAGGAAGGCCGGGGTATTGGCCTCATCAATAAACTCAAAGCTTACAACCTACAAGACATGGGCTTCAATACCATCGATGCCAACATTCATCTCGGCTTTGAAGCAGATGCCCGCGATTATGGGATCGCCATTGAAATGCTGGAAGATCTAGGGGTAAGTGAAATCAAACTATTGACCAATAATCCGGATAAAATTGAGGCCTTTGAACATACCTCAGTCAAAGTAACCAACCGGATTCCCATCATCATCGAACCCAATCCCGACAACCGGGAATACCTGCGGGTCAAGCAGGAATTTATGGGGCATTTACTGTAGGGGTAACCCTGCGTGGTTACCCAACTATTAGGGCGACCGCAAGGGTCGCCCCAACAACCCGGGCGACCACGTAGGGCCGCCCCAACCACAATCCACCATGCGCGCTATCCAAATCCATCAATTCGGCTCAGCCGAAGAACTTTACCTAGGAGATTTTCCTACTCCCGACCCTGCTGCACATGAAATCCGGGTCAAAGTCAAAGCCACGGCACTGAATCGCGCCGACCTTTTGCAACGTGAAGGCAAATACCCGCCACCGCCAGGTGAAAGCCCCATTATGGGTCTGGAAATTGCCGGAGAGGTGGAGCAACTCGGTGAAAAGGTGACCAAATGGAAGATCGGTGACCGGGTATGTGGGCTTTTGGCTGGCGGCGGTTATGCTGAATACGCCGTCATCCATGAAGATGTGGCTATGCCAATCCCTGAAAACCTGGACTTTTTGGCCGCTGCGGCTATTCCTGAAGCCTTTTTAACTGCCTTTCAAGCCTTGGTTTGGATTGCCAAACTCAAGGCTGGCGAGACCTTATTGCTTCACGCAGGGGCAAGTGGCGTGGGCACCGCTGCGCTGCAACTGGCAAGTTTGATCGGAGCCAAAACGTATGCAACAGCGTCGGCAGAAAAACATGCTCTTTGCCTGACTTTGGGTGCCGAGCAGTGTATCGACTACAAAACGCAAGACTTTGCGGAATGCATCCAGGATTGGACCAAGGGTAGGGGAGTAGATGTGGTGCTGGATTTCTTAGGAGCTTCCTATTTGGAGCGCAACCTCAAAGCCCTAGGTATGGATGGCCGAATGGTGATGCTCGCCATCATGGGCGGTGCACAAGCGGATGGCATCAATCTGGGCATGGTGTTGATGAAACGTCTTAGTATTCATGGCTCAACGTTGCGCGCACGAACATTGACCTATAAAACGGAATTGACTCAGGCTTTTATGGATTTGGCCTGGGCGCATTTTGCGAGCGGTGCCTTGTTTCCGGTTGTGGATAAAGTTTTCCCTTGGGAGGATGTGGCGCAGGCTCATTTGTACATGGAAGAGAATCGGAATCAGGGGAAAATTGTGTTGAGCATACAATAGCCGAACGGCATTATTTTTTTGCCCTCATTTCGCTGAGATTCAGCTCAAATCCGGGCAATACCTCTTCTCCAGATAATTTTTGTTCAAACCCTTTTACACATTCTACTTCCTTTCCTGGCCGATAAACAAATACTTGTTCTTTGTAGGGGTCAATTAACCACGCCAATTGTACTCCGTTTGACAACCAATTTTGAGTCATTTTTTGTTGCAACTTAGGGAGTCTATCGGTCTTTGAACGAATTTCAGCTACAAAATCTGGAACAACCTGGATGAAACTTTCCTCATCATCGGGTTCTTCCGCCCAACGCTCGGGAGAAATCCAGGATACATCTGGCATTTTTGTAGCCCCGTCGGGTAAGTCATAGGTTCCATTGGGGCCAAAAACATGACCTTTACCCTGGCTTTCATTCCAGAGATTGAGTAAAAAATTAAGGCGGTTTTCGCGTTTTCCTGAACCTTTTTTGAGTGGGGACATAACTGAGATGATGCCATTTGCCTCCCGTTCAATTTGGAGATCGGGAAAAATTTCGATTAAGCCAATAAAGTCCTGTTTACTCAGTGGGATTTGAGATTCAAAAGCGCCGTATTTAAGGAAAAAATCCTCAACGCTCATATTTTTGGCTGATACAAAAGTAGAAGATCCCATTCGAGAAGTTATCTTATTCTACAAAATTGCACTATTTTGGGAAAACAGGCAAGCTCAATTTCCACTTCTGCTGACTTTGGCACAACTCTTCGAAGTATTCCAGGTCTAAAAACTGCTGCGCCGCACAAATTTTTGCCAATTGCTGATAGGAGCTAAATAGCTGAATTTTGTGGCTGGCCTCCTGTGCAACAAACTTCTCAAAACGCCGCAAAGGCCGACTTTTTTGTACGTCTCGAATATAAATGGCCGCTACCCGACCCGGGTAACGCTGGTCAATTTCGTGATAGATGTAGGGGTCTTTTTCTGCATTGTCGCCAATCAAAATGAACTGCTTTTCCGAATAAGTATCAAATATCCGGATGATGCTTTCCATTTTATGGTTCTGGTCTTTCTGGCTGATTTTGTAAGGAAACCCAATGTCGCGTAGGAGTACCGGAGCTTTGGGCATCGAGTGCAGCTGGAGGTAGCTCATCACCAAATCGTAGATGTTTCGTGGGCTATTTGACAAATAAAACAGTGGAGAAAAACCATGGTCATCCATACCTCGGCGCAATGCCCGCAAAAAGGCCGCGACCTCATCAAAAACCTTACGGCGGTGGATGCTTTTGAAAAGGGTATTGTAAAAAGCCCGCCATTTGAGTGGACTGGCAACGCCTGTTTCAATGACCGTGTCATCCAAATCGGTAATAATCCCTAGCCGAGCACCTTGCGGCGGGAACAACACGCTTGTCGTGGTTTCGATCTCCAGATCATCCGTCCAGGGGGTTTGCAACAAGGTGACTTTTACGTTTTGCCAGGGTTCTTCATCCAACAGCAGTAAGGGCGGCTCCAGACTTGTGCTCAAAGTAAAATACCCCTCCTGATCAGTGATGAGTTCAAATTGATGATTTTCGATGTCTACCCGCAAAACGGCATTGGGAATTTCGTCGCTCTCAAACCGGCGGTAAGAATTGATCAGATTTTGTAAAACGGTATTGATAGGACTATTGCGCAAGCGCTTTTTGACCAAAACCCTCCCTTGTAAAAAAAGATAATCAGGCCGACCAAAACCCCGATAAGTTGCGATCTTTATGGGCAAATTTTTTCCTACACCACTGACTTTGACCAGGGCAAACCTCAGGTCATCAATGAAGTGGTCCAAACGACGCAGTAAATTGATTACAATGGTTTTCAGCGAAGGCATCTAAAATGCAGTTTTCTTCGTTCAAAATTCGCAGAAACTTCCGATTTTTTCGCAGTAAAAACGAATAAACATGAGAAAATACTACTTATTGCTTTTCTGGGGCTTGGCTTTTTTACAACCGCTACAAGCTCAAGACACCGAAAAACCGATGTTTGAAGCTACCACGGCTGAGGTTTCCAGCATCGATGCCATCATCAAGACCCTGTATGAGGTCATCTCTGGCCCGGCTGGTCAGCGCCGGAATTGGAACAAGTTTCGTTCGCTATTTCGTCCCGAAGCCCGCCTGAATGCAGTGGGTAAGGACAGCAATGGCAAAGCCAAATTAACGACCATGACCCAGGAGGACTACATTCGCAATGTAGGGCCAATGTTTGATGAAAAAGGTTTTTTTGAAAAAGAAATTGGCCGCTCGCAGGAAAAGTATGGCAACATGGTGCACGTATTTAGTGCTTATGAAACCAGATTCACGGCAGCAAATGGAAAGGTCGAAGCCCGGGGCCTCAACAGCATCCAACTGGTGCAAAAAGATGGGCGTTTTTGGATTTTGAACATCATGTGGAACCCGGAATCGTCGGATAATCCAATTCCGGAGAAATATTTGAAAAAACCGTAGGGGCGCCCCTTGCGGGTGCCCATTTCGTTACGTGGGCATGCCGATATCGCACGCAAGCGTGCCATATCGGCATGGGCAACCGCAAGGGTTGCCCCTACATGCGCAACACAAATCCATTCACCAAAAATTGGCGCTTGATTTGGCTGGCATAAATCGCTGCGGCATCCCGATTGTCGAAACGGCCAGCAAAAATTTTATAAATCCGACCTCCACTGACATTGGCAGCAGGAGACTGGGAAAGGTAAATTTCACTCAAACCCATCTTTTGCAAGGACTGGGCCTGACGCGTAGCATTGTCCAACTGCGTATAGGAGCCTACCTGAACCGAAAACCCACTTCCTGCCTGCAAAGTAGGGAAGCCTTCCAGGCTGCCAGGATTTGCGTTTGCTGCATTGCCGGTATTCCAGTTGAAATTAGGATTGTTCGAATTGGAACTGGTGGTATTGTTTGAGTAAGAATTGGGGATGTTACTGTTGTTGTTGCCGTTGTTGTTGTAGGCAGGGTTGTAACTGTTTGCTGTACCCGTATAGCCATATTCTGCTGGAGCCTGGTTAGATGCCTCATTGGCAGCATTGTAGGTGCCTCCCCGGTTTTGAAAACGGCGATCATATGCGGGAGGTACCGGGCCATATTGGGCTTGTTGGGTACTGTTTTGTGTATTGCTGTATTGCTGCTGGGTATTTCCGTACTGCTGCTGAGTATTGTTGTACTGCTGTTGAGTGTTCCCGTACTGCTGCTGGGTATTGTTGTAAGCATTGGAGCCATTGGTACCCTTGGGCGTAAAATACTCTTGCGGGGCTTCTTGTGGCGCACCATTGTAGATGCGGTCAAAAGCAAAGGAGTTTGAGCTTTGATTGTTGACCGTATTGTAGTTGGCGGCAGTGGCATTGTTGTCGGCATAACCAAACTGCTCCACTTTAACCTGGGCATGCCCCACCAAACTTAGGTCAATGAAGGAGGCCGCAGCCATAGACAATGAAATGATGGCACCATCACTGGAAAAAGGGCCTCGGTCGTTGACACGTACAATTACAGCTTTATTGTTGTCCAGGCGTGTAACTTTTAGGAGTGTGCCTTTGGGAAAGGTGCGGTGTGAAGCCGTGTATTGGGTCCGATCGTAAACCTCCCCGTAGGCAGTTGGGTTGCCTTGTAAGGCGTCCGAATAGTAATTGGACAAACCTACATCAGCTTGTTGGGCGAAGCTTACAACGGAGTTCAAGATTAGGGCGGCAAGGATGCCACATACTTTACGTAGATTGTTCATTGGCAAAATAAATTTTTCAAAATAACGATTGTTATAACGAAAAGTTACAGTGAAAAAGTATCTAGGAGGACGAAAGGAAGGAAAAAACAGGTTTAATTGACTGATAAAGATTGAATTAGTCAATTAAACCTGTCGCTGAAAATATAGGTTAGGCTTCAAAAAGTGCAGTGACAAAAGTTTGTTTGTCGAAAGGTTGCAATTGGTCAATGCCTTCTCCTACGCCGATGTATTTGATGGGAATTTTGAACTGATTGGAGATTCCGATGGCTACACCACCTTTGGCGGTACCGTCCAGCTTGGTCAGCGCCAGCGAGCTTACATCGGTGGCTTCGGTAAAATGTTTGGCTTGCTCAATGGCGTTTTGACCAGTGGTTGCATCCAGTACCAGCAGCACTTCGTGGGGTGCGGTTTCGATTCTTTTGCTGATCGAGCGTTTGATTTTGCTCAATTCCTGCATCAATCCTACTTTCGTATGCAAACGGCCAGCCGTATCAATGATGGCTACATCACAGTTGTTTTGCACGGCGTAATTGACCGTTTCGTAAGCCACTGCTGCGGGGTCCGTGTTCATGCCTTTGCTGTAAAAATCACAACCCACCCGCTCAGACCAAATTTTGAGTTGGTCTACCGCAGCAGCACGGAAGGTATCCCCAGCGCCTAGTACAACTTTTTTGCCTTGCTTTTTAAATTGGTGGGCCAATTTGCCAATGGTAGTGGTTTTACCAACTCCATTCACACCAACAACCAGAAGTATAAAGGGCTTCACGCCTTCTGGCAACTCGTAACCACTTAATTGCTGAGTATTGTTTTCGGCCAACAACCGCACAATTTCATCCTTTAGAATAAAATTGAGTTCACTGGCCCCCAGGTATTTGTCTTTCGCTACTCGCGCTTCGATGCGCTCGATGATTTGAGTGGTGGTATCGCGGCCAACATCCGCAGAAATGAGCAGGGCTTCGAGTTCATCCAGCACCTCTTCGTCCACGGTTGAACGACCAGCCACCATTTTAGATAGACTACCGAAAAAACTGCTCTTGGTTTTTTCAAGCCCTTTATCCAGATCTTCTTTTTCTTTTTTTCCAAAAAGATTGCTAAAAAAACTCATATCATTGGGAATGAAAAATGAAAAACTAAAAATGAAAAATACAAAATGAGGTGAAAAAATGGATCAACATCTTGAATTGATTTTTTCATTTTTCATTTTTCATTTTTCATTTCAAACTCAAAAGGCTTTTCCTGTGCAACCACAAGAAAAGCCTCTTTACGGACGATGCGTCAGACTGTGCATATATTTACTTCAGGGAAGCAATAAAAGCGTCTTTTTTGTCCTTGTGCACCATTTGCTTTTTATAGCTGTATTTGCCCGTTTTAGGGTCTTTTACGCTTACTACGATTTGTACGTAGTCGCGACCAGAACCAACGTTGGCTACACGCTTAGCAACTTTTGCGTTTTTGGATACCTTTGCCATTGCATTAATTATTTATGGAATCAAATTAAGAATTACTATCAAGACAAGCAAACTTAATTTGTTCTCAATCAGCAATTATTTAATTTCGCGGTGCACCGTTACTTTTTTCAGTACAGGATTGAATTTCTTCAACTCCATACGATCCGGTGAGTTTTTGCGGTTTTTCTGGGTAACATAACGAGAAGTACCGGGCATTCCCGACTTCTTATGCTCAGTGCACTCAAGAATGATTTGAATGCGGTTACCTTTGCTCTTCTTTGCCATGACGACTACAAATTACTTGTTTAACAACCTTGTTCCAAACTTACTCCGGTATCAACACCCTCTTTTTCCAAGCGTTGCAGATACTCGTAAATCCCCAATTTGCTGATGGTGCGCATGGCGGAAGTACATACCTTCAACGTAACCCACTGGTCCGTTTCTGGGATGAAGAAGCGTTTCTTTTGCAGGTTAGGCAAAAAGCGACGCTTGGTCTTGCGGTTGGAGTGTGAAACGTTGTTTCCTACAATCGGACGCTTACCCGTAAGTTGACAAACCTTAGACATAATGTATAAATTTAAAAAGTTCAAGGTGTCAAAGGTTTTAACCAGTTTGAACTTTAGACCTTGAACTTTTCGATCCAGAGAATTTTTATCCACTAATTTTAATGGATGATTCATCAGAGTGACGCTGTAAGGAGTCGAACCTTAAACCTCCTGATCCGTAGTCAGGTGCTCTATCCAATTGAGCTACAGCGCCAGTGCGTATGCATGTTTTGCAATTGCGGATGCAAAGATAAGTCGCCTATCGGAAGTGTGCAAGCCTTTTTTAGTTTTTTTGAACGAATATTTGCTTTGAAATAAAATCCCCATTGAAAACCATGAACTTATCGAACTCAGAGGAAATAGATTCGATGTGCCAGCTACCCTGAATCTATTATTTTCGCACAAAAAAAATATTCTGTTTCCAAAAATAAAATAATCCTTTATCTTTGAGGCCGAACCATTAATCTATTAGAGCCGATAGCCGTTTTTTCCCCTCACGCTGTTTGGCTGCTCGCCGGTAATTACATTTCTCGTTTTTGAGGAATACCTTTCCACTCCTTTTTCCCACGAATAAATTCGTGGGCTGGTGATGTTTGTGGCTCCCACGGCTAAAGCCATGGGTTGCATTCATCTACGGTTGCTAGAATACCACGATATTTAGTCGTCGTCTGTGTACGTGTAACAAGTGTACATTCGGTGCGTCTACATATTTCATTGTTATTGCATTTTGTGAATATACAAAAGACAAATTTGTTTCCCATGAAGATGACCTCTACTCACTTTAATCTTTTTGGCCGGATCTTACCGGCAGCAATACTACTAGGCGTTCTGTTGTTTCCGCAGTGGGCTCAAGCTCAGTGTGACCCACGAACTTCCTGTATCAACCAGGTAAACGTCACGATGGATGCCAATTGCAAATTCACCGTAACCCCGGCTTTGGTGGGGTTTGGTGCTTGTGTCGGCACTTATCGGATATCCATTAGTGACAGTAACCCATCCAATGGCAACATTATTGATTGCCCTGGTTTATGGGATTATGGTGTTTTGAATAGCGCCAATGAAATTGTCTGTTGGGGTAAAATCCTGGCGGAAGACAAAAGTGGTCCCAAAGTGGTCGGGGTAGATTATACCAGCTCTAGCCTCTGGTGTACGGATGTGAACTTCGTGCTCAACAATCCCAAGACAGTAGGCCCCACCAATACCAACCGTTCTTTGAGCGGCTTGATTTCAGGTTCAGTGATCGACACCGATGTCCAGAACCTGGGGATTCCCAATTTTGAAGACAACTGTAAATCTTGCGGTTGCAACGTTACGCTGAAATTTTCAGACCGCCTGGAAACAGCCAATTGCACCGAAACCATCGTCAACGGGGTATACGCACGCATTTATCGCGTATTTGTAGCGACCGACTGCCGGGGCTTGACCCAGAGTACGGAGCAGGTCATCACCTTCCGCCGCCCGGTTTTGAACGATTTCAAATTTGATTTTGCCGGGGATGCTGCTTATAAAGCGATCATCAGTTATGATGCTTGTGTAGCCAACAAGAGCCAGATCCGCCGGATCGATGTTACACCTTATATTACTAACTTTTTTGGCAAAAAAATCTACCTGGATTCTCTGGGCTGTGATTATGGTTTGAACGTCAGCGATCTTGAATTCCCTATCTGCAACGGTACTGGTCTGAAAATAGAACGTACCATCAAGTTGTTCGATTGGTGTTTGAACCGGGAGATTGCACAGTACAAAATCCTGATCAAACTGGGTGACACGAGTCCACCCCGCCTGACCAAATTGTCGCGCATTCCCATCATCAGTACCGGACCTTCGGATTGTACGGCTGCGGTACCTACCACGGCTACGGGGATTCGGAACTTATTTGGGGTAACCATCAGTGACAATTGTACATTAGGCACCTTAAGCCTGCGGGTTCGCACCAAGGGTAAACTCGTCAGTGGCATCGTTGTGGATACTTCTACTTGGAACAATGTGAATTACCCAACAACCAATGGCCTCATTACTGGTCTTACAGTAGGGCGTCACCGCTTGATCGTCACCGCTAATGATGGCTGTTACAATACGATGGTCGATTCCATCGAGTTTTTTGTCCGCGACCTGATCGCTCCAGTGGTGAAATGTGACGATAATTTGCGCATTTCATTGTCCAACGGATTCCAAACTGGGTATGGTAAACTAACCGCAGAAGACGTCAATGAAGGTAGCTGGGACAACTGTAGCAAGTTGAGATGGCTGCGGGTGCGCCGGGTGATTCCTTTAAACTGTATGAGCAGCTTTCTTAAAGATTACGACACGAACAACAACGGCAAACTTGATCCTTTACCCGCCAGTGGGGACTGGACTGCAGCCGATGGTTTTGACCTCAATGGCGATGGAGATATGGCGGATTTTGGCGAAACCTTCATCCTGAAAGAGAGCAAATTGATGTCTCCTTTGGGCGAGTTTGTTGAATTTTACTGCTGTGATCTAGGTGCCAAAGTCACCATCGAATTATGGGCCGAAGACCTGGCGGGCAACCGCAATTTCTGTTGGATGGATCTACAGGTCGAGGACAAAACCGTTCCCACTTGTTTCGCGCCCTGGGATGCGACCATTTCTTGCACCGATAAGTGCCTGGGTAGTATAAAAGACCGCGTTGCCTCTGCGGCTTGCTTTGGCGATGTGACCATCCAGGGCGGAAATGAATGTACCAACCTCAACATTGAGTATACCGTAATCGAAAACATAAAATGTGGCAAAGGCTACATCATCCGCCGCTGGACCATCAACAAAGGTACTTCTTCCACTTCTTGCGAACAGCGGATTAACGTTACGCCCATCAACGAATACGACATTTGTTTCCCCCGGGATGCAACGGCTGATTGTAAGACGGTGAAAGCGGATCCTGCCTTCACTGCCGAGTTGGGTTGTGATGTCTTGGCGATCAATGTGAGCGACAAACGTTTTGATGCCAGCGATAGTGAATGTTATAAAATCTTCCGGACTTATACGGTTGTCAACTGGTGTGCTTACGATGATCGTTGTGGTGATCCAATGTTAACTGGAAAAATATACGTGGTAGATCGTGGAACTTTTGCCAACAATGGCAAAGACCCCATTTATGTGCTGGTACGGGATAAAAACCGTGATGGTGACGAAGAATTTTGGCTATCCCAAAACCGTACCCCCGAAGAAACGTTCGACATTCGTTTCACGCCACCGATCTGTGACGTTAGCGATGATTATTACCACAGTTTCATGTATACCCAAATCATCAAAGTAGAAGACGAACAAAAACCAGTGGTGACGCTACCTCAGTTGAGCATTTTCCCAACTAGGGCCACTGATTGTTTGGCGGATGTTACCATCACTTTCCGGGCTACCGACAACTGTAGTTCCTTCGTTGAACTGGAAATTCCTCAGTTGATGGTTGCGCCCAATCGCATCTTGAATGGTACGTTTATCATGTACAATTCGACCCGTTGGGTAACCAAAACCAATGCGGATGGCAGCTTTACGGTAACCGTGAAGAACCTGCCTGAAGGAAAACACGACCTGATTGTATCGGTGCGGGATGGTTGTGGGAACTTGAGTTCACCTACCCGGATTCCATTTGAGGTGAAAGATCAAAAGGCTCCAGCGCCAATTTGTATCAAAGGATTGTCGCTCTCGCTGATGAGCGATGACCTGGGCGGCGGAACCATGGCGGTGTGGGCAACGGACTTTGTAGCCAGCGCAATTTTTGATTGCAATGGTCAGGGTGAAGCCAACGCACAAGGCCTCAAGCGCATTACCAAATACTCCATCAACCGCAAAGGCACACCCGCGAATGCCACAACTACTGGTTTGGTGTTGACTTGTGCCGATAAAGGTAAAGTGGTTGAAGTAGAGCTCCATGCCTGGGATGAAGCGGGCAACCATGATTTCTGTTTGACTTACGTGGAAGTCCAGGACAACAACAAAGTTTGTCCAGGTGCAATAGTCGAAGCTTATACCATAGCAGGTCGCGTAGCTACAGCCCAAAACAACATGGTAAAAGGGGTCGCATTACAACTTTCAGGTGGAGCAGCGATGCAATACACCAGTGGTTCCGATGGTGCCTATGCTTTTGCGGGTTTGGGCAAAGGCAAAACGTACACCTTGACGCCAGACCTGAACAAGGATTTTGGCAACGGGATTTCTACCCTCGACCTGATTTACATCCAAAAACACCTCATCAATACGGAACCCATTACGGATCCATACCGCTTGATTGCGGCTGATGTAGACAACTCGGGTCACGTTTCGGTTGGGGATCAAATTCGTTTGCGCAAATTTATCCTCAACATGAGCCCAGATTTTGGCGGAACCAAAAGCTGGTGCTTCGTGGATCAGGCTTATCGTTTCCCCGATCCGCTGAATCCATGGAAAGAAGCGTTCCCCAAGATCATTTCGATGGTGAATCTGGACCACGACGTCCAAGCCAATTTTGTGGCCATCAAAATTGGTGACTTGAACCAAAGCGCCAGCGTAAGTGGCCTACAAGGCGCCGAGCTGCGCGGTGGAGAAACCTTAAAATTGTCGATCGAAAACCTCAAACTGGAAGCAGGAAACGTGTACGAAATTCCTGTAAAAGCTTCAGATTTGAGCAAAATAGCCGGGTATCAATTCGCGCTGGATTGGGCTACTGAGACCCTCGAATTGGTAGGCATCAAAAACGGTGTAGCCAAAACGGACAATTTTGGGCTTTTTGCCGAGCAGGGCTTGCTTACCACTTCCTGGGTAGATCAAGGGCAAAACAAAACAGGCGCATTGTTTACCCTGGTATTCAAAGCCAAGAGCAATGTGGAACTGAGCAAGGCTTTGCAACTCAATCCAAGAGCCATGAGCGCTGAAGCCTACAATCGGGAGTCGGATGTACTGGGGCTTGCACTGGATTTTGGTGCAGCGACCGCAGTGCTGAACAACGAAATGGTGTTGGAACAAAACCAGCCCAACCCCTTCCGCAGCGAAACCCAGATTGGGTTCTGGTTGCCTCAAGCGGGCGAAGCCACACTGAGCATCCACGACGTTACGGGAAGAATGGTCAAAACTTTGCGCCAAGACTTTGACAAAGGCCAGCAGCAGGTTTTGATCAAACACAGCGATATGCCGAGCAATGGTGTCTACTACTACACCTTAACTCAAAATGGGGCTACCGCAACGCGTAAGATGGTGGTGACTAAATAGTGCACATAAAGCCTTTTTTATAATTGAGTCAACTACATAGTGGAAACAGGAGGGCCTTCTTGCAATTTGTGCAGGGAAGGCCCTCTGCTTTTGGTATAGTACAGCGAATAAATTTTTTCAAAATCTATCAGCCGCTTTCCAAAACAATGTATCTTTCTAGCTCACTACATGTTTATGGATTACGGAGCCCTTTGCCTTGTCCCGCCGCTGGTGGTGGTTGTATTGGCCATCTTTATTCGCCGCGCTTTCGAACCTTTGCTGATCGGCTGCCTGCTGGGCTTTGTGCTCATCAAACCCAGTGCATTTCCGGGAAATTTTGTTGATGCCCTGGTCGCAACCCTACGCGACGAAACAATGGCCTGGATCATCCTGGTTTGTGGCTTGTACGGGTCATTGATTCATTTGATCATCCAGTCGGGGGGCGTATATGCCTTTGGTCATTATGTACTGCGCTATGTCAAAACGCGGCGTAGCGCATTGGTGGTAACCTGGTTGTTAGGCTTGTTCATTTTTGTGGACGATTACATGAGTGCGCTGGCAAGGGGCGTTACCATGCGGAAAATCACGGACAATTACCGCATCTCTAGGGAAATGTTGGCGCTGCAGGTCAATGCGATGGCAGCACCCCTCTGTATCATTGTCCCGATGACCACCTGGAGCATCTATGTGAGCAAACTTTTGGAGGACAACAAAGTTGTTGCAGCAGGAGAGGGGTTTCAGGGGTTTTTGAACCTGATTCCTTATATGTTTTATGCCTGGATTGTGGTGATCATCTCCCTATTGCTGGCTTTGGGGAAATTTCCATTGTGGGGTAAATTGAAAAGAGCTGAAAAAAGAGCCCAAGAAACAGGCGTATTGGCACCTCCAAAATCCATTTCGAGCAAAACAGACGAAAACCAGATTCAGGCTAGAGGCGCCAAGCCGCGCTACTTTTTTCTTCCACTGATTGTTTTGATTGCCGCCACCTTGGTCTTGGACAAAGATGCCCTCAAGGGTGTAATGCTCGCGGTGGCTTTTACCTTTTTTTACTACTGGTGGGAAGGAGTGTTGACTTTTGATGCCTTGACCGATGGTATTTTTGAAGGGTTTCAAAGTATGGTTTTTGCGCTAGCCATTCTAACTATGTCCTATGTACTCAAACGAGTAGGTGACGAGATGGGTCTGACGCCCTTTGTGATTGATGCCGTGAGTGGCGTTTTGTCCAAAGAAATGTTGCCTTTGGTCATCTTTTTGATCTTGGCTCTTATTTCGTACACCACCGCTTCCTCCTGGGGCGTTTATGCAGTAGCCATTCCAATTGTAGTGCCTTTAGCTCAGGAACTGGATGCCAATATGTGGGCTACCCTAGCTGCAGTAATTTCAGCAGGTGCATTTGGTGCACACTCCAGTTTTTATTCAGATGTGACTGTTTTAACGGCTACCAGCACAGAGTGCAACAGTGTGGAACTATCTTTTGCTGCCTTGCCTTATAATTTGATTGCAGTAGGCTTGTCGGCTTTGTTATTTTTAGCATTTGCTTAATTTCTATCCATGTATCGCAAAGAATTACCGAATGGGTATATCATTCAACAAACCGAAGCCCGGCATGCCAAAGCGCTGGACGCCCTCCAACGCCTGGTTTTTCCTACCCTGGCGGAAGAAGAGCGGATGGCCGAAAGGCATTACCTGCACCACCTGAAAGTTTTTCCGGAAGGGCAAATGGTGCTGCTGGACGCGGATGAAGTCATTGGGATGACCAGCTCGATCCGGTATCACCTTACGTTGGAAGACCATACTTTTTTGGGCATATCGGACAATCTATGGTTCAATACCCACGAACCCCAGGGGGATTGGCTCTACGGCATGGACATGGGGGTGCATCCGCGTTACCGAGGACAGGGTTTGGCTCGGCAATTGTACCGGGCCCGACAAGAGATTTGCCGGAGTTTGGGACTCAAAGGGCAAGTGATTGTGGGGATGCCAATTGGTTATGTGGATTATGCCCGCGAAATGAGTCTCGATGAGTATTACGAACACCTGATCGAAGGCAGCATTTACGACCCCACGGTGAGCACCCAAATGCGGATGGGTGCGGTGCCCCAACGTTTGATTCACAACTACCTGGACGACCCCAACTGTGGCAATGCAGGGGTGTTGATGATTTTATCCGCTGAAAAACAAGTGTAAATTCTTAAACAAGCTCGTAAAGCAGCTTTATATGGAAACCAAAACCAAAAACAGCACCAAACCCAGCATTCAATTGCTGACCCCCATACCCGGCCCCAAAAGCCAGGAAGTGTTAGCCCGGCGGGCAGCAGCCTTACCCGCAGGGGCAGGCCGATCAACCGATGTAGTGGTCGATTCAGCCAGAGGGGCAGTGGTGAAAGACGTGGATGGCAATACCTTGCTCGACTTTGCGGGCGGGATTGGCATGATCAACGTAGGCCATTCCCCCGCCAATGTGGTCAACGCGGTAAAAAGACAATTGGACAAATTCATCCATACTTGTCAGATTGTCACCACGATGGAGGCACCGATCCAGTTGGCAGAATTGCTGAATCGCATTGCGCCGGGTGATTTCCCCAAAAAAACCTTGCTGTGTAACTCCGGCTCAGAAGCAGTTGAAAACGCGGTCAATATCGCCCGCTACTACACCCAGCGCCCAGCGGTGATTGTGTTTGAAGGGGCTTATCATGGGCGAACCCACCTCACCCTGAGTTTGACCAGCAAGTACAATCTCTTCAAAAAAGGTTTTGGCTCCATGGCCAGCGACATCTACCGCTTGCCCGCGCCCAACATGTACCGCGTACCCGAGGGCATGAGTGGCCCAAAATACCTGGATTATTGCATCGCCCGCATTGACGAGGCGCTGATTTCACAGGTGGATCCCAGCGCGGTGGCGGCCATTTTGATTGAGCCCGTACTAGGAGAAGGAGGTTTTATACCCATTCCGGCAGCTTTTTTGCAAAAACTACGTGAGGTTGCCGACCAACACGGCATTGTCCTGATTTTTGATGAAATCCAATGCGGCATGGGCCGTACCGGCAAACTCTGGGCTTGTGAACACACCGGAGTGGTTCCCGACTTGATCACTACGGCCAAAAGTATGGGCGCGGGAATGCCGATCGCCGCGCTCATCGGCAAAGCGGAAATCCTGGACGCGCCACATCCCGGTGGGGTCGGAGGCACTTATGGCGGCAGCCCGGTAGCCTGTGTAGCGGCCATCGAAGCCGTCAAAACCATCATCAGTACCGGGTTTCAACAAAAAACGGAAAGGGTAGGGGAGCAGATGCGCCGGACTTTGGAGAGCTGGAAAAAGAAATATTCCTGCATTGGCGACGTACGCGGCCTGGGGGCGATGCGCCTGGTGGAATTTGTGAAAGACCGTCAGACCAAAGAACCCGACCCCGAACTGACCCTGGAGATCATCAAGGATGCAACGGCGCACGGGATTTTGTTGATCCGGGCGGGTTTGTATTCCAATTGTATTCGTTTGTTGCCGCCTTTGGTGATCACGCGCAATCAGTTGGCAGAGGGCTTGCAGGTATTGGAAGATGCCATTCGGCGGTCGCATGAAAAGCGGGGCTTGTTATAGTACTTAGGTGTTTCTTCAGTGCCTTCGGTTTCTTAGGTGGTGAAATTTATATCCTGCTTCGCAGGGATTTTTCTCACCACCTAAGAAACCGAAGGCACTGAAGAAACACCATAGCTAGGCATAAACTATGGATCAAATTTTCCACAACGGCCACATTCATCCCACTGCTTCCACCCAAGAAGTAGAGGCGCTTTGGGTAAAAGCGGGGAAGATTGCAGGTTCCGGGCCATTGGCCCAACTGCAACAGCAAGCAGGAGCATCAGTCCATCTTCACGACCTACAAGGCAAAACCCTGCTCCCCGGCTTCCATGACCCCCACATTCACCTCTGGAAAGTTGGTGATCTATTGACCTACATGCTCGATTTGCGGGGTGTAAGCAGCATCACCGAAATGCAAGAGCGCTTGCGCGAATTTGCCGCCCGCCACCCTGAGCGACCCTGGATATTGGCACGAGGCTTCAACGAAACCAATTTGGCCGAAGGCCGGATGCCCGATCGCTACGACCTGGATCGGGCCATTCCTGATCGACCTTGTTATGTGATTCGCACTTGTGCCCATATTGCGGTGGTCAACTCCATGGTCTTTTCGTTTTTGCCCAACTTGGATGCGCCAGCGGGCGGGGAAGTGCGTCGGGATAAACAGGGTAAAGCAACGGGGGTGTTCACGGAAACTGCGCTGGGCCTGATCACCCGCCTGATTCCCCCTCATCCAGCAACAGCTTATCGGGAGATGATCCTGGCTGCGCAGGATGCCTTATTGGAAAAAGGCATCACCTCGGCAACCGACCCGGCAGTGATGCCCGATTTGTTGGCCGTATACCGACAAATGGAAGCGGCCGGGGAACTTAAAATCCGCATCCACGCCATGCCAATTATGGTGCCGGATGGAGGCAATAAGGCACTGCCTTTGCCAGAACAACACCATTCTGATTTTTTACACATCGACACGGTCAAGTTTTTTGCCGATGGTGGTTTGAGTGGCAAAACAGCCGCTTTGAAACAACCTTATAAAAATGGAGGTGGAAAAGGAATAATGCGCCTGGAAAGTAGCTTTTTCCTCAACCTCGCTCAACAAGCCCAGGCTGCTGGCTGGCGCATTGCTACCCATGCGATTGGGGATGCCGCGATCGATCAGGTGTTGGCGGTGTATGCCGAATTGGATCGGAATAATCCCCGGGGTTTGCGGCATCGCATTGAACACTTGGGGTTTCCACATCCTGAGCATTTGAATATGATGCGGGAACTGGGCGTGTTTTGTGTATCTCAGCCCATCTTTTTGTACGAGCTAGGCCCTAATTATCGGCAGTACTTACCCAATTTTTACCTCAATCGGGTCTTTCCTTACCGCAGTGTGCTGGATGCTGGGGTCAGCCTGGCTTTTTCCTCGGATGCACCGGTGGTGAAGGATTTTAATCCACTGATGGGGATACGCAATGCGGTGGAGCGGGTGGATGTGCAGGGGATTGAAATTGGCGGTGCTGAAAAAATTACGCTGGTGGAAGCCTTGCGTGCGTATACGCTGGGGGCTGCGGAGGCGGAGGGGACGGAAGCGGTGAATGGGAGCTTGGAAGAGGGGAAATGGGCGGATTTGGTGGTGTTGGAGGGGAGTCCTTACTCCGTACTTGATAAATTCATTGAATTAAATTTGTATCAAATATTAGAGACTAGTGCTGGAAATTTGGGGTAGTCAAAAATAGGGATATTGGGGCAAAAGTGAAAATTTGGGGTAGTCATGAGCGTGTAAATGTGCCTTGAAAGGGAGCCTGGGTAGTAGTAATTTTACATCAGAAATCAGGCAGAAATAGAAGTCCTGAAATTCTAGAACAAACTGGGGGCGCTCAGAAAAAAAATTATCGCTATAGTACGAAGTGCGCAGTTTGTACTATAGTGTTGGCGGGAGTTCCGAAACCGTGTGGACAAGAAGTAGGGGAATTAATTCGTGTACCAGATATTTGGACTAAACAAGAAGACTATGAAAACCAATGTCTTATTTTCCTTTATGCTACTATTTTTAGTCGTTGGATCGTTTTCCTGCGCACAAAAGAGTGACTTAGTAGACAAGGATTTAACGCTCGTCACTCTTTTAGTGAATGATACTTCATTTAAAAATTTTATACGCCTTGAAAATCAAAGGGCTGAAAATCAGTCAACCAATTTTCACGGCCACCGCGAACTGAATTGGAAGCTAGTAAATGACCCACAAGAACAATTAAAATGTAAGACGGAAGAGGACATTAAAGCTTTATATGCTAGAGCTGGGATGAAGAATACTGACGTTTATTTTAGATTAATAAACGAGTATACTTACTATTTGGCTCAGGTTAAGCAGAATTTCCCCACTTTATCTGAATTAACCGAAACTGAACGGGAAAACACCTTCACTTTAGCCAGAAACAAAATTAACTCAACCAATAAAAACTAAGTCATGAAGAAAATTACTATCTTTTTAATCGGATTGCTATTGGTTTCCACAAGCTTTGCGAAATGTATTGATGAATGCACATCCGCATATTCAAAAGCCGAACAAAATGCCCTTTCGGAATACAGAAGCGCTTGTTCTTCGGCGGTATGGAATACCTTGAAAAATGTAGGCACTACTTGGTCTGCTAGATTCACAGCTGGCTATGGAGGTGCTGCGACGGCCTTTTCTATGATTGGATTTGCGGATCCATATTGGAGTGTAATCGCTGCAGAAGAACAGTATAATCAAAGCCTGGGTAATGCCTTAAATGCTTTTAATGGCTGCATGGCAAACTGTTCTTAAATTTCAGGTTGACCGTTGGCACGAGTGTTTTATCTATCTTCAGCCTTTTTGAAGCTAAGTAAAAACATTGTGCTACCGATGGCGCGGCGTCTCTGACCTGTACCATTATTCTCGCGTCTTCAAGACGCACGAGTATGCACACTGGCATGAAAATAACACCAGCCAAATTTTCATGTGATTGGCATTTTTTCTCGATTTTGTGCATACTTATGCGTCTTGAAGACGCGGGAATAATAGGTGCAGGTCAGAAGACCTTGCACCAGCATTGTGCCTTGAAAATGGGTGGAGTAGACTTGAACAAGTGGGGTTCGGGTTTTGTGCAAATGTGCTTTGAAAACCCTTATTTTACGGGTTTAGCCTAAAGGATTTGCCCAATACTTCACTTCACGAGGTATAACTTATTTTGCCCCACTATTATGCTCTTTCCCTCCCTAAAACGCAAACAACTTCTCCATCGGGATTTCATTGTCCACATCCTCCAAATAATACTTGTTTTTAATCGCCGGGTAAGTGGTTAGAAGCGTAGTGAAAATCGCCTTTTTGGTCTTGGTCGCTTGTTTGAAAATTGATTTTCGAAGGCGCAGTTTGTCGGCGTATTCCTGCGTTAGGGCATAGTGGTCTTTGGTGAATTTCGCCTCGCACAAGTGGATAATTTGATCGGCACGATCAATCACCATGTCCACCTGTGCACCCGGTAGTACATCGTTGCCCTTGAATTTCCACGAGCTTTGTTGGGTGAAAACCCCACTAATGCCCAGCGCAGCCTTGATTTGATCTACATGCTGGAGACAAATATTTTCAAAGGCATAGCCACTCCAGGTAATGTAGGAGGGCGTTTTGCTGAGTTGCTCCCAGACCTGCTTGGCAGTGCCTTGATTGGGTTGGATGAATTTCAGGAAAAACAAGGAATACAGGTCGATCAATTTGAAAATGCCCTCTTTTTTTAGGTTCAAAAAGGGCGGGTAGCGGCGAATAAAATCACATTCCTCTAGTTCTTCCAAAGTTCGGGTCAGGTGACTTTCGTTCATTTTTGTGGCCTGTGCGATGTCAGCGCGAGTCAATCCCTGAGGACGTTTGGCCAAAGCTTCGATGATGGCAATGTGCAGTTCGGCATTTCTGAATAAGGAATAGTACAACTGTCCGTATTCCTCGCTCAAAAGCCCCTGGCCGGAAAAGCAAATTTCGTCAATCAACTGGGGCACGCTCTTGCCTTTTTCAATTTCCTTCAAATAAAACGGGATGCCGCCCATGGCCATGTAAAGCTCCAAAATCTGGTATCGCGGCATTTGAAGCCCCATGCTTTGCAGGAAGACTTCGGTTTCATGCAAGTTGAACGGCATTAATTTGATGCGCTGAGTAACTCGATTGTAAAGCCCACCGCGTGCGTTGATGAGGTTTTTGCGAATCCAGGACGAAGCTGAGCCGCAGGCAATCAAGACCACCTGATCCATGCGGGAAAGGTGCTGATTCCAAAAAAACTCGAGGGCAGACACAAACCCGGAGCGAGGCGTGTCGAGCCAGGGCATCTCATCCAAAAAAACCACGTATTTTTTGTCTGTCGGCGGCAATTGGGCAAGGTAACGGGCAAGGTACTTGAAACACTCGTGCCAATCCTCAGGCATTTTGGTCTCCAAGCGGGCTTGCGTCCGGATGAGGTATTCGTCAAAAAAATTGCTGATTTGCCGCGATTTTGAGCCTTCTTTTGTGCCTGAGAGATCAAATACAATGCTGTCCTTTAGGTGTTGCCGGATGAGGTAGGTTTTGCCCACTCTTCGCCTGCCATATAGGGCCAAAAACTCGGGCTGTCGAGACGACATGATTTTGTCCAAGCGTGCTTTTTCTTGTTCCCTGCCAATGATTAAAGATGCTTGCATGGCTCTTAATTTGAAGAAATGTGGTTAAAAATAGCACATTTCTTCAATTATTCACTTTTATATTTGAAGAAATGTGCCTAAAAAAGTGCGATTTCTTCAAAATAAACAACCGAATCATCCATTGTAGTAGGTTAAGTAAGTCACATTACGCAGTAAGCAGCTTCGCTGCTCGTTTTTTATTTACCACGACGATACGACGGACACGACGTTTTGTAGACTTCGTACCTTTAAGGCCTTCGGCCTAGAGCGGCAGGATTGGAAAACGGATGAAACGGATTGAACGGATTGGAACGGACTCTGACTCGCCTTCGGCTCGTCTTTCCGCCGCAGGCGGAATAAAAAATCCGTTCCAATCCGTTCAATCCGTTTCATCCGTTTTCCAATCCTGTCGCTTTTAGCAAAGAGAGGCGAAGCCTTAAATCGTCGTCGTGGTGAATAATAGTAAGCGAAGCTGCTCCCCTACGTAATGTGAGCTACGTAAAAATCCTTGTTCCGTTCGAAAGTTTATTTTTTTCTGAAAAAATCCACACTTTACACAAGTTTAAACCCCAAAACACCTTCAATTCACAGGCTATCCTCAACTTTGGGAAAATCACCAAATTCATTCCATGAGAGTTGCCTTTTTTTTAGGTCTTTTCCTGTTTGGAATTTCACTTTTTGCCCAAAAAGCCACTGAAGTATCCCGTTTTGATGCGCCGAATGCTACCCAGGCGGTAGCAGTGGATAGCCTGTATGTGTACGCCATTTCCAATTCCAAAATTGTCAAACACCTCAAAAGTGATGGCGCGGTGGTCAAGGAGTACCAAGGCTCCTTCAAGCACCTCAATGGCGGCATCATCCTGGATGGAAAGTTGTACTGCGCCAATAGCAATTACCCGGAAACCCCGATGGCCAGTTCCCTGGAAATTTTTGACCCAGTAACCCTCACCCACATTGGCTCACACAGCTTTGGGCTTTACGTGGGCTCGTTTACCTGGATCGACCGCTATCAGGGCGATTGGTACCTGATGTTTGTGCATTACGAGAACTATGCCAAGGAGGGCGACAAAGGGGTAGCCTATTCCGCTTTGATCCGCACCGATGATCAATTTCGCCAAAAAGGCGGCTGGATGTTGCCCAAAGTCTTGATCGAACGCTTGCGCCCGGAGAGTATTTCTGGCGGGAGCTTCCAGGGCGATCTATTGTACCTCAGCCCACACCACCACGAGGAAGTATACGTATGCCGACTCCCCAAAATGGGGTACGAACTGGAATTGCTGAACACCATCCCGGTTCCTTTTCAAGGGCAGGGGCTAGCCTGGGATCGATATCAACCCAACGTGTTGTGGGGCATGCACCGCCAGAAGCGGCAGGTGATTAGTGTAAAAATTGAAAATCCATAACGATGAGGGTACATGATCGACGATGGCTGTTGCATAAATTTTTGCACTTGGGTACTGGCCTCTTGGGCCTGACTTTGTTGGGAGGCTGCATTTATGAAAAAGCGGAACCTGTGTGTGTGGACGGCCCGAGTGCAAAATTGCTTCCGGTAGACTTAGAGCAACCCATCATTTATGGCGGGGATGAATACCTCATCCGCTGGGTAGCCTTTTGTGTAGATTTTGTAAGGGTTGAATTTTCGCGCAACAAAGGGATTGACTGGACCGTACTGGGCGAAAAAATACCCGCCAAGGAAGGGGAGTTTTTTTGGCAGGTACCCCAAATTTACAGTGAACTGGCCTTTTTTCGCCTGATTGACGTGGCTACCAACCAGGTTTTGTCCATGACTGAAACAGCGCAGCGCATCATCCCCAAGGTCACGGTGTTGTTGAAAGACCATCCTGAATTGGAAACGGTAGGTGGATTGTTGTTGATCGAATTGCCTTCTTTTGGCAAAGTGTCCATCATTCGCACCGGAGCAAGCACTTTTAAAATCCTCAACCTGAATTGTACCCATCTTGGCTGCCCGCTCAACACAGACGACCAAGGGCAAAATTGGTATTGCAATTGCCATGGCAGCATGTTTTCCAAACTGGGCTGTGTGGTGAACGGACCCGCCCAACGCCCTTTGCCAGTGTTTGAACATCAATTTAACAATGGAGAAAAGGTTTTGATAATCTATAATATTCAGAATGAACCAACAACCTGTTAATTTTTTAATTAATTCATTTACATTTTACAATAGCTATACTATTATTCATAATCGTTTCACTAATCCATAACCAAAAGCTAACACCGAATTCACCTCCACTTCACATCCTTGCCTGAACTTCGCACAGTTAGATCAATTCATTTTATCCTAAACCATTAATTACAAAACCATGCAAAAATTGGTACTTTCTTTGCTGCTCAGCAGCATGGTAACAGTGGGTACATTTGCCCAAAAGCTGTTTTCTGAAGAATTACTCATGCCAGCGAACTACATTCCAAGTGTAGTTTTGCTGCCACCTTCTCCACTGAAAATGCAAGTATTGTTTGTCGGTGGACACGACATTGTACAAACTACCAAGACTTACAACAACCCTGCTGGCCGTGCCATCGCCAAAGAATGGCATGACTTTATCGGTTTTACACCTGATAAAACTGGTACATCGCTGGGTTGGGTATCCGTAAACCACGAACAGGTTTACCACGATGACAAGATGGGCGACGGTGGTGGTATGACCGCTTTCCGCGTAAAGCGCAACGTACAAACCGATGAGTTGGAAGTTGTAGAACAAACCCTGAATGATGGCCGCAAAGGTCAATTCTTCAAGATCGGAA
>JAIYAV010000096.1 GCA_027488855.1 Saprospiraceae bacterium
CATCAGTTCCTTTGAAAGCGATCAGGTTTTTGCTGTTTACTGTTCCTCCAAACCACTCAAAAGAGTCGTCGTTGGAGAAAGAAACCTGGATGTTGTTTACTTCAGTGGCTGAACCAACCGAGCCAAAGGTCAAACCATTGATCTCTCTGTTTACTTCAAAAGCCAAACCACCAAATTCCAAACGCAGGTAACGCAGGATACCGGAGTTGTCATTATTGTTGGTACCACCATGGAAAGCCAAGGTGTTGTCAAAAGCAACGTTGTTAAAACCTTCAACCTGCACGCTGGCACCTTGATTGTTAACTGCATTTCCGCAAATCACAATACCACCCCAGTCACCACGATCGCGGCTCCCGGCAGCTTTAGCAGAAGTGAACACAACCGGCTGAGCAGCAGAACCAGTGATTTCGATCTGGCCACCACGCTCAACCACGATAGAAGCGTAGTTGACAGGGCTGGAAGTCAAATTGGCCAATGCCCGAATGACAGTACCCGCAGGAATGACCAGTTTGCCACCACTTCTAACCACGATTAAACCTTTCAGCAAATATACTTTGGATGCTTCCAGGGTTACCGTGTTGGTGATAAACTTTTCGCCTGGTTTTGGAAGGGTACTTACCATACCATTCAGGACAACGGTGTCGGTTGGAGCAGCGTAAGCGGTAGTTTTGGGATCCCAGTTCGCCCAACCAGTAGTCCAGTCTTTCGCTGGATCACCAGAAAGAGCCCCAACATAAGTGGTTTGTTCGAATTTGAAATTGGATTGTGCCGCCAGAAATGACCAGCTAAAAGCAGCTAGCACAATCATTAGAGTTTGTAGATTCTTCTTCATTATGTTTGGTTTTTAAAATCACTTCAAAGTTCGACGAACAGGATTAAACCAGCGTTAAGCCAGTATTGCCAAATTGTTAACCTTGGCAAATTGTACCCTGTTTGTCATTAACCTACAAAGTGGAGGCAAAGAAAAAATCGTTTTTCTCTTTGTCTCCACTCTGGCAGATCAACGTTACTTAAAAATTATAGCTCAAAGTCAGCGAAGTTGTGTACCCATTGGTAAATTTGAACATGGTCCGGTCACCTTCAGAAAAGGTCTTGTCGGCGTCAACATCTTGATAAAACACCAAATCTTTGCGCAGCAAATCCCCTGCAGTCAATTTGACATTGAGTTTGCCGATGTTTTTACCCACCTGCAAATCGATCACCGAACGTGGTTGCTCATAAATGTCTTGACGGGTATCTCCAAATTTAGCATCTACACCCACAAAAGCAATGCGGCGACCAACCCGGTTGAATACTGCACTGGCAAACCAACCATTGTCGGGGTTTTCGTATTGCAAACCTACATTGATGACATAAGGTGATTGGCCTTGTAGCGGACGGTCTTCCTTAGCATTGGAACCTTCGTCAAAACTCAGTTGTGATTTGATCAAAGCCAGGTTGGAAAAGAAAACAGTGCTGGCCAAAATGCCGCCTTCAGCATTTCCATTCAAAAATGCCAAGTTTCTTCTCACTTCAAACTCCAAGCCGTAGACATTGGCAGATTTTTCGTTTTCGTAAGTAAAGGTGGTAAAGGGTTGAGTAATGTCGATGCTCAACTCAATCGGGTTTTGAATGGTCTTATAAAAACCACCTACCGAAATCACCTGGGTACCAGAAGGATAAAGTTCAAAACGTAGATCGTAATTGTTCAATGTAGCAATCTCCAAGCTTTTGTTCCCCTTGATTTCTGCATTGCGGTCAAATACGTAGAATGCGAAAGGTGCCAATTCGCGGAATTCAGGCCGGTTCACCGAGCCAAAATAGGCCGCACGGAGGTTGGCTTTTTCGGATAGCGAATAGGACAAATTGACGGAAGGCAACAACACGCCTTGCTTGATCCGGGATACTTCGTTGTTCAATTTTTGGTTGCGTACGTTGATGTCAACGTTTTCATACCGCAGGCCATATACTGCTCTCAATTTGTCTGCAAATTTTTGATCGGCCATCCCATAAAAAGCAGTCAGGGTAGACTTTCCAGAGTAGAAAGCAAGGTCGTTAGACGTTTTTTCAAACAAATACAACTTAGTTCCACCAATGCCATTTGGCCCCAAATCGACTGCAGGATCCTGCGTATTAGAAGAAGGAGCACCGTTGTACACAAAGTTCCGGCTGGTAAATTCCCGATCACGGTTCTGAATAAAGAAACCAGCTTTAAGTTCGGTTTTCGTTCTGGATTCTCCTTTTAATTGTTTAGCCAATTCGAAGGTTCCTCCATTCAGATTTTCTTTCAGGTCAGAAAAAAAGCGACCTGAACTTGTATTAAAGAAGTCCCCTACGGAAACATTATAATTGTTGGGTTCAGAAGACGGGTCGGTATTGGCATAGTTGACAATTCGGTAATCGGGTACTTTTCTGCGGATGGAAGAATAGTACACCGAAGCGCTCAGGGTCAGAGCATTGTCGCCAAATATCCGCTTAAAAGAAAGAATGGAGTTGCTGAGTCTATTGGAATTGATCAGGTTGGCAAAGTTGCGCACCAGTACGTTATCGCTGATGTTGCTGATCCCGGTACGGCGGATGGTATTGTTGTCGGTATTGGTGTTCAGCAAGTTGCGGAAGTTGATTTGGGTTTTTCCGGCTACATAGTTCACGTTCAACAAACCACCAGAGCTGAAGTTTTGCGCATAAATTTTGTCACTAAAACTAGATACCTGACCAGCTCCGTCAAAGGTATTGATCTGACCTTCGCTGAACTTCCGTGTATTGGAATAGTTTAGGGCAAAAACTACCCCCAACTTCCGGTTGTCTCCAAATTTAATTGGAAAACCAAGAGAATAGGCAAAGCGTGTATTCGGACTGGCGGATACCGTCTCATTGGACCAGTCGTTGTTGAACTTCTGGGTGATGTCCGCAAATTGTTGTTTTTGCGTTGCATTGGGAAAAAGTGAGCTAGATTTAAGCCCGTTTTCTGCGAAACTTGGCACATCACGCTTGCTGCTTGAAAAATTCAAACTTTCGCCGCTGTAGCGTTTGAACTGGAAAAAATCCTTAAAGGTAGTCAAGGAGTGTGTTTGTGCGCCAAAAGACAAGTTTTGGGTAAACTCGGTAGGAACCGCTTTGGTGTTGATGCGGATGATCCCGCCACCAAAGTCACCAATCAAATCTGGAGTACCTGCTTTGATGATTTGCAGGTTGTCTAATAAACTTGCTGGAACGACGTCAAAGGCAAACGCCTTCCGATCCGATTCGGTAGATGGCAACAAGGCACCATCGAGGTAACCAGCGTTATAGCGGTCGTTCATCCCGCGGATAATGGCAAATTTTCCTTCCTGGATAGAGGCTCCGGTAACCCGCTTCAGTACATCCGAAGTAGTCCGGTCTGGGGTTCTTTTGATGATGTCGGCAGAAATCCCATCAGAAACCTGAGCCAGGTTTTTGCGTTCTGTCAATAAAGCCAGGGCGCTGGATTTTTGCACCGTCGCTACAATTACCACCTCTTGCAAGGCTTCAACCTCTTCATTTAGGACAATATTGACTGTAATTACCTCTCCTGATTTCACCTCAATCTCTATTTTTTGAGTTTGGTATGAAACGTAGCTGCATACTAAAACGTGCTTACCTGGATCAAGGTCCATGGTATAGTTGCCTTCAATATCGGTTGCTGCACCATTTGAAGTGCCATCCACTTGGATCGTTGCACCAATGAGTGCTTCGCTATTGCCTTTGTCGATGATTTTACCAGCAACAGTTCCTGGTTTGGTTTGAGCATTTAGCTCCACTGAATAGCTTAAACCAATCATAAAAGCAAAACACAGGGTTGCTTTTAAAAATCTAAGACAGTAGTTGAAATTCATGAAGTTGATTTTTATCGAAAAAAACTGAATCTTACTAGGAAAATTGGGTCTTATGCGGTTCGATGGGATAAATAGGTATGAACATGTACTGGCGAATTCCAAAATGGCACACCATGCTCCTGGTTATTTGAATCACGGTGCAAAGAAAGCACAACCATTACTGTGGATGGGGACTTGTTCGATTAAGTTTGGTTTAACTTTGTGTAAACCAAAAGTAAATCATATGCTATCTAAGCGTTAAAAAGGAATATTCTAATTTTACATTCAATTAATCATCAATCAATTAAGTCGTTTTGCCAAGATTTCCTGGTTTTAACGTCAAGTTCGTCGGCTCTTCCCTTATAAAAAGCACCCAAGCTCAATATTTTTTTTTCGAGCTGATAGTCAATCTATTCCGTACCAAAACCCAATTTATTTTCAGGCATGTTTGCATTGTGTAAAACGATTTGTCGTACCTTTACGATCCGTAACAACCACAGTGAAAAGCGAAAAGCGAAAAGTGAAAAG
>JAIYAV010000309.1 GCA_027488855.1 Saprospiraceae bacterium
AAATACTTCGAAAAATTCAAATGGCGCAACATTGGCCCCTTGCGTGGCGGACGCTCTCTAGGTTGTACCGGAAGTCCTGGTCGACCCAATGAGTACTACTTCGGTGCCACGGGCGGCGGCTTGTGGAAAACCACCGATGGCGGGCAGGAATGGGCCCCCGTAACCGATGGAAAAATTTCCTGCTCCTCGATTGGAGCAGTAGCCGTGGCCGAAACCAATCCCGATGTGGTCTACATTGGCGGGGGTGAAACCCAATTGCGCGGCAGCATCACCCAAGGTGACGGGGTTTACAAATCCACCGATGCAGGCAAAAGCTGGCGGCACCTCGGGTTGAAAGAAACCCAGGCCATCTCCCGCATTCGGGTACATCCCACCAATCCCGACATCGTGTACGTGGGTGCCCTGGGCCATCCCTACGGCGACAATGAGGAACGCGGCCTATTCCGCTCAATGGACGGCGGAAATACCTGGAAAAAAATCCTTTATGTCAGCCCCAAAGCTGGGGTAGCCGACCTGATCATCGACCGCAAAAACCCCAAAATCATCTATGCCACCACCTGGCAGGTGTACCGCAAAACCTGGAAAATGTGGGGCGGCGGCCCCGACTGCAAACTCTGGAAATCGGTCGATGGTGGCGATACCTGGATCGACCTGAGTCGCAACCCAGGCATGCCGACAGGCACTTTGGGCAAAATCGGAATAACGGTGTCTCCCGTAGACAACAACCGCCTTTGGGCCATCGTCGAAGCCAATGACGGCGGGGTGTACCGCTCTGACGACGCAGGCTGGTCCTGGAAAAAGGTCAACGACGAGCGTAAACTCCGCCAGCGTGCCTTTTATTATTCCCGCATTTATGCCGATCCGTTTGACAAGGATGGTGTGTATTGCCTCAATGTAGATTTTTACAAATCCACCGATGGCGGGGTCAAATTTGACAAACAAATCAACACCCAGCACGGGGATCACCACGACCTGTGGATCGATCCCAATAATCCCTTGCGGATGATCATCTCCGACGATGGTGGAGGTGTAGTTTCTGTCAATGGAGGCGAAAGCTGGACGGAACAAGACTATTGTACCACCCAGTTTTACCACGTCACCACCACCAACGATGTGCCTTACCATGTGGCTGGTGCCCAGCAAGACAACAGTACCCTGGCCATGCCTAGCGACGGCTGGGATTTTATGCAGGGTGGAGGCCCCAATCACGGCTGGCATTATGAAGTAGGGGGTGGTGAAAGTGGTTACATCGCGCCACATCCAGTCAACAAAGACTTGTTTTATGCAGGCAGTCAAGGAGCACTGCTCACCCGCTACGACCGCAGCAATGGGCAAGTTCGGGATATTCAAGTGTATCCTCGCTTTTTTTCTGGCGAGCCAGCTAGCGCCCTACCTGAACGTTGGCAGTGGACTTACCCGATCGTGTTTTCGCCCAAAGACCCTAACGTACTTTTCACTTGCTCCCAGCACGTGTGGCGCACCAAAGACGATGGGCAAAGTTGGGAAAAAATCAGCCCAGACCTGACCTACGCTGACCCTGAAACCCTCGGGCCAACGGGTGGCGAAATCACCAAGGACATGAATGGGCCGGAAATTTATGCGACCGTATTTGCACTGGCTCCTTCCAACCATGATATAAACACCATCTGGGCGGGCTCCGATGATGGCAAAATCCACATCACTCGGGATGGTGGCAAATCTTGGCAGGATATCACCCCTAAGGATTTGCCCAAAAATTCCGTTGTAGCCATCATTGACGAATCCAAACACCAGCCTGGCACTGCTTACGTGGCCGCCTTCCGCTATCAGGTGGACGATCGTCAGCCTTACGTGTTTCGCACCCGCGACTTCGGGAAAACCTGGACCAAAATCGTTACGGGTATCGCCGATGGGCATTTTTCCCGATCAGTGCGGGAAGACCACGTAAGACCAGGATTGCTGTTTTTGGGCACCGAGCATGGCGCGTACGTATCATTCGACGCAGGTGACCACTGGCAATCCCTACAGTTGAACTTGCCGGATACGCCCATTCGCGATTTGGTGATCAAAGACAATGACGTAGTACTTGGTACCCACGGACGGGGTTTTTGGATTCTGGACGACATCCAGCCCTTCCGTCAGCTGACGCTCGAAAACCGCAAGCAACCCGCCATTTTGTTCAAACCAAGCGATGCGATGCGAGGAGTGACCACGGCAGTGTTCCAGTATTACTTGCAGGAAAAAATGGACTCGGTGAAAATCGAAATCCTGGATGCGCAAGGGAAACTGATTCAGGCCTTCAAAGGCGACAATGTTCCGGTTCAACGAGGCCCAGGCGGTCCTGGTGGCCCCGGTGCTGGACCCAAACCAGGCGCAGAAGCGGGGCTCAACACCTTCTCCTGGAACCTGCGTTACCCTGGTGCCACCGTTTTTGATGGCATGATCCTGTGGGGCGCTCGCCCACAAAATGGTCCAAAAGCGCCATTGGGACAGTATCAAGTCAAATTCAGCGCGGGTGCGTACAGCCAAACTTATCCCTTCCAAATCCTGATGAATCCCAACCTGAAAGGCATCACGGCAGCGGATTTGCAAGAGCAGTTTGAGGTGGCGATGAAAATCCGGGACAAGGAAAGTGCGGGCAACGAAGCAGTGATCCGCATCCGCAACCTCCGCAAACAAATGGAAGCGCGGATGAAGGAAACCACCGATGCCAGTTTTACGGCCGCAGCAAAGGACTTGAATGCCAAACTCACGGTAATTGAAGAGGACTTGTACCAAACCAAAAACCAAAGTGGGCAAGATCCGCTGAACTTCCCGATCAAGTTGGGCAACCGGATCTCAGCGGTACGGCGCAGTCTGGAATCCGGGGATGCCAAACCAACTGCTGGTGTACACAAGGTTTTTGCGGAGCTGAGCAAGGAGCTGGAAGGGCATTTGAATAAGTTGGAGAGTACGATTTCTGGAGCGCTGCCGGGCTTGAACAAGCAGTTGACGGCTTTGCAATTGAAGGAGATCAAGGATAAAACTGACAAATAGGTGGTTACTCAGAGTGGGGAAATTTGGGGAAATCAACCCAATTTAGACACAGAGCTTCCTGTTTTTTCAAGAGTGAACCAAAGCGACATTTTTTAACACAAAGGGCACAAACATGAGTCATCCCGAATTTTTGAAAAGCCAAAATCGGGCATAAACCTAATCGCGGAGCGATTGAATTTTGAATAGCCCCGGTCGTCCGGGGTAAATCGTCGGGTCAAATTGGCGGCAACCACGGCAGTGGTTGAACTTAATTGAGCAAAAAGTTCAGCCGCATCCGCGGTTGCAAAACCTTTTGCTACCAAAATGACCCCGGACGACCGGGGCTATTCTAAATTCAACCGCATCCGCGGTTGGCCATTCCAAAAATTTGGGATGACTCATGTTTGTGTCCTTTGTGCTAATTTTGTCGCTTGTGGTACCACTCGTAATGGCTACTACCCTCAATTTTTACTTAAAATGAAGATTATAAGTGGCACCGAGCCCCGCATGTGGAATATTCCCACCATTAATAGGTTTACGGAATACCTCATTGTAAAAAGCAAAGAGGTTCCAATTGTAGTTGTGGTACCCCAATTGTGGTTTGATGAAGAAGCCCCCTTCTGTATTACCCGCATTGGTAACAAAACTGTGACCAGCATCCACGCCAAAAAAGAAGCCATCCCGATCAGGGTACAAGCGAAGAAATGCCCCTAGTGGAACCGTACCAAAATCGCTAAAAACGCCTTTGCCAAAAAAGTGGTTGTAGCCTACGCCCAAACCAATTCCAACGTGGTCGGTTTCCATGAATTGGGCTTTTAGTTCAAGTCCACCTACAAAATTGCTGATGTTGTCGATCGAACCAGTGGGAACCCCTAGGTTAACACCGAATTTCAGCCAGGAGTTATTTTTATTGATTTCATCAGTTTGTCCGGATAGATTGCCACAAATCAACACGCTTGCCAGCAACCCAAAAAGTAAATTTTTCATATGCAGTGTTTTGGTTTACGATACTGCATCTAATCTTATTCCAGGCTAATAAATGCCAATTTGGGTAGCAAAAATGGCTTTTGCCAAAAAAATGGGGCTTCTTCTCCCCAGAGTGGGAAATGATGAACCTGATTCAAATATTCTCTTCATTCATTTTCTTCATTAAAAAATTAAACTAGTTTTGGCATCATCTATCAATCCTTCACAAAACAAGTTCAATGGAAGTTTCTAGCGCTCCGAAGCGGGCTATTCTCCACGAAGATTGGGCCTCTGTCGCCATCGGATTCACCATTATAACCCTGGCCGTTGGTTTGTTTGTACTACCCGCGCCAGATTACGGTTGGAAAACGGGTTCAGAACTACTCGGCGGGGTGTTTTCTGGGGCTAATTTGGGAAAAATAGCTGCCCAGTTTTTATTCGTCTACGTTGGAGGAACACTAGGAGTGCTGCTGACTGGAGGCAAGTTGGGTTCTTTTTTGAAGGGATTTCCACTCTTGTTTTTGCTCACGCTGCTTGCACAAGTCCTGGCGGGCAATGGTTTCATCAAATCCCTCAATCTGGAGGCGGTGATTTTTAGTTTGTTGCTGGGTTTGATCATTCGGCAGGTGTTTGAACTACCCGCATGGTTCAGCGCGGCACTAACTACCGAATTGTTCGTTAAAATTGGCCTGGTCTTGCTGGGCAGTAGTGTGATTTTTTCGGACATCCTCAAAAACGGCACCCTGGGTTTGATTCAATCGCTAGTGGTAGTGCTCAGTGTATGGTATTTTTCTTATTGGTTGTGCCGCCGTTGGAAAATTGATGAAGAAATGTCGTTCATGTTGTCCAGTGCAGTGTCCATTTGTGGAGTGTCCGCAGCGATTGCTACCGCTGGTGCAATCAATGGCGACAGCAAAAAATTGTCCTTTGTCGTGTCGATCGTACTGATCGTGGCCATCCCGATGATGATCTTTATGCCGATGCTAGCCAACTATATGGGACTTTCACAAGAAATTACCGGTGCCTGGTTGGGTGGTACCATCGATACCTCGGGTGCAGTGGTTGCTTCGGGCACAATGGTAGGTGAAAAGGCGTTGGAAGTAAGCACCATTGTGAAGTTTTCACAAAATGTATTGCTGGGTATCGCAGCCTTTTTCATCAGCTTGTACTGGACTTTGACTGGTAAACAGTCTGAGGGAATGAAAGTAGAAAAACCAACCGTCAAAATAATTTGGGATCGTTTCCCCAAGTTTGTGTTGGGCTTTCTGGTAGCCTCTCTGATCTTTTCTTTCATCCTGGAACCCGATACCGTCAAGGAAGTAAAGGGGCATTTGAAGAATATTCAGACTTTGTGGTTTGGATTGGCTTTTACGAGTATTGGTTTGGAAACGAAGTTTTCCGATCTGTTTAAGGATGGATTTAGGAAGCCGTTTTGGGCGTTTTTGATCGCTCAGTTTTTTAATATTATAGTAACCTTGGTTTTGGCTTACCTTTTGTTTCGATAGGTATTTGGGCATCAGGATGAAACAAAAGCGACACTTTAATTAGCACAGAGGAAAAAAAAGAGGGCGCAGAGGACACAAAGTTAGACGTTGACGACGCTTATCTCTGTGTCCTTTGTGCCCTCTTTTTTTCCTCTGTGATAATAAAATGCCGCTTTGGCATTACACAGTGTTCCTCTTACGCCGAAAACGAAGTTCCACAGCCACAAGTTTCCTTGGCATTCGGATTATTGAAGGCGAATCCACGGTTTTCCAAACCCTCTTGCCAGTCAATTTCCATTCCTAGCAGGTAAATGGCGTGGCTTTTTTGCATCAACACATTGACACCTTCGATCTCGTAAGTGGAATCGTTGTCTTTGGGCTCATCGAATCCCAACATATAGGAAAACCCTGAGCAGCCGCCACCTTTCACACCGATGCGCAGGGCATAGTGGTCGGGAATATTTTGTTCCGCTTTGATGCGTTGTAGTTGTTTAACGGCGCCAGCGGTTAGCGTAATCGGTTTTGCTTCAGTCAACACTTCGCTCATGCTGTAGTTTATTTAGATTGAATCTAAGTGCAAAGATACAATTTTTGAAACACCATTAGTGCTTTTTTAGTTGTGTGCACAAGAAAAATTTCAGGAAAATCGTTGTAAGCCGCTACCTTTACAGCTGTTTTTATCAGAAAAAAATTAACTATGGATTTGATGCCCGCTTTGCTCGAGGTTTTGAAATTTGCCATTGCAGCCTTGATTGTGTACGCCATTCTCAAAGATTTATTAAAAAGCTACTTTGAGTCCCGGGCAGCGCTCCCCCTGCCCGTTCAACAAACACCTACGGCACTTCCCGCTAATGATAGTCTGCTCACCATACGATTACAAGCTTATGAGCGCATGGCGCTTTATTGCGAACGCATTGCACCCGAAAACCTGTTGATGCGCCTTCGCCCTGACGGTGTGAACATCGCCGAATACAAACTGGCTTTGATGCTGAACATCCGGCAGGAGTACGAGCACAATGTGACCCAACAAATTTACCTCTCACCACAATTGTGGCAAATCATCAAAATGGCGGGTGATGACACCCTAAACGTGATAGCCCATGCATCCGAAGGATTGGACAACAAAGCCGACGCCCGCCAATTGCACGACAACATCATCAGCATCTCTAGCCAACGTGGTGGGGGGGCTTCTGAAAAAGCGCTACAAGCCTTGAAAACTGAAGTGGCGAGCTTTTTAGGATAAGACAAATGACGAATGATTCGAGTGACGAATGACGAATTTCCAGACAGCCTAAAATTCGTCATTCGTCATTCGAGTTATTCGTCACTCCTCAAAGCGGATTTGCATTTTTTCGTTATCTTGTCCTAGACAAATAAACACCAAACGGAAAAACCAAATTTGCCATGACTACACGTCGGAATTTCCTCCAAAAATTCAGTGCATTAGCCGCCTTAGGTGCTACTCCACCTTTTTTAGACAGTGCTCAGGGTAAGAGCTTTTTGCAGAGCATCGAGCGCATCAATGCCACAAGTCTGGAAGACAGCATCCAGGATGAAACCTTTTGGTACCAGGTCCGCCAGGCTTATACCGTTTCATCGGCCCTGATCAACCTCAACAATGGTGGCGTTTGCCCGCAACCCAAGGTGGTACAAGAGGCCGTCGAGCGCTACAATCGCCTGAGCAACGAAACACCCTCCTACTACATGTGGCGCACCCTGGACGAAGGCCGTGAACCCCTGCGCCGCCGTTTGGCTGATTTGGCTGGTGTCTCTCAAGACGAAGTGGCCATCAACCGCAACTCCTCTGAAGCCCTGGAAACCGTCATTTTTGGCCTGCGCCTGCAAGCTGGTGATGAGGTGGTGCTGACCAAACAGGATTACCCCAACATGATCAATGCCTGGAAACAACGGGAAAAACGGGATGGCATCGTCCTGAAATGGATCAATCTGGAATTGCCTTCCGAAGATAAAAACTACCTGGTCAAAAGTTATGTGGACGCGTTCAGCGCCAAAACCAAGGTCGTGCAAATCACCCACCTCATCAACTGGATGGGGCAGATTTTACCCGTCAAAGAAATTGCGAAAGAAGCCCATAAACGGGGCATTGAAGTGCTGGTCGACGGCGCGCATACTTTTGCCCATTTCCAATATTCGGTGGCTGATTTGGATTGCGATTATTTCGGCACCAGTTTGCACAAGTGGCTTTGTGCCCCATTTGGCAGTGGGATGTTGTATGTAAAGAAGGAAAAAATCAAAAACCTATACCCGTTGTTGGCTGCCCCAGATGCGGAAAGTGAAGACATTCGCAAGTTTGAAAACCTGGGCACCCGCTCTTTTGCCATTGAGCAGGGCATCAATCAGGCCATCGATTTCCACGAGATGATCGGGGGCGAGCGCAAAGAAAAACGTCTGCATTACCTGAAAAACTACTGGGCGGAAAAAGCCAATGCCATGCCCAAGGTGAAAGTTAAAACCTCGCTCAAGCTCGAATATGGCTGCGCCATTGGTTTGCTTACCGTGGAGGGGAAAAAACCTGCCGAAGTCTCCAATTTTTTACACCAAAACTATAAAATCCACAACGTAGCTATTGAGTGGGAAAACATCAAAGGGGTCCGCCTGACGCCGAATGTGTACACCACGACGCGCGAATTGGATACCTTGGTGAAAGCGATTGAACAGTTCAGCAAGCAGGTGTGAATTGGGAATTCGTACCATGGAAACATTCGTCGTCCCGGATTTTCAAAATAATTCCAAAGCGACATAATTTTCACAAAGAAAACACAAAGAGGCACAAAGGACACAGAGTTAGACGTAGACGACGCTTCGCTTTGTGTCCTTTGTGTCCTCTTTTTTTTCTTTGTGATAAAGAAATGTCGCTCTTGTAGTGTTTATGAAAAAATTGGGGATGACTCATGTTTTTCAATACGCCTTAAACGCACTTCAAATGCACATCCATTCGGAGTCCATTTCTATCCATTCGGAAACAAATCCTAACCATTGGGAAAAAATCCTCCTATCTCCTGATCATTTGTAACTACCTTTAAATTGAACTTTTCCAAGCACCAATGCCTGATTATGAGATATTTTACGCTGTTTTTGTTTTTGTCTAGCCTTTCTGCTTTTGCTCAAAAGTCGGGTTTGGTGCCCATCGATTCTATCCCTTCCCAAGGTTTCGTACTCAATCAGGGCTGGAAAATGCAGGCGGGAGATGATCCCGAATGGGCGAAAACAGCATACGATGACGCCCAATGGGTGCCCATTGATCCCTCTCAAGACTTCAAAAACATCCCTGAACTCTGGGAGTCCAAAATAGTATGGTTTCGGCTCAAGTTCACTATCGATAGCAGTTTAACACAAAAAACATTGGCCTGCCTTGTGTCCCAAACCGGGGCTTCAGAAATATTTTTAAATGGCAATAGGATTGGCAGCTTTGGAAAAATAGCCGATCAAAATGGGAAGGTATTGGCCTTTACCCCCAGGAATGGGACTTCTGTAGGGCTTCCCCTGAAACGAGCTGGAATGCAGGTATTAGCGGTTCGTTTTGCGGTGCAAAAAAATCTGCCGTACGTTGTTTTTGCAGATCGACCAAATGTTGCACTTTCCTTGCATTTAATCGAAATTAAAAACCTGGCCAGGTATTTACTCAATGACCTCACTCCTTATTTTGAATTTGGTCGTTTTGGCCTTTACCTGATTTTGGCAGTGATCCATTTTGCCCTTTTTCGCTTTAATAAAAAAGACAAGGCCAATTTGTATTTCTTTTTGTTTGCCTTGGTTAATCTATTTTCGCTTTTTTTCATCTCAATGGTGTATCGACATGTGGACTTGGCCAGTACTAAAATGTTTTTCCTCGGCACCGTGACCATTTCATATGGGCTCAGCTTGTTTTTCTTTTTACAAGGAGCCTACGCTATTTTCAGCACTCCCAAAGGTCTAATTTACTGGTTTTTAATGTTCTATTTATGTGCAAGTTCGTTCATTTTGTATGCCAACTACCAAAATGGCAACAACCTGGGCTTTACTGTTGCTAATATCCTGATTGTTTTCGAAATTGGCCGCATCGCTTGGGTGGCTTTCCGGAAGAACCACAGGGGGGCAAGGATCATCCTGAATGGGACAATTGCTTATGGGCTCTTTTTCTCCCTGTTCAATTTGTTTGCTTGGGGCTACCTCCCGGCTGGGCCCAATTGGATTTGGGGCCATTTGGCGATCAACCTGGGGTTTATCAGCATACCAGTAGCAGTTTCCATTTACCTTGCATTAGAGTCCTCTTTCGCCAGCCAATCCTTAGCTAAAAAGTTAAAGGAAGTGGAGCTGCTCTCCCAACGCACCCTGGCGCAGGAGCAGGAAAAACAAGAACTACTCGCCACCCAAAACGAAACCCTTGAGCGTCAGGTAGCTGAACGCACCACCGAACTCCAACAATCCCTCGAAACCTTACGCAGTACCCAAACCCAACTCGTTCAACGCGAAAAAATGGCCTCCCTCGGTGAACTCACCGCAGGCATTGCCCACGAAATCCAAAACCCACTCAACTTTGTCAACAACTTTGCCGAAGTCAGCAGTGAAATGATCGATGAACTACAAACAGAGATCAATCAGGGTAATACGGAAGAAGTACAAAGTATCGCCACCGATCTGAAACAAAATCTGGATAAAATCAACCACCATGGCAAACGCGCCAGCAGCATTGTCAAAAACATGCTGGAACATTCCCGCACCAGTCCTGGCCAAAAAACAGCGACTGACCTGAATGCCCTCATCGATGAATGCCTACGTCTGAGCTACCATGGTTTGCGGGCTCAAATCAAGGGATTTCAGGCCGATTACGCTTTACAACTGGCAGATCAACTACCTTTGGTTACCTTGGTTTCACAAGACATGGGCCGGGTTTTGCTCAATTTGTTCAACAATGCTTTTTATGCCGTTGGCCAACGACAAAAGTTAGGTGTGGATAAAGACTATCTACCCAAAGTCATCGCCAGTAGCAAGGTGAACGACCAGGGTATCGAAATCAGGATCAGTGACAACGGCCTCGGTATTCCCATGGCTTTGCAGGACAAAATTTTTCAACCTTTTTTCACCACCAAACCAAGTGGAGAAGGAACGGGATTGGGCTTGTCACTCAGTTACGAAATCATTACAAAAGGACACCAGGGAAACCTCAGCGTGGAATCGGTGGAAGGCCAGGGAACTACCTTTATCATCGAATTACCGCTTAAATAACACACTAAAACCAGTTTAAAATGAGCATCTTAGTTGTTGACGATGAAACCGACATCCGCGCACTTTTCGAACAGAAGTTTCGAAAGGAAATCCGGGATAAAGTTTTTACTTTTGAATTTGCGCACTCCGGCGAATCAGCCATGGAATTGCTGAAAGAAAAGGGCAGCAACATCATCCTGATTTTGTCCGACATCAATATGCCAGGCATGAGTGGATTGGAATTGTTGAGGAGAGTGCGGGGAATCTACCCCGAAGCGCCCCCTAAAGTATTCATGATCACCGCATATGGTGACAAGGAAAACCGCGAACGGGCCAATGTCCTAGGTGCTGATGACTTCCTGACCAAACCCATCGATTTTAGCAACCTCAAAGAAAGGCTTCATGAATAAAGTCCTCGTTGTTGATGATGAGCAAGATCTGGAAATCCTGATCAAACAAAAATTACGTCGCCAAATCCGCGAAGGTAAATACGAGTTCTTTTTTGCGAGCGATGGTTTGGAAGCCCTCGAAATCATCAAGAGCGATCCTACCATTCATACCATCCTGAGCGACATCAATATGCCCAAGCTGGACGGCCTCAGCCTTTTGCTCAAACTACACGAAATCAATCCTTTGATCAAAACGGTAATTGTTTCTGCCTACGGCGACATGGACAATATTCGTCTGGCCATGAATCGGGGGGCATTTGATTTTTTGTGCAAACCCATCAACTTTGAAGACCTCGAAACCACGATTGACAAAACCCTGAGTTATGTGAGTCAATTGCAAAATACGGTTCAAGCCCTGCGGGAAAATAACATTCTGAAGATGTACGTCGACCCCACCGTTTTGAATTTTATGGCCTGCTGTGATTTTGAACGAAGTCTTTTTTCCAATGAAACCATCGAAGCCTCGGTTGTATTTATTGACATTTGTGGGTTTACCGCCATTGCAGAAAACGAAGCGCCGGATGTGGTCGTCACAATTTTGAACAAATATTTCGACCTGATTGTCAAAGAGGTAACCAATCACGGTGGCTATGTCGATAAATTTATGGGCGATGCGGTGATGGCGGTGTTTAGAGGCGATTTTCATGCGGATAAAGCAGTAGAGGCATCTTTGGCGGTAGTCAAACAAATTTGTGCCATCCAGAGGGAAGAAAATGTGGGAGTCGCGTATAGCCCCAATGTGTCGATTGGCATCAACAGCGGGGAAATGGTGTCGGGCAACATTGGTTCGGTTTCCCTAAAACGCCTCGATTACACCGTTATCGGCGATGTGGTCAATACTGCTCAACGCATCCAGTCCAATGGCGGGCCGGGAGAAGTACTGGTGGGCGAAAACACCTATCAATTGATCAAACAAGCTTTCGTTTGTCAACGCAAAGAGGATGTGGTTGTAAAAAATAAAACGCAGCCCGTACGGATTTATGAAGTGGTGGAATAAACCATTTTTTCCTACTTTTGACCATCGAAGTTTTAACTAACCATTTAATCTGCCACTCATGAAACTGCTTTGGCTGCCGCTTTTACTCCTATGTAGTGTTTTTTTCAAGGGCCCTGATGAACCCATCCTGACCGGCGCTGAGCAAATAGACACCTACTTGCCTTACTTAAAAGGCAAAAAAGTGGGCATGTTGGTGAATCAAACCTCGATCATTGGCAAAAAACTGAGTGTAGATACCCTCCAAGCACTGGGTGTAGACATCAAACTCATCTTCGGTCCCGAACACGGTTTTCGCAACAACGCCAGCAATGGCGATCATGTAGCCGACGAAGTGGATCCCAAAACGGGCATCAAAATCGTTTCATTGTACGGTAAAAAAAGCCGCCCTACCCCGGAGGAAATGGCCCAAATTGATGTGCTCATTTTTGACATCCAGGATGTAGGTTGCCGTTTTTACACCTACATCAACACCCTGCGCGACGCCATGCGCTCCTGTGCCGAGGCAGGCAAAGAACTGGTCATTCTGGATCGGCCCAATCCCAACGATTTTGTGGACGGCCCCATTCTGGACATGGCCCTGGAGTCGGGCATTGGCCGTTTTCCGATCCCCATCACCCACGGGATGACCATTGGCGAATTTGCCCAAATGATCAACGGCGAAGGCTGGATTGCCAACAAACAGCAGTGCAAACTCAAAATCATTCCACTCAAAAATTATACCCACGGCATGGATTACACCTTGCCGGTGGCTCCTTCGCCCAATTTGAACACGCAGCAGTCGATCTTGCTGTATCCTTCACTTTGTTTGTTTGAAGGCACTATTCTGAGCCAAGGCAGGGGTACTTATATGCCTTTTACGGTCTTGGGGGCCCCTGCACTGAAGGGCAAGTTCGATTTTTCCTTCACCCCGGTGAGCCTCAAGGGCATGTCGGAAACGCCGCTGCACCAGGATCAGGCCTGCTATGGCCTCGACTTACGGGAATACAAGCTGGATTCCTTCCGCAAAAAAGGACGCATCAACATCCGCTGGATGATCGACCTATACAAGGCTTATCCGATCAAAGAAAAATTCTTCGACCGCAGCCAAAGCCGCCAAATGGGCAACATCGACTTTTTGGCGGGCACCAAAAAATTTAAAGAACAGATCATGGCGGGAAAAAAGGAAAAGGAAATCCGCAAGAGCTGGGAGCCAGGGCTGTCGAAGTACAAGGAGATGCGGAAGAAGTATTTGTTGTATGAGTGAAAAGTGAAAAGTGAAAAAAATACATTTAACACTTAATGCTAAACTTCAGGCATGAAAAAGCACTAGAAACAGTTGAAAGGCTGCTGGTGTACCTGCTTTTCACTTTTCACTTTTCACTTTTTTCATCAACTCCATCCTTCCATTCACCCCACATTTCCCAAAAATATTCTTCACGTGCGTGCCAATCGTATTCACGCTCAAAAAATGTTTTTCCGCAATTTGCCGATTGGTCATGCAGGCCAGCAAATCGGCTAGTACTTCCATTTCTTTGGTGCTGAGTGGCTCGCTGAGCTGGGCGTTGAAACGTTGCAGGTCGCTGCTGGTACTGGGATTGAGGCGACTGTAGGTATGCAGGGCGATTTCGAGGGTGCGGAAAAGTTCGTCCTCTTCAAAGGGTTTGACCAAATAGGCCATGGGGTAGGTTTGTTTCGCTCGATCCAGGGTAGCGCGGTCGCTGAAGGAAGTCAGGTAAATAAAGGGCAGGTGATACTTATCGTGGATAACCTGCCCGATCGAAATGCCATCGGTCTGGCCAGCGCCCAGGTGCACATCCAGAATGACCAGATCGGCCTGACGTTGAGCCAATTTATCCAGAGCCATGGTGGGATTGTAGGCGATCCCGCACACGGAATAATCCAGGTTGTTGAGCGCGGCTTCCAGGTCGTGCGCAATCATTGGTTCATCTTCTACAATCAGGACGGAAAACTTGCTCATGCCGCTAAAGTAGCATTATTGATTGGAAAAATCAGACTCGCTCTCGCACCCTGTTCTGCATTGTTCAGTTGTAAGGAACCACCCAGTTTTTGCGTAAAGGCGTGAATCAGCGAAAAGCCGATGGAGCGCGATGTATCTGGTGCAAAGTTACTTGGAAAACCAATGCCATTGTCCTCCACCTTTAACTCCACTTGATCGGCATTGGCAGACAGGGAAATTCGCACCTCTCCAGCTTGTTCATTCGGGAAGGCATATTTCAAGGTATTGCTGATCAGTTCATTGAGGATGAGCCCCAGGGCGATCATGATGTCGACATTGAACTTCAGGGGTTCAATGCTCGACACCAGTTGCACCCGTTGCTGGTCAATATTATAGGTATGAAAGAGGTTTTCGGCCAGTTTGTGGAAGTAGTCGGCTGTAGCGACATTGCTGAAGTCGTTGTTTTGATAAAGGGTTTGGTGAATCAGCGCCATGGAGCGGACCCGATCCCGGCCATCCCGCATCACTTTGAGGGCCACCGGGTCTTGTACTCCCCTGGATTGCAAATTGAGCAAGGAGGAAATGACCTGCATGTTGTTTTTTACCCGGTGGTGGATTTCTTTGAGCAGCAGTTCTTTTTCTTGTAGTGCCACTTCGACTTGTTGTTTTTCCACCGCTAACTGCGCCGCTTGTGCCCGTTTGCGCCGATAGAACCAAATTGAAGCAAGTGTAAGCCCCAAAAGTACCAGCACTACCATTCCAGCTCTGATTTGGGTACGCCGCAAACGTATGGTTTTATCAACATTGGAGGTTTCCAACTGCTGGACTGATTGTTCCTCTTTGGCCAATTCGCTGTTACTGAGCAGGCTAGCTTGTTGAAGCGGATCCATTTTTTCTTTCAAGGCATTGGCCTTATCCAGGTAAATCATGGCCTTCTCCAGGTTGTTGTTTTTCCGGGCATTGGCGGCCAGGGTTTCGTATACTTTGATCTGGTAATTCAAATTGGCAGATTTTTTGGCCCACACCAGATTTTCCATCAACAATTCATCCGAGGCACTAATAGCGTCCTGTTCGCTCAAGATGGCCGCTTCCATCAACTCACTTTGCATTTCATTGTAACGCTTAAATAACTTCACGTTCAATGTTTTAGCATATCGCAGGTAGCTGAGGGCTTTTTCATCATTCCCCAATCCATGATGGGCTTCGGCCAGCGCTTTTAAGCTGCGTGCTTGCATCAGCTGGTGTTTCTCTGGCTTGGGTAATTTTTTAAAGGCTTTTAATGCTTTTTCCAAAACCACAACTGCCACTGAATCTTTTTTCTCTACCGTTAGGGTTAGCCCTTCATAATACAAAATCATGGCATTTAAAAAAGGTAAGGTGCTTTCTTTTGCTGATTTACGCGCTAGATCGAGGTACTTTCGGGCTCTTTTGGGGTTGTGATTGTCCAAAAAAACATGGGCAATACTCAGGTAGACATTGGTTTCTTTGCCATCTTTAGGAAACTGCTCCAACAAGGCCAAACTTTTGTGGTAATAAAACAATGCTGAGTCGGGCCGCCCCCAATTGTTCCAGCCGATACCCGCCAATTGATTGAGTTTGTACTGCAAAACGGGAAAATTGTGGCCTTTGGCAAAACTTTGCCCCAAACGCATGTATCGCAGAATGCTATCCGGCTCAATGCTGCGGGTATAAATCTGTACCATTTGTAAACAGGTCTCCACCTTAGCTTTAGGAATGCCAGCCACCAAACACCAATTGGCAAAACTGCGGTAATGCTGCATGGCTTGGGGATATTCACGTTTGGCCATGTAAATTCTAGCCATTCCCTCTTCAGTATTGGCAGCTAGTCGCTCATTCCCCACCCGTCGCCCCACGGAAAGTGCTTCGTGCAGAACCAGCAAGGCACTATCCAAAAGTTGCTGATGAAAATAAATTTTGCCTAAAACCAGCAGCGAACCCGCATACTTGCCCCATTTTTCTTCCACTTTGAACTGCGCTTTGGCCTGATTCAACATCGTTACGGCAGCATGAGGACTTCCTGCTTTCAAACTGTCCATTGCTGAGGCAAAAACCGGGTCTTGGCTCAGCAAAACATCCAACCTGGATTGAGCGGGCAAACCGATCAGACCAAAGCAACAAGTCAAAAAAAATAGGTATTTAGTCATTTTGTCAGCAGTGATAAAAACATTAACAAAAATAAATCATCTCTAGCTGTATCAAAAATCTAAGTTTTACGTATATAAAACCAGGTGTAAATTTTGGTGTTAAAAGTTCATTTCCAGTTCACATTTAAAAAAATTCCCTAAAACATTACTCCCGCTTGCGCCCTAAAAACTACCGTTAAATAATGGCACCTTATCAAAATATTGCTTTTCATGGAGTTGAATGCTAGGTTATTTGTAAAACTTTACCTACTTTTGACAAAAGTTTTTTTATCCCCTCTAGGCAACTGTACTTATTTATCGTTCAAGTTAATACAAATCGTATCCGTTCAGGGTTATTTGTCCCCGAAACCCAAATTTTTTAACACTGTAATCTAACCTTGAATCATTCCCCCCATGAACAGGGAAGGCAAAGCGACAACTATGAGAAAATTACTCGTAGCCGGCATCGCAATAGTATACGTTGTACTTTATTCCCAAGTTGCGTCGGCTCAAAACAAGTATCAAGGCTTAGGGGGTTTAAACCGCCCCTTTCATGCCGCATTTTATCAAGCGCTCAAGTGGCGCAGCATCGGCCCCTACCAGGGTGGGCGCAGTGTAGTTGCTGTAGGGCTTCCTAACAATCCGATGGTCTATTATTTCGGCTCCACGGGTGGTGGTCTTTGGAAAACCGAAGACGCTGGCTGGAGTTGGTTCAACATTTCGGACGGTTTTTTCCAAAGTGGTTCGGTCGGAGCCATCGCCATTGCCCCTTCTGACCCCAATGTGCTGTACGTTGGCATGGGTGAACACGCTGTGCGAGGAGTAATGACTTCCACGGGCGATGGTGTTTACAAGTCTGTTGATGGTGGAAAAACCTGGGAGCACACTGGACTGGTGCAATCCGAACACGTTGCCGACATTTGTATTCATCCCAACAATCCCGATTTGGTGTACGTAGCGGTACAAGGTGCTTTGTACAAAGACAGTAAGGAACGGGGCGTGTATCAATCTACCGATGGAGGGAAAACCTGGAAAAATATCCTGGCAGTCAATGCCAGTACCGGTGCAGCCGATCTGGTCATGGATCCCCAAAATCCCCGAATTTTGTACGCTTCTATGTGGGATCACCAACGCAGTCCCTGGTACATACGCAGCGGGGGCAAAGGTTCAGGCTTGTATAAATCTACCGACGCAGGAGAGAACTGGGTGAAACTGGAAAAGGGTTTACCCGATAGTATGGGTAAAATTGGGATTTGTATTGCCCCCAGCAATTCTGATCGTTTATACGCTGTAGTTGAAGCGCACGACGGAGGGATTTTCCGCTCAGAAGATGGTGGCAGCACCTGGCAACAAGTGAACAACGATCGCCAAACTTATGCCCGAGCCTGGTACTTCAACAAGATCGTAGCCGACCCTAAAAATAAAGACATCCTTTACGTGCTCAATATTCCACTGCTCAAGTCGATGGATGGGGGCAAAACTTTTAATAGCTTACCTAGTCCGCACGCCGATCAGCACGATTTGTGGGTCAACCCAAATAACCCTCAGGCGATGATTCTCGCCAACGATGGTGGCGCTTGCATCTCTTTCAATGGTGGCAAATCCTGGACTTCCCAGAATAACCAAGCTACTGGCCAATTTTATCGGGTGACTTGTGACAATGGTTTTCCCTACCATATTTATACCGCCCAACAGGATTATGGTGCCATGGGCATTCCCAGTCGGGTCAGTGGTTCCGAAGTTTTGGGCAACAATTGGTACCAGGTGGCCGGAGGTGAAAGTGCCTTCCTTGCCCTCGATCCCAATCACCCAGAATGGATTTACGGCACCAACTACCAAGGCAACGTCAGCGCTTGGCATCGCCCAACTGAGACGAGCAAAGACATCATGGCCTACCCCGAAATCGCCTTGGCTACCCGCCCCCGCGATTTGAAGTACCGTTTCAATTGGAATGCACCACTGGTGATTTCTCCACAAAATCCAAAAGTCTTGTACCACGGGGCACAAAAGGTGCTAAAAACCGAAAATGGGGGCCTCAGCTGGAGTGAGATCAGCCCTGATCTCACCCGCAACGATACGACCCATCAAACGGAAGGTGGTGGCCCTTTTTTGAACGAAGGGGCTGGGGCCGAAAATTACAATACCATCAGTTACATTGCTCCTTCGCCGCACAAGGAAGGGGTGATTTGGGTGGGTACCGACGATGGTCGGGTGCATTTCACCCGCAACGAGGGCAAATCCTGGGAAGACCGCACGCCCAAGAATTTGCCCGAAGGCTTGATCAACTCCATCGAAGTGTCCCCACACGACCCCAATACCGTTTACATTGTAGCGTGTCGTTATCGTTTTGGCGACCGCAAACCATACGTTTTCCGCACTACCGACAATGGGCGCAATTGGACCCAAATCTCTTCGGGTTTTGGCATCAACGACTTTGTGCGGGTGGTGCGTGAAGACCCCTTGCAAAAAGACTTATTGTACGCTGGAACCGAGTCGGGCTTTTTCATCTCCATCAACGGGGGCGAACATTGGCATCCATTCCAGCTGAATATGCCAGTTTGTGCCATTACTGACCTCCAGGTCCACGACAATGATTTGATTGCTTCTACCGCTGGAAGAGGCATCTGGGTGCTCGACGATTTGGCTTGTTTTCACTACAACCAAACCATCATGGGCAAAACGGGCATTGCCCTTTGCCCGCCCAAAACAGCTTACCGTTTTGCGGGGGAGCAACAGGATGACCCCACCCTAGCCTCCAGCGTAGGCAACTCCGCAGAGGGCATGACCATCAGTTTTATTTTGCCTGAAGAAATCGACAGCCTGAGCCTGGAAATCCGCAATGCCCAGGGCAAGGTGATGCGCAAATACACCAGTTGGGTAGATTCCATCCACGAACTAACCAATGTTGCACTGGGACAACCCAATTTGCCCCATCAAAAAGGGCTGAATCGACTGGTTTGGGACTTGCGGCGCAACATGCTGCCGGGTATTCCCGAACTCTTCATCATGGGTGACCTCCGGGGCAGTATGGTACCTCCGGGGGAATACTCGATCGTGTTGTACGGGGCAAAAGACACCGTGGTAGCCAAAGCCATGGTGAGGGCCAATCCCAAAATCGTAGGAACACCCGAAGATTACGCCCTCCAGGGCCTGAAACTGGAGGAAATGGAAAACATCATCCGGGAAATGCACCGCACCATTAGCAATCGCCGAGAATGGCGCAACTGGCTGGATGGCCTGCTGAAACTATACGAACAATCCAGCGAACATGGCGAAATGGTAGGCACTGCTCGTGACATCATTGCCAAAATCAACGATTGGGAACAAGGGCTTACCCAACCTGCACACCGGGGTACTCAGGACGCCATTGTTTACAAACACGGCCTCCATGCCGAATTGCTCGACCTCAAAATGCGCGCCGATGCACTCGATCCCCGCATCACCCAAGGGGTAACCGACCGTTTTAACGACATCCGAAAAATCTGGAACCGCAAAAAACCAGCCAACGAAGCCATCAATAAGGCGATGCTGAGTTTTATGAGCAGCTTTAAGGAAAAGGACATGGCACCGTTTTTTGCGCCACCCACGAATACGTACTAGGTTTGAGTGTGAAAGTGTGGGTGTGATGGTGTGAGTTTACGAAGCTTTTTTTTACCTTCGCCTCGCATAACAAAACATTGAAAAATGGAAGAAGTTACAAATACCTCCACCACCAAAGACTGGTTGCTCTTTTTGATCTCTTTGGTAGCGATGATCATCCTCTTTGCCGTAGCCGACGAGTGGTTCTGGCTGGCATTGCCTTTTGTCCTGACCTATTTTGTACGGGCTATTAAGATGATGTAAAAGTGAAAAGTGAAAAGTGAAAAACGGGTATACCAGTTGTTTTTCAGCTGTTTGGATTAGTTTTTCTGAGCTTAAAGTTTGGAATTAAAGTGAAAGCGCATTTTTTTCACTTTTCACTTTTCACTTTTCACTTTTCACTTTTCACTTTTCACTTTTCACTCATAACTATTCGTACTCTCCTCCAACAACGCCTCAATCTCCAACATCTCAGCTTCGCTGAAATACCGCCACCTGCCCGGGGCCAGATCGTCCAATTTGATCGACATGATTCGGGTGCGTTTCAACTTGATCACATCATAGCCCAGGTACTCGCACATGCGCCGGATCTGGCGGTTCAAGCCCTGGGTCAGGATAATTCTAAAAATGGCCCGTCCTTTTTTCTCCACCATACATTTTTTGGTGGTAGTGCCCAAAATGGGGATGCCATTGCTCATTCTCTTTACAAAATCCGGTGCCAGCTCTTTGTCCACCACTACAATGTATTCCTTTTCGTGGCCATTGCGAGAGCGCAGGATTTTGTTGACAATGTCGCCGTCATTGGTCAAAAAGATCAGGCCTTCGGAATCTTTGTCGAGGCGACCGATGGGAAAAATGCGCTGTGGGTGGTTGATGTAGCTGATGACGTTGGTCTTGTCGCGCAGGTCGGTGGTACAGGTGAGGCCACGCGGCTTGTGGAAAGCGATGTAGATGCGTTTGGGATTGTTGCGCAGGGCTTTGCCGTCGAGCAATACTTCGTCTCCTTCGGCTACCCGATTGCCTTTTACGGCCACTACCCCATTGAGCAGCACCCGTCCGGTTTCAATAAATTTGTCTGCTTCCCGGCGTGAGCAAATCCCCGTGTCCGAGATGTATTTGTTTAAACTAATGGAATCCATGCTGTACAACGACTTGGCCTGTGTTTAAATTGGTGTGCAAAATTAGCACAAATTCAAACACAGGCCAAGCGTTTATTTTTTCACTTTAATCATACAACCCACCGTTTTAGTCAAGTTGGGGTTGGGCTCGATCCCTTTCTCCACGGCGGCAATGGCTTCTTCCACATAGCGGCGGGTGATCAGGGTTTCGTCTTCGCTATTGTCGTCTACCCCACCGATGTAACGTACTTTGCGGTCTTTGTCCAACAAAAAAACGTGGGGGGTACGCACGGCACCATAAGCTGGGAATACTTTTTGGCCATCGTCCAACAGGTATTCAAAGGGATAGTTTTTCTCTTTGGCGCGTTCCACCATTTTGTCGAAACCATCTCCCGGCTGTACGCTGGGGTCGTTGGGCATGATGGCCACTACTGGCCAACCCATGGGTGCCATTTTATTGTGCAGGTCGATGATGCGTTGTTCGTAAGCCTGGGCGTAAGGACAAGTGTTACAAGTAAATACTACAATGTAGCCTTTGACGTTTTTGTAGTCCTTCAGGGTGACCATTTTCCCGGTGGTGCTTTTTAGTTGAAAGTCGGGAGCAATATCTCCTACCTTCAAACCGGGATTGGTGGGGCCAAATGGAATTAAAGTCAGCAGGAAAAGAACACTGGCAAAAAAACCGATTCCAAAACCTGTTTTTGTTTTCATCGCAGTCGAATTTCATATTTTGAGTACATCCGTACCAATGTTTATGACGCAGGATTTAGTTTTTAGGGTCAAAAAAATGGAGAACAAACTGCTGCAAATCCTCAAAATTTTCAAATTCCCCCTCTTTAAACTGTCTTTGGGTCCCGCGATATACCAACGTAGCAGGCACTGCACCACTCCAACTGGGATCAATTTTATCGATCCACTGTCCTTGCCTGCTGTCTACTAACGCTGCGACTGAAGCAGAAATTTGCCTTTGTTCCAAAAAAGGTTTTAGTTTGGATTCCAAATCTTTACGAAAGTCCAAACTGACCAGAATAACCTTGATTTTTTGAGCAGCCATTGCCTGATGCAATTTTTCAAAATAAGGCAATTCCTTCACACAGGGAGCGCACCAAGTTGCCCAAAAATTGATCACATAGGTCGTATCGTTTTGGGTTTGCGCCAGAAGTGGAGCAAAATCGTCAAACGATTCGTAAATCTTTTGAGCCTTGCCCATGCTAAATACCAGCATGAGTGTGGCCAATACCATCAGTTTTCTCATAAGCAGAATTTAAGGCATCCCTGCTTTGTAAATTTCGGCATTACCGCTCAAAGTATACTGGCTTCCAGCAGGAAAAAATAAACTTTGGCCTTTACCAATTTGCAAATCGCCATTGACCTGCACATCTCCTTGCAATACCAACAAAATTTCCGGGCCAGTGGTGGAATCTTGTACATGTTTTTTTCCAGTACTCAGTCGAATCAAGCTCAACTCAAAATCAGGCGCAGGGGTTTTGAACTGAATCAGGGTATCACTGATCATTTCTCCAGCAAATACTTGTGGCTCAATCGGCTCAAAAGAAAGGTGCTGAATCAATGTATCCGCATCCACGTATTTATCGGTGAGGCCACCTCGGAAAACATTGTCAGAATTGGCCATCAATTCTACGTTGACCCCTTCCAGATAAGCGTGCAGCACTCCGGCATCTTGAAAAATCCCCTGCCCAGGTTGCACATTGACCACGTTCATCAGATAAATGGAAATCACGCCCCGATCGTAGCGGCCAGAGGGAATTCTGAAATCGCGCAAGGCCCGCGCCGCCCAATAATCCGCCGAGGCTTTCGGCAATTGATCGGCAGCCAACAAAGGCAACAGCCGCTCGGCCAAAGGTTGCAACAAATCATCAATCTCCGCCTGCGGCATGCCCATGACCTGGGCATAAAGGGGTTGGATGGATTGGCCGTCAAAATAGGCCAACAGGCTTTGCAATTCTGGGGTTTGTTGGAGGTTTTGCTGGATGGTATCGAGCGCTGTAAACCCGTGCAAGAGCCAAAAATCCGTCAACGCCGTCATCATTTCGGGCTTGTGGTTGTCGTCCTTAAAATTGCGGTTGAAGGCATCAAGCGGGATGCCTGCTGCATTTTCGGCGGCGAAACCACGCTCGGCCTCTGCTTTGTTGGGGTGAGCCTGGATGGAGAGCATTTTGTCTACATCCAATATTTTCAACAAATAGGGAATTTGGTTGGCAAAACGCTGCGCGGTGGCCTGACCTAATATTTCCTCCGGGTTTTGTTCAATCAAGCTTTGCAGAGGCTGAGCCACTTCCCCGTTCCGCTGAACCTGGGCCATGCCGCGCGGATGTGCTCCCAACCACAATTCGGCGCAAGGTTCCTGTTCAGGATTGGATTGCTTCAATAAATCGGGAATGTAATGGAAGCCACCCCAGGCGTAATGTTGCACGACTCCTTCGAGCAAATAGGGCACAGTATTACTCATAGTTTGAATTATTTTTTAGTCACCAAAAAATAAACGGCGGTGGATAAAAAGTCGCGCACGTAAGGCAAATTGCTCAATAAGGCATTTTGGGTACGCGGAGCCCAACCGAATTTAAATTGATAAATTGGATTGATCAAAAAAATCTGGCGTTGGAGCACGGCATAGTTGCGCTTGCGCAAAATTTGTTCAAACCGTTCGATGGAAATTCCGGTATCCTTGATCTCCTGCAATTCCTGGATGGTTTGTGCCGTTTCCCCACCCCAACGCAATACCTGATGGTAAAGTGCCGTAGGCAAAAGATGGTAGTACGGTAGTTTGGACAACCACTTGTTGCGACAAATTTGCTGGTGCCCGCCGAAAGGCATATACCAAGGCGGAAAAGCAAAAAACACCACGCCACCCGGTGCCAAAAAAGCTTGCAGGAAATGCATAAAACGATCTTGATCCGGGATGTGCTCGATCACATCTTTGAGAATGATCAGATCAAAACGGAAATCCAGCTCTTTTTCTGGATCAATGTCGTAAATGTTGCGGGCGATGAGTTGAAGTTGCCCGCTAGCAACGGGTTCTGGCATAAAAGACTTAGCCGTTTCAATGCGGCTTTCGTGCAACTCTATCCCTACACAACGGCAATTTTCTTCCAAAAAAGCCTTAAGTACGCCGGCTTCTCCACACCCGATTTCCAATACCTTTGAGCCTGCTGGCAAAGGGTGATGTTGGCGTACATATGGAAGAATGTATTCTTTCGCCGTACGGTACTGGTAGTCAAAATAGGTGCGTTTGTCCTGATGAAATTCAAACATAATGGTAAGTATCCAAATGAGGCAGTAAAGCTACTGAAACGCTATCGCAACGCATTTATTTTTAAATTATTTTTCTAAAAATTTGCATCTCTCTTATATGTTTTGTTTTTTTGTTTTTTTAAACAGCGTTCTAGTAAATAAAGGGGAACGGTTGTCAGGAGCAAGCCCGGAACTGGTGCTCATGCCTGACAACTTTTTTTTTTCTTAAATCCTACCTATCTTTGCCGCCCAAGCATCAGAAAGTTATTTCTTTGATGCTCAAAATGTGCACTCTTGGCAAGAATAATGGCAATCGATTACGGGACAAAACGGACAGGCATCGCAGTAAGTGATCCACTTCAAATGATTGCGACAGGTTTGGAGACAGTCCCTACTGCAAAATTGCTGGACTTTCTGCGCCAATACTGTCAGGATGAAGAAGTCGAATCCTTTGTGGTGGGTGAACCCAAAAATCTGGATGACAGCCCCGCGCAAATTCACCATCTGGTGATGGGTTTTGTAAAACAGTTGGGCAACCTTTTCCCTGAAAAAACGGTTATTCTGCGAGATGAGCGCTTTACGTCCAAAGATGCAAGCCGTTCAATCCTTCAGAGTGTGCCGAGCCGACAAAAACGGCGCGACAAAGGCTTGATCGACAAAGTGAGTGCCATCATTATTTTGCAGGAATACCTTGAAAAATACAAATATTCATAATACCATGTTGTTACCCATTTATGCCTACGGGCATCCTGTTTTGCGCAAAAAAGCCGACGAGATTGAAGCTGACTACCCAGAGTTGAGCCAATTGATTGCAAACATGTGGGAAACCATGTACCACGCCGAGGGAGTGGGAGTGGCTGCACCCCAAGTGGGCCGTGCCATCCGTCTTTTTATCATTGACACCCTACAATTGGAAGAAAAAGGCAAAGATGTGGTTGGTTTCAAAAAGGTGTTCATCAATGCGCAAAAGGTGGAGGAAAAGGGCAAAATCTGGGCTTATGAAGAAGGTTGCCTAAGCATTCCCGACATTCGGGGTGATGTGGATCGGCTGGACACCCTCACCATCCGCTACATGGACGAAAATTTTGTAGAGCATACCGAAACTTTCGACGGCATCAATGCCCGCGTCATCCAACACGAATACGACCACATTGAAGGAATTTTATTCCTGGAATACCTGAAACCAGTGAAAAAAGCGATGATCCGTGGTCGCCTGGAGAACATCCGCAAAGGCAAGGTGAAAGTGGATTACAAGATGAAGTTTGCTTAACTGTTTGTAATAATCAGTTGGAGCTTTTTTTGAATGGTTTGTTTATCTGTAAGGGTTTTGGCGAGAGCCAGGGCCTTTTCAAGGTGTATTTTTGCTTTAATGGGATCGCTGCTTTGATACAATTCGCCCAGCAAGGTGTAGTAAAAATGATTGTTTTCCAGTTTTAATTTTTCTGCCTCCACAATGGCCGCCGCATTCCCTTTTACTTTGGCCAGGGCATAAGTGCGATTGAGGGCTATAATCGGCGAATATTCCAAAACCAACAAGTGATTGTACAGTTGTAAAATCTGCTGCCATTTTTCCGGGCTATCCGTTTTGATGGTATGCCAATAGGCAATTTGGGCTTCAAGGTGGTATTTTGAAACGGCATTCCCTTGTGCGGCCTGCTTTAAAAAATAAACGCCTCTGGCAATGAGTGCTTCATCCCATTGGGTTTCATCCTGCTCGTGGTACAAGAGCATTTCCCCTTTTTCATTGGTTCTGGCTTCAAAACGGGAAGCGTGAAAACACATCAAGGCCATGAGCGCATTGACTGGCGGCTGATTTGTGGGTGCATATTCGATGAGTGAGTAGGTCAGTCGCATGGCCTCCAGACAAAAATCCTTGCGCAGAACGGTATCCTGACTTTCCGAATAATAGCCTTCACTGAACAGCAGATACAAGGTAGTGAGCACGGTGGCCAATCTATCCTGAATGGCGGCAGCACTAGGGATTTCGATGGCCACTTTTTCTTGTCGCAATTTTTCTCGTGCTCGAAACAATCGTTTGTTGATGGTTTCTTTGTTGCTCAAAAACGCAATGGCGATTTCATCAATGCCAAAACCGCATAAGCTACGCAAAGCCAGCCCAATTTGGGCTTCAATGGGAATGGCCGGGTGGCAAATGGCAAACAACATTTGTAATTGGCTGTCCGTGATGTTTTGAGGGGATAAATCCAATGCTGGCTCCTGGCTCTGGCCCGATGCATTCATCAGGTCGGGCATGATTTTGACTTGAAACAATTGTTGCCGTTTTAGCTGGTTTTTGGCTTTGTTTTTGGCAACGGCGTACAACCAGGCACTCGGGTTGTCAGGGATGCCGTGGTAAGGCCAGGTTTCCAAAGCAAGTACAAAGATTTCACTGACAATGTCTTCGGCCAATTCAAGGTGCTCAATGCCCAGAAAGCGGGTGAGTACCGCCGTGATTTTGCGAAACTCGGTACGGAAAAGATGTGGGATTATTTTTTGTTGCTCCATGACTTTTTTTCACCACCTTAGAAACCTGAGACACCTAAGAATCACCTTAGAAGGAACCTGCCTGAGGTGATTCTTAGGTGTCTCAGGTGTCTAAGGTGGTAAAAAATCAATTTACACGAAATCCAATGGCTTAGCCAACCTGCGCACCTCCACGGTGTTGCCATCACCCAGCAAAACCGGGCTACCTTTGGCAAATTCAGCGGCTTCATCCGTAGACTCAGCGCGTACAATGATGAAGCCTCCGATGGTTTCCTTAATGTCGCCAAAAGGGCCATTGGTGACCACGTTATTGTGCCCGACTACTCGGCTGTCGTCAAAAGCAAGACCACTGCCCGTACTGACCAATTTGTTTTGAGCAGCAATCCCGCCGATCCAATCCATGGTCATCTGCATCCAAACCTGCATTTGTTCGGGTGAAGCCAATTTCCCCCCATCTTCGTGTCTAAAAATCAGCATAAATTCTTGCATCGTTGTTGAATTAAATGGTTAACGTATACCAGAATGACAAACGAGTGGAATCGAATTGGACACAAGATGCTGATTATTTTATTGCCTCTAATTCTTCCAGCGCCTTAAATGCTTCATTGTCGGCGTTATCAGTGAATTTTTGGGTCGAAAGCTGGTAACTTTTGATGGCCGCTTTTTTGTCGCCTGCCTGAAGTTGCGCCTTGGCCAGGAGGTTGTGGTTTAAGTAAAAACTAGGATTGATTTTGGCGTTAAAAGCCAGGATGTCTACCGCTTCCGGTACTCGATTCATGTCGAGTAGTTTTACTCCCGTTTCCCGCAAGCCGTTGCGGTTGGTAGTCCACAGATTGTACTTGTAGTAATTTTGAGGATCTCTGATCCAGGTTTTGTAATGGCGAATGGCTGCCTTCGCTCCTTTTTCCTGGGTAATTTTTAAAAGTGCGGCACCATAGTCTGCTTATGGTCCATTGTTGTAGCTGGCCATTGATGCTTACGCCGGAGGACTGTTTGTTTTTGGCTACCCACAAGATGTGTTTTGCCGTCGCGGCCAGGGTATCTATCGGTGCCCGTATTGATCAAAAACCCAGTACCCGCGTAGCGAAATGAGGGATCGATGTAACGATCTCCATTTTTGTATTGGACTTCGTTGATGAGGCCGATGGTCGGCCATTGGGCGGGTGGCAAATCAATCCAGAGTTCCCGTGTTTGGGCATAACCCAACAAAGGAAAAAACAGCAATAAAATAAACGAGTGTCGGTAGTATTGAAGCAGCTGCATGTTGGCTTTTTTTTTTTTTTTTAATCCGACGAAGGTATCGCAAATGCTTGGCAGCAGCTGAATTTGAATTGTAAAAAGGGATGTAAAGAATGTAACAAGTGTCAATTCACCTGCATTTTTTCAATGTCCTTTTTCACTGTTCTGGAAGCCGCAAACAGCACCACCGCCAGTGCTACTCCCAAAGTCGGAATGATGTACATCGCATGATGCAAACCAATCGCCTTAAATTGCTCCGACATTTCCACTGCACCAGCCGCCTGCATGGCCCGCCGAGCGAAATGATCGCTCAATAACCCAGTGATGACCGGCCCAAAACTCGCCCCCAGCAAATACATCGCGAAAAAATACAAGGCCATCGCCGTGCCCCGCAAATTGGGCGGAATCACTTCCTGAATCGAAGCATACACCCCGGAGTAATATACAAACATCAACATGATGCCCGTGCCCATCAGCAACATAAACATCAGCGTAGCCCCAGGCGGCTGATTCAAAGCCAGGTAAATACAAGGCGCAGCCAGGCCACAACAAAGCGCAGAAAGCAACAATTTGGCATCCTTCCGGCGGCGACTCCAACGATCGGCAACCCAGCCGCCGCCCAAAAGACCAAGTATACCCACTGCCCCAAGGACAATAGAAGAGACATTGGTCGCCTCTTTCAAACTCAACAAGTGGGTGCGCATCAGGAAAGCGGGCAAAAAAGAGTTGATGGCGTACATGTTGAAATTGTGCAAAGCACCCGATACAATGATCCATAAAATGGTCGGAATCGCGAGCACTTGCCAAAAGGGAGAGCGTTGGTTATTGGAGGCTTGCAGCGGTTTTTCTTCGGTGGCGCCACGTACAGGCTCCGGCAATTTGAGCGCCAACAAACCCAATATCAAGCCAGGAATGCAGGCAAAATAAAAAGCGTGCCGCCATGTATAAGCCGAAGCAATCAAACCACTCAAACGATAACACAAAAAAGTCCCCAATGGCAGCCCCAGCATAAAAATGGACAGTGCCAGCGCTCGACGACGCGGCGGAAACAAGTCACCAATCAAGGAATTGGCAGCAGGCGCACAACTGGCCTCCCCTACCCCTACGCCCAACCGGCTCACAAACATCCAGCCAAAACTGGGTGCCAAGCCGGATACCGCCGTCAGCACGCTCCAAATGCTGACTCCTCCGGCCAGGATTTTGCGGCGACTCCAGGTATCGGCTAAACGGCCAAGGGGCAGGCCCACTGCGGCATACATGAGAATGAAGGCTGTGCCCAGGGTGCCCAAAAGCGCATCGTTCAGCGCCCATTCTTTACGAATCAGCTCTGCGAGCGCCCCCATGATCTGTCGATCGTAAAAATTCATGAGGTTGATGCCAAAAAGAATCCCTAGCGCATACCAGGCGCCTTTTGTTGCTTTATCCGTTTGCATGCTGATGTGGTTTGTCTAGGATAAAGATTGGAACTTTATTTGGGATTTAGTCTTAAATAAATATACGTTGACCCTTCTTCTTTATCATTTTTCTTCTAATAACCCTTCAATCTCTGCAATACTCCGATTCGTAATCTGAGCAATCTGAACTTTATCAAGTCCCATCTTGTGCATATTCTGTACACTTTGCACAAAGATTTTACGCTCGTTTTCAAGAGAAATCAAAGCTTCCTCTTTTAGCTTGCGTTCCTGTTCTGCTCTTTGTTTTTCCTGCTCTGCCCTCTGTTTTTCCTGTTCTGCTCTTTGTTTTTCCTGCTCAGTCCGCTTTTGTTCTTCCTCCAATTTAACTTCATATTCAGCCCGCGCTTCCTGATAACCTTCTTGTTGCGCAGTATCCAAGGAATTTTTCAAATCGTTGTAATACTTCAAGCTGTCTTCGTATTTGGCTTTTTCGGCTTTGCTTAAGGCTGTGTATGAGGCTACTTTGAACAACTTCTGAAACACCCGCTCTTGAATGCTTTCGGGGATATGATCCAGTTTGTGCAGGTTTTTGATTACATACAACCATTTGTCAAAATTGCTTTCCAATTCATGTTCTTCCTTGGAAAAATTGGGCATCTGCAAGGTCACAAAGGTCAATTTGTCATAAAACACCTTGTAACGTTCTATGTCCATCATCTTGTTTTTGCTGACCACTATTTTGTCGCTATTGTCTTCATCCATAATAAAATCGAGGATAGCGATTACATAAATCGCTTTGAGTTGGTAGTCCCAATCCCCCTTTTGGCCTTGCTCCTGAACCGAAAAACTGCTGTAATACAACATTCTATCCTTAAAAAAAGCTTGCTTGGCTTTTTGTAATTCAACAGTGAATTTCTCCCCCTGCTCATTTTCACAATGCAAATCAAAAACGACCTTTCGATCTAGGTCATCGCTACCCAATCGGTCATTTTTTTTGAACACCAACTCACTGATGTGCTGGTTTTGAGCGGCCAATAGTTCATTCAAAAAATCGATGAGCAAGTCTTTGTTCTGCTCTTCGCCAAAGATTTTTTTGAACCCAAAATCAGTGAAAGGATTGATGAATAATGGCTCAGCCATACATGCTAATTTTTGTTGACAAAGATAGAAACTATAGCCTATTGAAGCAATCTTTTGTTTAAAAACGATAAGGTTGTATAGTGGATAAATTCGGCTTAAGTGAACAGCTAAAAAGCCGATATCCACTGTTCAACCATACTTACTCTGACCAAAAGAGCGGAGCAGCCCTAAAAATGATCTTTCTCCCCCTCCAAAAACTCATCCGTAAAATGTGCCCTGCGTTTTTCCTGCTTAAACTTGTCGGCATTAAAAGCCTGTGAATCTCCTCTCGGAATAGACAAAGAACTCCAGTTTGCATCACAGCACATTTTCCCAATGAACACCATTTGCCCTACGTGGTAAGGATAGTGCGCCAATTGCCGATTGATCGCTTCCATCACGGTGTGTCCCTGGTTGCGGATGTAAATGATGCGCTCCAGGTCGGCAGGTTCAAGCGGGTTTATGGCTTCAAACAGGCATTGCCAGCCTGCGTTCCATTTTTCCAGTAACTCCTCGCGGGAGGCGATGTCATTTTCAAATTCGGCATCGCGATCCCGTGATTCTTTTTCCCCATCGCTGTGTAAAAAATCTGTCCAGCGCGAAAGCATGTTGCCCCAAAGGTGTTTGACGATGGAGGCGATGCTATTGCTTTCGGGATTGTACTGCCAAAACAATTGTTCATCATTGAGTTGAGCAATGGTTTTGTCGCCTAACATTTTATAATAGGCAAATTGTTTTTTAATGCTTTCCAAATATTCACTATTCATGGCTTGGTACATCTATTCGGAAATTCATCCCAGTTTTAAATAGCAAGAACCTGAAAGACAAAAGTATGATGTCGGTAGATAGTCAGGCTGAACCGACCAGTGGCAGAGCCGCCAAACGTCGATAGCAAAAGGAACGAAGGGCGTTTTTTTAAGGTGCAGGGCACCGAAACCCTTTGTGTCGTTCCGGTGCCCTGCACCTTAACCGCTTGGACATAGCGCAATGCTATCGATGTTTGGCGGCGCTGCCGCTGGTCGTATGCATAACATTATGCTGTTTAGCATAATTTTTTTTTTTTTTTTTGCAAAATAGGCGGTTGTCTACTATCGCACCCCTACTACCGCAGCAGCGTCACCTCCCCGCGAACCAGCGCATTACCCGGCCCCTTGTCATCTACATATTCGATTCGGAACCAATAAATGTAAACACCCTGTGGAGCTTTTTCACCCCGAATGAATCCATCCCAGCCCGTATTGATGTCAGTGGAACGGAAAGCTTGGCTGCCCCAACGGTCGAACACCTGCAGTTCAAATGCGGTTACTTGTACATTTTCATTGAGGTAAGTTCGGAACGTTTCGTTGGCGCTGTTGCCATTTGGGGAGAAGGCATTGGGCGTAAAGGTTTTAAAAACAATACATTCCCGAAAGCTCAGGGTCATCGAATCAGTATCCACACAACGGCCATTGGAAGCGCGCACCCAATAAGTCCCAGCCAGGGTAGCTGACAAGGATTTACCCGTGCTGCCATCCGACCACAACAATGGGGCATTGCCACTGCCACTGGCTTGGAGTACAAAGGGTTTGTCATCACAAACGAGGGTATCCGGGCCGAGGTTCACCGTTGGAATGGCGTTTAAAGCGACTTTGAGGCTATCACTAAAACGACAATTCCGCTGCGTCACCTGAGCCCAATACGTCCCGGCACTGCTGACGTTTATTCCCGATGTAGAAGCACCCGTGCTCCAGCGTACCTGGTCAAAACCCGTCAAGCCACCCAGGGCGAGGGTTTCACCCGTACAAAGCACCGTGTCCTTTCCTAAGTTAAAGCGGGGCAAGGGATTGTAAGCGACGCTGATCGAGTCCCGAACCCTACAACGCCCCGCTACAACCTGCGCCCAATACAGTCCGGCCTGATTCACTACAAAAGTCGGATTGCTGGAGCCATCTTGCCATTGGGTGCTGGTGTTCGGCACCTGTACCGTAAGCCGCAGGGTACTGCCCTCACAAAGGGTGGTATCCGCACGCAATAAACTTTGTGGTAAGCTAACAGCTACGATCTTGACGCTGTCTCGTCGCACACAAGCGTTGAGGTCTATTTCCAGCCAATAGGTTCCGGTTTGGCTCAGTATTTTTGCTGCGGTAGCCTGGCCATCATTCCAGCGGTAAACGCCTCCTGCAACAGTAGGATTCAAATTCAGGGTTTCATTGTTGCACAGCGTGGTATCCGGCCCCAGGGAAAATTTAGGGTAAGGCTTGTAGGCAATTCGTACCGAGTCGCTGACACTGCAACGTCCTGAACTGGCTCGTAAAATGTACAAACCCGCTGTAGAAACCACATATGGATTGGCACTGGAATTGTCTTGCCAAAGCAAAGTAGCGCCTGGAACATTGAATTGATAGGTTTTCGTCAGCCCTTCGCACAAAGTTGTATCCCGACCCAACAAACCTTTGGGCAAATCAATGAATTGCACCCGAATGCTGTCGCGCTTGCGGCAACCATTCACCGTGACATCCGCCCAGACGATTTCTGATTGGGTCAAATTTCGGGTGGCAGTGGTATTGCCATTGTTCCAGCGGTAGGTGGCATTGGTAGTGGTGGCATTCAAATTGATGTTTTCTCCGGCGCAGAGCGTGGTGTCTCGGCCTAAGCTGAATTTGGGCTCAGGGGCAAAGGTGTAGGTAGCTGAGTCGCGTTTGGTACAGCCGTTCAGGCTCACGTCCACGTAGTACAAGCCGGTTTGGGTAATCAAAATGCGGGAGGCGGTAGCACCAGTATTCCAGCGGTAAGTGGCCCCGATGAGGGACACATCTGGGCGATAGGATTCACCGATGCAAAAACCCCGATTGACGCCCAATTCAAAGGAAGGCCCAGGGCTGAAGGTAAACCGTCTTTGGTCATTGAAGGTACAGCCATTCAAGGTGGTCGTTACGGCGTACAAGCCACTCGATTGGACACTGATGTTGGCATTGGTAGTGCCATTGGACCAGCGATAGGTGACGTTCCCGGGGGTACTAACCGTTGCCCGCAAGTTGAAGTTTATCCCATCGCACAAGCTGGTATCCGCGCCAAGTTCGAAGCGCGGCAGGGCCTGCATCCGCAGGTTGACACTATCCCGCTCGGTACAGCCATTGGCGCTTGCTTCCAGCCAGAAAGTCCCGGCGGTAGTAGCACTAAAAGTGGCATTGCTGCTGCCATCTTGCCAACGGTAGGTAAGATTGCCCAGATTGGAGCGCAGGCTGAAGCTTCCACCCTCACAAAAAACGGTATCACGCCCCAAACTCAAGCCCAGCGCAGGTAAGACGCGGATGTTGATGGAATCGCGGGCGGTGCATTTGCCATCATTGACCTCCACCCAAAACAGTCCTGCCGTATTCACCCGCAAGGTAGCGCCAGTGCTGCCATTGCTCCAGAGGTAGGTTCGGCCACCCGCCTTGGAGGCATCCAGAAGTAAAGATTGTCGGTCACAAATGCTGGTATCGCGGCCCAAATTGATGGCCGCAGGGCTGATGACTCGAACCTGGGTTGAATCCGAAGCTGTACAGCCCGACAATTCGACGGTCACTTTGTATTTTCCGGCTTTGCTGGCATCGATACTGGTAGCCGTAGAGCCATCCTGCCAGCGATAGGTGGCGCCAACCAGATTCAGATCAGCGTTTAAGACCAAACCTTGATTGGCACACAAAGTGGTATCGTTGATTAAATTGGGCGTAAAATCGGCAGCTGGCAATACCCGTACCGTGTCTCTCAGAATACATCCGTCATTGTAGGTGACCGCAACAAAGTACGTTCCAGCCCGGGTAACATTGAAGGTAGCCTTGGTGCTGTTGTCATTCCAGCGGTAGGATTCTCCGGCACTGAAGGTGTTTGCATCAAGGAGCAAGCTGTTGTTTTTACACAAGACCGCATCCTTGCCCAAAATACCCTCGTCAACATAATCGACTGGGGAATCAAAAACCCAGCGCTCGTTGCTATTGGCAATATTCGTACTATTGGCACCTGCCAGGAATTGGGTGGAGCCTACGCCCCGTTGGTCCCGCATTTGTACAAAATCCGCCACTACTTTTCCCCCATTCATGATCACTTCAGCCTTGTTCCCACTTACCGTTGAGCGGAGCTCAATCGGGTTACAGTTGTTGCCAATGACCTGAAAATATTCATTGATGGTTTGATCTTGACGTACATCCAAATCGTAGGTTTTGCCCGCTGTGAAAATTAAGGAGTCGATGATATTGAGCCCCAGTACAATTCCACTATTTCGGAATTCAACCCGGTTGAAACGATTGGTTCTTGGGCCGTTCCCAGGAAATTGCGCATTAAAATAGGATTCAAGCGTAGATGTTCCATTGGGATTGGAAAACAATACATTGTGGAAAGTCGCATTGGCATTGGATAAAAAAGAAGGAGTCGTATTGGTAAATTCCAATAGTGAAGTTCCTGCATCTACTGTTGCCGTTTCTGTTACTAAAAAAATGTAATAATTCGTAAAACCATTGCCCGTTAAACGGATATGGCTTTTTCCCAATTTTATAATTTGCTTGTTAAAGTGATATCCACTGATCCAAAAAGTTTCAGCAGTAACTGGCCTATCATTTGAATTGAACTCGCCAGATCGCACGTAAAGATTATAAGTACTTAGTGTATCCTGCAAGATCCAGGAGCCATTGCCATTGACGGTGGTATTGAAGACATTAAAACCACGGGTTAGAATGGTATTACCTGTTAGGCTTCCACGGAAGTCAAGCTGAGAGAGTGAAGATTCAATTCTTTTGCTTGGCAAATTGACCGAGCCAAATGCATTCAAAGACCACATCCTGAAGATGGGATTGTTGCTTACCCCGTTCCAGCTCATGTTGCGGCAGTAGGCAAAACGGTTGTAGTTGTTGACTTGTTGATTGGGGCCGTTGAATGAATTGGCGTCGAAGAAGACATTGTCTTTGGCAGTAGGAATACACTCACCGCCAGGGCCACCACTGGTTTTTGACCAGTTGACCGGATCAAACCAATCGCCATTGCCGCCTTTTCCAACCCAAAACAAATCTCGTCCCGCCAGTTCATTGATGGTCCAGCCTTCGTTGTTGCCTAGGTCGATTGAATTGTTGGTAATGGCTGGCCCTACTCCAATACGTTTGATGTCCTGGATCATCAAACGTTGAGTGGTAATGGACTTAGTGGTATTGAGAATAGCTTGCCCGCCATTGGCAGCAGATCGCAGCTCAACCATTCCTGTACAAACATCCGGTACGATCAGCTCTCCCAGCGTAAAGGTATCCTGAGCATTGATCTGGAAGGCATAGTTGACATTGAAAAACTTGACTACATTGGCCGTATTGATTCCGTAATTCCACAATGTGGCTGTCGTAGTTACCGTATCAAAGCGTTGTTTGTTCCGGAAAGAGTTGTTGAGTGTACCATCCCCTCCTGCAAATTCGACAACATTGTATGTCAATAAAGGGGCAGCTGAATTGGCACCAGAGGTCATGTTTCCATACAAATTGCTGAACCGGATGATCGAGTTTCCTGCATCCAGTGTAAGTTGCAGGGCGTTCATGTTCCATTCCAGGTTGTTGTAGTTCTGGGGATCCCGATTGCGCATGATCCAAAGGCTGGTACCCAGACTTAATTTGCGGGGCTGATTTTCTCGCGAGAGCACGTTGCGGGTGATCACGCGTTGGTTGGCAGTTGAGAAATCACCTTGCACGAAATAAAAGGTATTGAATACCGATAAACTATCGGTTAAAGCCCAGGTTCCAGAACCTGCCACGTAAATGTCTTTGTTGAAAATACGCCCGGCAGACGTGATGGTATTCCCGGGATTGGCGCCTTCGAAATAAAAATCGCCTTGGAAATTTTGTCGCAGCGTAGTGATAAAAGCCAATGACCCAAAAATGTGCATGGCTTTGGTTTTATCACCTACGAGGGTTGGCGTGCCATTGGCCCCCGTCCAGGTCATGTTGCGACAGTAGGCATTGTCCACATCGATGGTAACTGTGATGCTATTGCCCGAATTGGCATCAAAAAACACGTTGTCTCCAGCAGTAGGAATACAACTACCCCCGGGACCTCCACTGGTCAATGACCAACGTGCAGGGTCGTTCCAATTTCCCGATCCACCTACCCAAAAAAGGTTGTTGTTGCTTTTGGGGATGATGGTCCAGCCTATATTGTTGCCCAAATCGGCGGCATTTCTGGCCACGAATCGCGCTCCACCCGCCCCTCTGATGTCTTTCAATGAGATAAAATTCCCAGTGATTGAATCTGCGCTTGCTTCAAAGGTAACCTGCGTACCAGAGTTGCTGCTAAAGACCTGGATGGGCTGATTACATTGTCCTGTAGCAACCAGTTTTTTCAACCGGTAAGTAAACCCAGATTGGAATTTAAAACTTTTTCCCGGGCCGAGTACCAGTTCATCAAAAGCGGCAGTTCCTTTGACTTCACTGTCATTGCGCATTTCGAGGCGAAGGAGGTTCACGCCTCCACCAGTCATGCTTTCAAATTTTCCAAAGCCGATAAGGTTGGAATAAAGGACAGTGCCCAAATTGACGTTGCCCGTTCCGGCAACTCTTACCAAGGGTTTATTCGAGCTGAGGTCAATAACTGAATTACCAGGTACGATACTCAGATTGGTTCGATTGAATTCAACTACCGCGGAATCTTGTTCCCACCATTCGTAACGACGGTAATAGCGCCCTGAAACGGTAATCCGACTAGTGCCTAAATTCAAGGCTACCGGAGAACTGGGGATCACAAAAAGTTTAAGGCAGCTGATGTTTTGGTTACCGGTGTTCAAACTACCTGCTCGGATGAACAATGTGGTATCTACTTGCAAAGGGCCGCCAAGTGTCCAGCCTCCACCTACCCCGGCGAAAGAGCCAATTTGGCGGATGCGATGGCCAGCCATGTTGATGGTATGTCCAGTAGTTCCGGCCAAAAAATTGATCGAGCCCCGAAACGAGAACACCATATTCGCACTCAGTCTCAAGGAGCCGTAAACGTTGAGGATATAGCTTTCAGGAGCAGAGAAAGTAGGGTTATTGGTTGCTGCTTCCCAGTTCATGTCCAGGCAAAAAATCGACTGGTTGTTGACATTGATTACCTGATTGGGTGCCGTAAACGAATTGGCGTCAAAAAACACCCGATCGTTAGGGCTTGGTACCACGTTGTGGCGAGTAGCGCCGCCACTGGTGGTGGCCCAGCGGCTGATGTCCGACCAGTCGCCACTGCCGCCTACCCAATAATAGTCAGCAGCGTGGGCCGAGTGGGCCAGCGAAAGGATCATGATTAATAGCAAAAGGGGTCTGAACATGGTCTTTTAGGTTTATGGGTTAACGTACAAAATCGGTGGTCAATCTTTCTATTTTTTCCTCCACAATCGTCCCCACCACAGCAGTAAACGATTCAAAAGGCCCATCCACAAGGGTGGTTCCGGCAAAGTGGAGGTCGTTTCATTTTCTTCGGCGAGGCTGGTTTTGGAAAAATCGTACAAATCTTCAAAAATTTTACGTACGTTTTGTTCAACCATTCCCCGAAAAGGAATCCGCGCCATCAATCCATACAAGGCGGCATTGCCTTTGGCGGTTTCGCCTGGATTGTTTTTTGCAAAGAGTATTGAGGCTTTGAGGTCTTCAATGTAAGCGTCGATCACCGGAATATTCTGGCGCATGACCGTCAGGTGAATGGAGTTGGGCAATTGTTGGCGGTCCAACATCCATCCTTTTTGTTCCAATTGATCAGCCACTACAAAGATATCAGGCTGGTTTCCACGAGTTGTATAAGCGATGATGTTCATCACTGGAGTGCCCAAAATACTGATTTCTGGAATTTCTGCCAAAGCTTTTTTAATTTGGCCTGTAGCTTGCATAATTTCCTGGGTGATGCGCAAGTAGCCATCCTGCCCCAATGCCTGCATCGCCGACCAAGTAGCGGCAATGGCGCCACCCGGGCGGGAGCCCATTAACGTAGGCGAGGCATAAATTCCTCCTGGCCAATCGGTGGCGATGTAAAACTGGTATTTCAGGTAATTCATATTGCGGTACAAAAGCACTGAGGCCCCTTTGGCCCCATACCCAAACTTGTGGGCATCGGCGGAAATGGAAGTAACGCCTGGCACCCGAAAATCGAATGGATCGACTGGGTAACCTAGTTTTTCCACCCAAGGCAATAAAAATCCTCCGATGCAACAATCGACGTGAAAAGGTAGTTTTTTTTCCAAAGCCAGCGCAGCAATACTGGCAATGGGATCCAGAGCACCATGTGGATAAGTGGGCGCAGAAGCGGCGATTAGGATGGTATTGCGGGTAATCAGTTGGGCCAATTCCTGCGGCTGTGCCCGCATCTCGGCATCAATCGGGGCTTTTTTTACTTTGATGTTGAGAATGTGAGCGGCTTTTTCAAAAGCGGGGTGAATGCTATTAGAAGCGACAATTTCTGGTGCAGTAATCTGAGGAAACAACTTGCGGGCCCGCTCACGGTAGGTGTATACGGCGAGGAAAATACTCTCGGTACCCCCCGAAGTCATGGTGCCCGTCACGTTTTCATCACCATTCAACAAACTGGCGGTCATTTGAATGACTTCCAGCTCCATTTTTTTCAAACTTTGAAAAGCAAAAGGATTGAGGTAGTTTTCGGAAAAAAAACTGCTGTAGGCCTGGGTAAGGAGCTCTTGGTGGGCATCATCCACGTAGTAGACCATGCTCCAGGCACGGCCTGCTTTCCAGGAAATGTCCTTTAAATGTAATTTTGACAATTCATCAAGAATGGTATCTTTATCGCGGCCTTGAGCAGGGATGGAAATTCTTTCGGACATACAGCTGACTATTTTATCGTTCGGAAAAATACAATACCTTCCCTGCTTTATCATGCGAACTGCATAAACTGGTCATTTTTTTTAACCATTGATAATCGCAAGCAAATGAAAAACAAACAAAAAGCACTCATCGGATTCGCATTATTGAGTCTGGTCACCCTGAGTTGCCAGCCTAAAACAAAAGAAAAAGGAAGCATGGAAGCTGAAACCAACAAGGAAATGGCCTACCAACTGCCAGATCCCAAAAATTTTGACAAAACCCACCAGGGTAAAAAAATCGAATTGTTTATCCTCAAAAATGGTCCGATTCAGGCGGCACTGACCAACTATGGTGCCCGGATGGTGGGTCTATTGGTACCCGACAAGGATGGCCGGGAGGTGGATGTACTGACCGGGTACAACAACATCGACGATTACCTCAAGACGGAATCTTACTTTGGCTGCGTAGTGGGTCGTTATGGGAACCGGATTGCCAAAGGCAAATTCACCCTCAATGGCAAAACCTACACCCTGGCCACCAACAACGGAGCCAATCACCTACACGGCGGGCCAGAAGGCTTTTGCAAAAAAGTATGGGATGCCAAACAAATTGACAGCAGCAGCGTGGAATTCAGCTACCTGTCCAAAGACATGGAAGAAGGTTACCCAGGCAATTTGCAGGTCAAAGTAACCTATCGCCTGACTGCCGATCGCGGCGTAGAAATCGAGTACAGCGCCACGACCGACAAACCCACTGTGCTCAACCTCACCAACCACAATTACTGGAACCTGGACGGCGAACGCGACACCACCATCAACGATCACCTCTTGCAGATTTTTGCTTCCAAATACACGCCAGTGGATTCTACGCTGATCCCTACGGGTGAACTGGCTTCGGTAGAAGGCACCCCCTTTGATTTCCGCAAACCCACCGCCATTGGTGATCGGGTAGACGCGGATCACGAGCAGATCAAGTATGGCAATGGGTATGATCACAATTTTGTAGTGGCACCTGGAAAAGTAGCCGCTGGTGAATTGCCCCTCATCGCCACAGTTTTAAGCCCCAATTCTGGCATCAAAATGGAAGTATTGACGGCAGAGCCAGGGATTCAGTTTTATGGTGGCAACTTTTTGACGGGATCTCAGGTCGGCAAAAGTGGTCAGGCCTATGTGTTCCGCTCAGCCCTGTGCCTGGAAACCCAACATTTCCCCGATAGCCCAAATCAGCCCAAGTTTCCAACGACTACGTTGAACCCTGGACAAACGTACAGCACGCGGACAGTTTATCGGTTCCCAGCGCAGTAAATAATCGCAAGGTTTTCGGATGGTAGAGACGCACGGCCGTGCGTCTCCATGAAGCATTGCAAACACAGCCAAAGCGGCATTTCTTTTATCACAGAGGGAAAAAAGAGGACACAAAGGACACAAAGACCGTCAACGTCTAACTCTGTGCCCTTTGTGTCTCTTGGTGTTTTCTTTGTGAAAAAAAATGCCGCTTGGGGCTGATTCCAAAAAAATAGAAACCATTGTGTCTTGCACAACAAAATTCGAGCTTAATTTGTAAGGTAAATTGCGCTACACGTATTTTGGCGTCCAATTGTATTTTATGATCTTATACCCCGATTCCTATCTTTTCTCCGAAGAAAATCAACTGGAGCTCAACGGGCAGGTGATCCACCATCAGCATGCCTGGCTGCTGAACATTGGGGATGAAGAACTGGACTTAATGTTTGAAAACGGCTGGCGTCGGGCTGGCAATATCTTTTACCGCTATTCTTACGATACCCACGAAGACATTACGACCGGAGTCGGGCCGCTACAGGTACTTCCCCTGCGCATACCAGTCAACAACTTCACCCTGACCAAAAGCCAGGCCAAGATCTGGCGCAAAAACGAAAGCTTCCGCTGGAGCCTGGTCGCTGGACGCCCCACGGACGCCCACCACGAACTTTTCCTCCTGCACCGCGAACGTTTTGAACGCAATGTGCCCGATAGCATTTTTGACTTCATCAGCACCACCCACGAAAGTTTGCCTACGCGGGGTTTGATTCTGGATGTTTACGACGGCGAAAAACTGATCGCGACCAGTTTGATCGACCATACCCCCAAGTCGATGTCGAGTATTTATGCCATGTTTCACCCAGATTACGGGGCGCGTAGCCTGGGGGTATACACCATGCTGCTGGAGATTTACAGTTGCCGCCAGTTGGAGAAGCCCTTTTACTATCCGGGCTTCGCGCACCACGAGTCTTCGTTTTACGATTACAAAAAACGCTTCAATGGCCTGGAGTGGTTGGACTGGAAAGGAACGATGGATTGGTTGCCGTATGAGCGGTTGAGGGAGAAGACGGAAAGGGGGTGAGTTTATGATTTGACAAGTACCAACGCAAAAAAAAAGCTTGAGCTGAATAAAAATCAATGAGTTGCGCGAAAATCTACCCCCCCCCCCGAAGGTTCGAAACCTTCGGGGGGGGGTAAAGCAGCGAAACAGAGCGTTACTCGACCGCCCCGAAAGTCTGAAACTTTCGGGGCGGGATTTTAGATTGTGCAGATGTTTTACTATTGCCGAATCTCCACCTTTCTCACTGTATTCGTCCCATTGTCCAAAGGGTGATACATGTCTTCCACCCAGACTGGGTTGAGGGTGAATTTTCCGGCAAATTGAGGCAGCAATTGCACCCTGAACTGATGATTCCATGCAGGCAACTCATCACAAAAAATGAGCACCCGATCCGCATGGTATTCGCGGTGGGCTTCAAAAGGGTTGCGAACTTCATTTTTGTCAAAATAAGTACAACCTGCCGGAATGGGAATTTCAATCATCACATGCCGGGATGCTTGTTTGACTTGGACATCAACCTGGAAGTTTACAGGGTCGTTGAGTTGCAAAACCGAAGTTTGTTTTTGGTCTTTCAAAAACTGAGATTGCACAACAAAGTTGGCGTTGGCCGTCTTTTGCACTGAATCCACTGGGTTGGTGTATTGAATATAAGTCAGGTACGCAGAATTGGTTTCCCTACCCAGTTTAATGAAGAAGGTATCCGGTTGTTGAAGCTTGAGCGTAAGGGGCGTTTGGTCAAGAGCAATTAAGCGATGTGAAGCAGCCATTTGTTTTTCAAGCTTCTTCCCTACCCTATCCTCTTTTTTATCCGCTTCCATCAAATCGGGTAAAATGGCTTCCAGGATTTTGGCCACTTCCATGGTGTTGTTCCAGCGGCCGCCATAGCGGTAATTGCCTTCAGAAAAGCCCCGATTATCCAGGAAATAGCTGCGGATTTTTTTGAGTTCATCTTCTTTGCCCGCTTTTTTAAAGATAGAATAAGCGATTAAGGTATTTTGAGTGCTACAATCGGCAACGCGGTAGCCTGCAAAACCAAAGATTTCCCTTCCATCCCAATAAGTGCCAGGTCGATTGGCCTCAATACGCTGGTATTTGTACAAAGTATCCATAGAATAGGGCAAGTTGTGGGCTTGCAGCAAATACTGGCGCAAGAGTTTTTTGTACAATAAATCCTGTTCTGCTATCGCCTCGGGTTCTTTTTGCAGTCGGGTCAAGTCAACTTTTACGCCTGCCTTGGTCAAGGTTTCCAGGGAGATCAAATAATCCTCTTCGTTCATTTGTGGCAATTGTTTTTTCAAAAACTCCAGACCACTTTTCAATGCTTTGACCGGGTAGCCAGCCTGGGCTGCACGCAGCAATGCTTTTAAAACATAGTTCGTGGTCCAATACCGTTGTTGTCCGGTCATCCACCAGTTCCAGCCTCCTTCGGGTTGCTGGCGTCCTTCCAAAATGGTGATGCCTTCGTAAATTTCTTTCTCGTCGGTAAAGGACTCCCCCAACATCCCGCGTAGCGATTTTTCCAATAAAAGGGCCATCAGTTTGCTAGAGGTCTGTTCGTTGCAGCCAAAATGGTACTCTTTTAAGTATTTGATGTCATCCAACATGAGTTTCAGCACTCCACCCGGTTCCAGAGTCAGGGTGGCCGTACGAGTACCTGGAGTGAAGGGTAAAATGATCGTGGTATCCTGGGTGATTTCGATGAATTGCCCGTAGGGTTTCATCCGACCGATGGGAATGATGGGT
>JAIYAV010000237.1 GCA_027488855.1 Saprospiraceae bacterium
ATGGATTTTGTGTCCATCGTAACCCCCAACCACGTGCATTTTGGCCCCGCTAAAATGGCATTGGAAAATGGCTTCCACGTGGTATGCGACAAACCCCTGGCTTTCACCATGGAAGAGGCGCTGGAACTGGAAGCCCTGGTAGAAAAAACTGGCTTAATCTTTGCTCTCACCCACAACTACACCGGATACCCGATGGTGAAACAAGCCCGGGCCATGCTGCGCAACGGGGAATTGGGCAAAATCCGCAAAGTGGTGGTGGAATACCCCCAAGGCTGGCTTTCCCGCAAAGAGGAAGACACCAATTACAAGCAGGCCATCTGGCGCACTGACCCTACACAGTCGGGCATCGCGGGTGCCATGGGCGACATTGGTACCCACGCTGAAAACCTGGCCGAATACATCACGGGCCTACAAATCACCGAAATGTGTGCCGACATCAGCACCTTTGTAGAAGGCCGCAAACTGGATGATGATGGTAACGTGCTGCTGCACTTTGACAATGGCGCCAAAGGCATCCTGCACGCCAGCCAAATTTCGGCAGGGGAAGAAAATGGACTGAACATCCGGGTGTATGGCGAAGAAGGGGGCTTGTACTGGCGTCAGGAAGAGCCGAACACCCTTCTGGTAAGTCGCCTGGACAAACCCAAGGAAATTTACCGCCCGAAAATCACGCCACTCAGCCCCGAGGCGAATGCGCACATTCGAGTACCTGCGGGCCACCCGGAAGGCTACCTGGAGGCTTTTGCCAACATTTACCGCAACTTTGCCCTGGCTGTTCAAGCACGGATGGCGGGTGAAGCCCCCGATCCCTTGCTCGATTTCCCATCGGTAAAGGATGGCGTACGCGGCATGCGCTTTATTGAAAAAGTGATTGAATCTGGTAAGTCCACTGCGAAGTGGGTGAAATTTTAGTATAGTTGAGCAGGTTGAGGAGTTGAGAAGTTTAGGCTACCGCAGCGGGCCGGTCACTGAGCTTTCACTGAGCGAAGCCGAAGTGCAAGGATCGCTGCGGCAGCCTAAACTTCTCAACTTCTCAACTCCTAAACTTTTTTATGCGCGCCATCATCTTCGCCGCCGGTCTCGGTACCCGGCTTCGTCCCATCACCAATAGCATTCCCAAGGCATTGGTGCCGATCAAAGGCCATCCCTTATTGGAAATTGCCATTTTGCGCCTCAAGGCCGCGGGGTGTCGAGACATCATCGTGAACATCCACCATTTTGGCGAGCAAATCATCGATTTTTTACAAGCTAATGACCATTTTGGGATCAACATTCAAATCTCAGATGAGCGGGATTTGCTCCTGGATACGGGAGGGGGCTTGAAAAAAGCAGAATGGTTTTTGAAAGAGGAACCCTTTCTGGTGACCAATGCCGATGCGCTGACCAATCTCGATTTGCGGCAATTTTATCAAACTCATTTACAAAACGATGCCTTGGCAACCTTGGCGGTGCGCCAGCGGGAGAGTTCGCGGTATTTTTTGTTCAACCCGGGGGGGGAATTGTGCGGCTGGAGCAATGTAAAAACGGGGGAGACCCGCTTGTCGCGCAATGAGCCCGACTTAAAGCCCTGGTGCTTCAGCGGCATTCATGCGATCAGCCCACAGATTTTTGATTTTTTCCCGGCGGAGGACTCGGTTTTTTCCATCATTGATACTTATTTGAGTGCGGCGGTAAGTGAACGGATTGTGGCTTATCCGCATGATGGGGACATTTGGATGGATGTGGGGAAGATTCCGCAGTTGGAGTTGGCGGAGGGGGTTTTGGAGGCGGTGTTGCCGCGATAGTTCAGCGTTCCATTGAGACAAAAACCTCCACATCCATAACGGCTTCACCGACGTAACCACGAGAGCGACTATTTACCCATTGTTTTTTTGCATAATAATGGACAGAATCCGTTGGTCAATCACCGGGTGTACGGATTTGATAACTCTGGAATAATAAATCTCGCCGTCTGAATTGAAAAATAACTGGAATTTACCAGTTGAAGAATGCAGATCACTTTCACGCAGTTGAGGAGGAATTTCCAGCTTGCTATGAATAAACCTGAGCAGGCCTGAAGAGCCTTCTGGAAAACTATAACCAGTTTGGTGGTATTCTGAATAGGTAACTAATGGATGTCGCTCATTTTCCATAACCCACCGTTTAAGATTAAAAACAAATTTGGCAAAAACGATGCGTATTTGGTTGCAGCCACCGGAGTCACTTTTGACCCAATAAATAGGTTTGAGCAAGCGTATGGTAGAAGTAGTAAGTCTTTTATCTAGGTTCTCCAAAATTTGAATAGAATCCAGATACCCATTAAGATTAATCACACCTCGCAAAATTAAAGTGTCCTTAATACTTATCTTTTTTTCCAGTTTGGCTGGAATTTTCATATTAAAGATCATGTGTTTGGATAGGGCTTTGGCTTGACCGGGATAGTCTAAAAAGTCGCCTATTGGGGTCACACGTCCATAGTCATAAGGTCTTCGCCTAAAACCAATAAGCTTATAATATTGTAAAGAATCTAGATTGCGGCTTTGGCTACTCCAAAATAATTCCGCATAAATTCTGGCGTCGATTTTATAGGCTTGCTCTGAAGTTGTGCCTGAGTTGTTGGACTGATTTCCGGGTAACCAATGATTGGGCACCTGGGATAAAGCCACCAACAATTGCTTCGCTAATGGAGCATCACAACAGTTCACAATCCCATAACCACTTACGTTTCCAGTGTAATCAATACTCAGGTAAATTTGAGCGCGTGAAATAGGTGTTGTAGAGACCTCAGCCCAATTGATCTTGGAGCGCAAGAAGTTGGTAAAAGTTTCTTCACTACAAGCTATTTGTTCAGATAAATAGATGCTGCCTGTTTCACAGTTTGGCCAAATGGGATAATGGAGTTCTCGGTCGGGATAAAAATTAGTTTGAGCGGACGAGATGGTGGTGCAGATCAGAAGGAATATAATGAGTTTCGTTTTCATCCAGGTAGGAGGTTAGTGTACATTGACCAGTTATTGACGAGCTTGTGGATTTGGGTATTCACAAGGATGATATTGTGTTGGCTTTTCAAGAAGCTTTGCCTGTTTAAGATGTCTTCATTCTGTATGCAACCGCTCAGTGTGATACAATAGGCACGACAAAGCCATTTTCAGTCAGCAATAACGCGTCTCGAAATCCTAATTTTTGGGTTTCAAGACCCAACAATATGACATCTTCCACTCTTTGTCCTTGATGTAATAAATCGAGTGCTTCAGTGGTTTTCATTGGTTTTGCCATTGGATTCATCTTTATCGATCTTAAAAATCTGTAGAAACTTGTACTGCTTGGCTTTTGTTAATGACCCTATTTGACACTTTTAATCGTCTTCTCGGGTGGTTCCTTATCATGTCTAATCCTCAATACTTCAACTTCGTTTTATCCATGAAAATACTGAATAGAATCTTAAAAGACCATTTTTTGGTATATCGAACGGGTGAATCCTCACCTTCGGTTCCAGAGAGAATTGGCTTACGATGCGGGAAATTTTGAAGCTTTTGAGCTGAATCGACAATCCCTTTACGCACTTTTTTTGCTACTTTAGGTGATGCGGTCTTTTGATAATAGTCTGAGATATCTTTTAAGTCACGACGAGCTTTTTTGCCGAAAATGACTTTGAAAATAGTTACCATTCCTCCATTTCTTTTTTCAAATCTTCAAGGGAAATATATTCCCCTCTACGAATTTCAGCTATACTTTCCTTTAGGTCTTCCATCAATTCTTCTTCAGTCATTTGTTTCCAGGGGCCAGACTCAGCATGCTTAGCGATGACAGCTACTAACTCGGGATCATCCTCTTCCTCTTCTTCCTCCTCTTCCATATCAGCCTCCGTCATTACATCATAAACCATCCTTAGCAAACGCTCGTCCGCCAGATCAATCCGCTGGTGCAATTCTTCCCTTATTTGTGCTAAGCTCATTTTTCCTTTTTTTACGGAAATAAAAATAAACATTATTCCAACAAGAATCAAGGTAAAGGGGTGCATCAATATCCCATCAACCAGCGCGGCTCCAACATTAGTGGATTTGGAGATTAGTGCGGAGGCAGTTGTTTGCGTGAGAGAATATTTCTCGGTTGTAACCGAGAAAAGTTATGATATTTCTCGGTTACAACCGAGAAAATTAAAAACCAGCCCATTTTTTATACCCCTCATACCGATAATACTTCGGTCTCGAATCCAACCGTAAATGCAACCAAGACACCCCCAAACCCGCCGTACTCAGCCACAGCGGTTGCTCATTCAAACCCGCACCATACAATTCACCGACCCTTTTCCAAAATTGATCCTGCTGTGCCGCCGGGGCACGCCGTACAAATTGAGCCAGATGCGCGTAACAACTTGCATCGCCAATCGGCGTAGGTACCAGCAAATGGGCGTCTTTGCCCAGGTTTAAAAAATCTACGGCTGCTTTATCTGTAGCAAAATATTCCTGAAAAGCGCTTTGATCTGGAATGATGTGGCGCAAAGGTGCGCTATTGACGACGACAAATTCGAAGGGAAGACTGGTTTGAGCTTTGGTCATTGGCGCTACCTCCCAATAGAAGGCTTCAAAAGGGATTTCGGCGAGGAATGTGTTGAAATAGCTGCGGAAAGGGGTGGAATTTTGCCAGTATTGAACCACTTGGGCGAAGGATAGAGGCTCGTCTTTCTCATTGATTTGGAATTGGAGCGTCGTACTGTGAGGTTGAACTAAAGGGTAAGCTTGCCACATATTTTATTAGCTTCAAGGGATACAGTGAAAGGCGTAAGAGTAGCCAAAGCGACAACAATAGCAGCGCGGATGACGCGGATTTGGCGGATTTACGCGGATTTTCTTTCGCCTGTGGCAAAAGTTTTTTAGCCACGAATCACACCCCATCACGCCGAAGGCGGGATAAAAATCCGCGTAAATCCGCTTTATCCGCGTCATCCGCGTTGCTATTGTTGTCGCTTTGGAAAATACTTTTAGCCAATTTATTTCAAACCATTAGGCCGCAATCACCCCTCAATACCCAATCAACTTCTTCAACTTCTCCCCAAATCTTCCCACGGGCAAAAACTGCTTTTCCAAGGAACCTGCAAACGGAATCGGCGTATCCAGCGCCGCCTCCCGCATCACGGGCGCATCCAGGTATTCGAACAAATGCTCAGAAATGTGCGCCGCAATTTCCCCACCAATGCCACCCACCAGGGTATCTTCATGCAGGATGATCACCTTGTTGGTTTTGCGTACACTCGTTTCAATGGTTTCATAATCGAGAGGGAGCAAAGTCCGCAAGTCGATGATTTCCGCATCGATGCCCAATTCTGCGATCACTTTTTGTGCCCAAAGTACACCCATGCCGTAAGTCACCACGGTCAGGGCTTTGCCTTCGCGCACCACCCGGGCTTTGCCAATTTCTACCGTGTAATAGTCATCAGGAATGGCTTCACTCAGGCTGCGGTACAAGGCCTTGTGTTCGAAATACATTACCGGATTGGGGTCTTCGAAGCTGGCCAGCAATAATCCTTTGGCATCGTAAGGTGTAGCCGGATACACCACTTTTAATCCTGGCGTATGAAAAAACCAGGCCTCATTGCTTTGGGAATGGAAAGGCCCTGCACTCGTACCCGCGCCGCAAGGCATCCTCACTACCACGTCTGCATTGGCACCCCAGCGGTAGTGGAGTTTGGCCAGGTTGTTGATGATTTGGTTGAAGCCGCAGGTCACAAAATCAGCAAATTGCATTTCGACCATCGCCTTGTAGCCCTTCAGACTCAAGCCTAGGGCGGCACCCACGATGGCACTTTCACACAGCGGTGTATTGCGCACCCGCTCCTTGCCAAATTGGGCCACAAAACCGTCCGTGATTTTGAAAACCCCGCCGTAATCGGCAATGTCCTGGCCCATCAGGATGAGCTTATCGTGTTTTTCCATGGCCTGCCGGAGGCCATCGGATAGGGCGTCGACAAATCGTTTGTCAGTTTTTTGCTCGGTCTTTGGAGTCGTAATCTGAGGCACATAGGGTGCGTACACATCGGCCAACTCCTCAGTCAGCTCGTTTTGTGGGTCACCTTCCTCAAAGGCATGTTGCAAACCCGCTTCGATGTGTTTTTTCCACTTGGTTGTCAACTCTTTCTTACTTGCTTCGGTCAGCAACCCTTCTTCCATCAAAAAGCGCTCGTAATTGCTCAGCGGGTCGCGCAAGGCCCAGTGATCCATCAGCGCTTTGGGCACGTACTTGGTGCCTGAAGCTTCCTCGTGGCCCCGCATGCGGAAGGTCATACATTCCAGGAGTACGGGTTCGGGGTTTTCGCGCATGGATTGAGCCAGTTCGGACACCGTGCGGTACACCTCCAGGATGTTGTTGCCATCGATGGTCAAGGCTTTCATGCCGTAGCCGATGCCTTTGTCGGCCAATTGGGCGCAACGGTATTGTTCGGTGGGTGGCGTGGACAAGCCGTACCCATTGTTTTCAATCAAAAAAATCACCGGCAATTGCCACACGGCGGCTACATTGAGCGCTTCGTGGAATTCCCCTTCGCTGGTGGCACCATCGCCGGTAAAGGCCAGACTGACCCGACCTTCGCCCGAGAGTTTGTGCGCCAAACCTACACCAGCCGCCAGCGAAAGTTGTGGCCCCAGGTGGGAGATCATGCCTACAATATGGTGCTCCAAAGTGCCGAAGTGGAAAGAACGATCCCGCCCCTTGGTATAACCGGAATACTTGCCTTGCCACTGCGCAAACAAACGGTCAAAAGGTACCTCGCGCCCGGTGAATACCCCCAAATTGCGGTGCATGGGAAAGATCATTTCATCGGGTAGCAGAGCCAGTGTAGCCCCAACCGAAATGGCTTCCTGACCAATGCCGGAAAACCATTTGCTCACTTTGCCTTGGCGAAGTAACTTGAGCATCTTATCTTCGATCAGGCGAGGATAAAGGAGCTGGTTGTACAGGCTGAGCAGTAACTCGTCAGAAAAGCCTGCGCGGTTGAAAACCATCTGGTCTACAGCGGCATCTTGCATGGTAATTTGGTTAGGTACGGGCCAAAAGTACGATAAGTCTGATAAAAAATTGGTGTTTATGCTAAGGATTGAACGGGTTTTGCCCCAGGATATTTTGACCCTGCAAAGGGTGGTGGAAGAAACATATTTGCCTTATTTTCGCTACCTCTGGCACGATGAGGGGACGGCTTATTTGGGGTACATCAACAACTTGGAGGTGTTGGAACAACATTTGGCCAACCCGAGGCACCATTATTATTTTGCGAGGTTGGAGGATGATACCATTGCGGGTTACCTGAAACTTATTTTTGAGGCACCAATCCCTGATACCTCATTTAGCAACGCGGTCTCTTTGGATAAAATTTACCTGACTGAAGCAGCAAAGGGGAAGGGAATCGGAAGATTATTGATGGAATTTGCAGACGAGCAAGCACAGCAGGCCAAGGCGGAGTATTTGTGGCTGCGGGTAATGGATAGCAACGCGTACAATCTGGATTTTTATGTAAAAAATGGGTACAGGATTCTTTACAAACGTTGGCTGGAATTGCCTAACATTAAACATGAGTATCGGGGAATTTTTACGATGATAAAAAGGTTAACCTAAAAATATTGCCGGAAAATTATTTTTATTAAGCCCAAGCAATACATTTGCGCAAAATTGTAACAACTAAATCAATATAATGGAAAAACAACCAGACGAAGCCCAAATCAAGGAGTGGCTTACTTATGCCAGTTCACTTTATCAAAATGATAAAAACAATTATGAAGTGCAAGAAGCACTTAAAGCCCGTGGAGCAAGTGAACCTTGGGTTTCCCTGATCCAATCCAGAGCACTCGAAGCTTACGAATCCAGCGAAAAAAAAGGTGGAGGTTGGGCTATGCTGATCGGAATTGGTATGGTTCTTTTGGGTATAATTCTGACCTTCGTTTCTTCAGAAGGAGGGGGCATGCGCATCTTTTATGGCTTGATGATTGTTGGTGCGATCAACTTTTTTAGAGGGGTAGCACAACGTTTGTCCTAACCACAATTATTAGGTGTCTCTCAGGTCAAAAAAATGAGATTGAGAGATACCTTATTCCTAATACCTTTTTGCAATGCAGCAAGAACAACAGGCTCATATTTTATTGGCGTCACTTTTAATTAAAATGGGTAAAAGCGACCAAGAGATTAAATCTACTTTTGAAGCTAAAGGATTGTCTTCTGTTGATGTTGAAAAGCTACTTGTTTTGACCAAAACAACACTTCAGGAAGTAGAAAAAAACACGGAAGCAGATCGCATAAAGTACGCCAATGAATTAGATGAAGATAAACTTGAAGAGCTTATTCAAAGGGTGACCGAGTGGTATGCTAATGGAGACCCCAATCATTATCAAGTAAGCCAAAACCTTAAAAATATAGGTGTTGACGAAAAATACCACGAAGAAATTCGTGTAGAAGCTCATGCACGCGTCTGTAAAGCCACTCATCGCGAAGCCAATTTGAAAATTGTGCTTGGAATTGTTGTTGCATTCGTAGGGCTAATCATAGTCATGCTTGCCCTCGGCACAACTGGAGGAAGCCGAGGTGCCGGTCGAATACTGGTATTTCCTTTTGCCGCCGGTCTGGCTATAATTGCTTGGGGATTAGCACAGAAGAATAGAATATAAGCATTACTGCTCCCTTTTCCCTTCAAACACCTTCCGAATCCAATTTGGCACCACCAATGCTCCCAACATCAAGTACAAATAATAAGACATGAGTCGCCAAACTGTAGAAATCACCGTTGCGTGGGTATTGCTTTGCACATAATCGGTCAAAAAGCCATTAAAAGTGAGCTCAATAATGCCAGCTCCACCCGGTGTGGGACTGAACATCAGGATGAAAAATAAAGTTTGGCCACGAGCATAAAGTTCAGCCTGAAACTTGAAAGTCAGTGGCAAGTCCGGCGTAAATGCCATTACCAAGCAGGAGATGAGCAAAAAACGGAATATCCAGGCCAGCGAAGTCCCTACAATGGCCTGCATATGTATCTTCCAACTCTGTTCTTTTAAACCTTGTGAAGCGGTCACCAAATCTTCGCCCAATTTGATTGCCCGCTCATGAAAACGCTGCAGCAATCGATTGTTGGTCAGCCAGCCCAACAACTTTTTCATCTGATGGGGGCCAAAAAAAATACCGTAAGCAAAAACGCTGCAATACACAATGATGAAGATGTAAAAACTGACCGCCAGATAGCCCCATTCGCCCAAATCAGCAAAGGTCTTCGCTCCCGGCCGCAAAATGCTAGGCCCAAAAACAGCGTACAAAATAGGCATCGTAATGAGCTTGAACGAGGCATCAAGTACGATGGTATACGTTACGATGGTAACCGTACGCGCTACACTGAGTTTTTCCTGCGATAAAATGAAAAAAGCTACCGCTGAGCCTCCCACTGCAGAGGGTGAAACCGCTGAACTAAACTCCCAAATAATCACCACCTCAATGCATTTCCACCAGGAAAGCTCCCCATTGGTTAAAGCACGCAGGCGCATGGCGTATGAGAAATCGCGAATCAGCACCGCAATAGCGCCCATTCCAATCCAGAAAAAAACGTGACTTGTCCACTGAATACGTTTAAACTCCTCCGGATCGAAATTGCGCCACAACATATAAAACACTCCTGCCAAACCGAGTAGAGCAGGAATAACAATGCGGTAGGGCGAAATGGATTTTAATGCCTTTTGCTGCTGTTCTGTTTGAGTATCTTTCCAGGCTTCTTCTTGCTTCACTCTGACATGGTTTTGGGGTGCTATTTTTGCTACCCAATTTATTAACCCCGAAATTCAGTAATTTTTTTCATTTTTGGTAGTGATTAGGAAAATATGGACAAAGAAGAACAACTCAAACGCTGGCGACTGGTACTCGGACAAAATGCTGACCCCAAAGACAGCATCGGGCTAGGGGAGGAGGAACAGGGCATGGACAAGGTCTTGGATGCCCTCTACGACAGCGAGCGCGAGCGTGGACTGGGTAGTTCGTCGCCCAATGTTGCGCGTTGGTTGGGCGATATCCGCAAGTATTTTCCTGCTCCAGTGGTGCAGTTGATGCAAAAAGACGCCCTAGAGCGCTTGCGTTTGCACCAGATGTTGTTGCAACCCGAATTGCTGGAAACCTTACAAGCGGATGTCCATTTGGTCAGTACCTTGCTGAGTTTGAAAAAAGTCTTGCCCGCTCAAACCCGCGAAACCGCCCGCGAAGTCATTCGTAAAGTGGTCAAAGAACTGGAAAAAAAACTGCGCCAACCGCTGCAAAATGCCATCCAAGGTAGCCTCAGTCGGGTAGCTCGTTCCCGTCGACCCAAACCCAATGCCATCGATTGGCACCGCACCATCCGCGCCAACCTGAAGCACTACCAGCCAGAATACCACAGCATCATTCCCGAAAAACTCTGGGGCTACGGTCGCCGTCAACCCAAAATGAAAGACCTGATCCTACTGGTGGACCAAAGTGGCTCCATGGCAGCATCGGTGGTGTACGCCGGAATTGTGGGCTCAATTATGGCTTCCATGCCAAGCATCACCACTCGTTTCATTGTATTCGATACCAGCGTGGTGGACCTCAGCGAAAATTTGCACGATGTAGTGGATTTGCTTTTTGCCACCCAGCTCGGCGGTGGTACCCACATCAGCAAGGCATTACGTTATGCCCGTCAACACATCCGCCAACCGAGGCATACGATTATGGTGTTGATTTCGGATTTGATGGAGGGCGGGCCACCGGATGACTTGCTCCGTCAAGCCGCAGAAATTAAGGCCACGGGCGTCAATTTGATTGCCCTGCTGGCTTTGAATGACAAGGGGGCACCGATGTACGACCACCATATTGCTACGCAGTTTACGCACTTGGAGATTCCTACGTTTGCGTGTACACCGGATGCGTTTCCGGATTTGATGGCGAAGGCGATCAAGGGGGAGCGGTTGCGGGGGGTGTAGTGAGGGGTGACTTGCAATGCAAAGGCAAAAGTTTTATCTTTGACTGTTGGTCATCCAAATTTTATTGAGGTTCTGTTTTGCGTTTGAACGAAAGCCCCGTAGGGACGAAATGTGGGTTGTTTTAATGCAAAATACCCATATCGCGTCCCTAAAGGGACTTTGGAAGAGCCGTGGTTGTTGCTGAGCTACCCATATTTCGCCCCTACAGGGCTACGGTAGGATCAAAATTTAATCAATAAATTTGGGATGACGAACGGATTGAATCAATTCGTACACTTTATTGTACCTTTGAATAGACTTAAAAGTTATTGAACATGATCAAATCCTTGGTTGTCAAGGGCCTCTGGGGTAGATACGATTACGATCTGCAATTCAATGAGGACGTGAATATTTTTACGGGGAGTAATGGGACTGGGAAGACGACCTTGTTGAAGATGTTGTGGTATGCGTATAGTGGGGAATATGAGAGATTGATAGGGGAGATATTTTTTCAAGAATTGACGGTTAATTTTACCAACAACTTCAAAGTCATTATTAACACAAAAGGGGAGCACTCAAATAGAAAATCGTATCATTTTGAATTATTTGAAGGTAGTGGCAAAAAATTTGTAGAAGAAACAGGCGTATTCATTGGTTCGCGGCTCATTCCTGATAATAGTGGACACTCCTCTATTTACTTTTTAGCGGATGATGATATGGTTCCTGGATCAAATTCCAATTTTTTTCCAACTTTTAGACGTTTAGAAGGAGGCTTTTCATTGGATGAAAATTTAGAATTAAACAATGTTTTAATGGAATTCACCAACAAATTATCAACACGGGGTCATCGCTTTATTGCCTCCGGTAATTCATCCGACATCCGTGCAATTATCAATGAAATATCGTCAGATATTAGAGTTAGGATTGATGCCATCAATAACCGCTTTGTGAACTTTATCACTAAAGCAAATAGGAGTTCCCCTTCATTTGAAACTGATTTAAAAAATGCATTAGAACAAAAATCAAAAGCAGAAGAAAAATTAAAAGAACCCATCGACAATCTCTCCAAATACGTTGACCGATTTTTCTGGGAGAAAAGCATCAAAATCTCTGAAAATCTTAGACTTGGACAACATGAAATCGAAATTGATATTGAAAATCTTTCCGCAGGGGAAAAAAACTTACTAAGCTTCCTTGTCTATGCAACCTATTTAAAAGAAGGCGTAATGTTCATAGATGAGCCCGAACTCAATCTACACCTTGATTGGCAGCGAGAACTTGTTGGCACGCTGCGAGACATTGCCCCTAATGTACAGTTTTTCATGGCTTCTCATTCCCCAGGTATTTATGCAGGTTATGCAAATAAAGCTCCTTGGTTCAATGATTTTGTCCACCATTCCACCTCCAATGAACCAGCCTTGGTAGAATAAATAAACCCCAACACATTGGCAATGAAGAGCGAGAAAAAAGGCGAATTCAACCTCGAAGAAGAAATTATACTGTTATTACGATCCTCGAAAATTACGGTCTGCCTGGAAGGCATTGATGACAAAAAAGTCTTTAATACCATCCTACGCCATAAAAGCCTTGATTCAAAAATCAGTTGTCGATTCTTTGGAGATGGCGGACGGAACATTTTGCTGGCTGTCTATGACCTATACAAGCAACAAACTAAAAAGGCTAGAAACCCTATCCTCTTTTTCGCAGATCAAGACACCTGGGTATTTACAGGTATTCCCGAAAAGTATGAAGAGGTTCATTTTACGAAGGGTTATTCAATTGAGAATGATCTTTTTGAAGACGGTCAAATTGCGATTGATCAACTATTGTTTCCTGCGGAGAAAGCCAGATTGGAAAGTTTGATTGATCAAATTTCAGATTGGTTTGCCAAAGAAATACAACTTATACTCAAAGGTGAGGCTGAAAGAGCCAAAATAGATGTTTCTTTTTTGAATTCAACTATTCTTGCCCCTCATGCTTCAGAACTACATGAAACATATAAAGTTTTGCCTTCAACGGACGAAGAAATTGAACTATCCAAACAGATAAAGCAAAATTATCGCCAGTTTCTGCGCGGCAAATTTCTCTTTGAACTCTTGCAACGGATCAGCTTAGATCGAGGTCACAAAGAAAATCTGCCTATTCCAGCAGAGTCACACCTATTTAGCACCTGCATCGCCACTGGCCTCAGCAACGATTCCAGCAACTGCCATCGCATTGCCATCCTCCTCCAAAACACCCTGAATTCCACCCCTCCAACATTTTAGCGTAAATTCGCTAACCACTTTCCAAAATTTAGCGTAAATTCGCCAATTCTTTAGCCTCAACCTTAACCAGACCAAATAGCGGGTGCTAGGGTTGCTAGTACCCGCCATCAAACCACATCGCGATGGATTTTCATTTGTCCGAAGAACACTTGGCCGTTCAGGCCGCAGCACGTGATTTTGCCCAAAAAGAATTGAAGCCTGGCGTCATCGAGCGTGATTCCAAAATGGAATACCCTTACGAGCAAATCAAAAAGATGGGCGAGTTGGGCTTTTTAGGCATGATGGTAGCGCCCGAATACGGCGGCGGCGGGATGGATTCTCTGTCTTACGTGCTCGCCATGGAAGAAATTTCTAAAATAGACAACTCCTGTTCAGTGATCATGTCGGTCAACAATTCCCTGGTCTGCTGGGGCATCGAAACCTTTGGCAGCACCGAACAAAAAGCGAAATACCTGCCCAAACTGGCCAGCGGAGAATGGATCGGCTCCTTCTGCCTCTCCGAACCCGAAGCAGGCAGCGATGCCACCCACCAGCGCACCACCGCTGTGGACATGGGCGACCACTACCTACTCAACGGTACCAAAAACTGGATCACCAATGGGGGCACTTCCAAATTGCACCTGGTGATGGCTCAAACCAATCCAGAAAAAGGCTCCAAGGGCATCAATTGCCTGATTGTGGAAACCAGTATGCCCGGCGTAGCCATCGGGGCCAAAGAAGATAAACTGGGCATCCGTTCTTCCGATACCCACACCATTATGTATACTGATGTCAAAGTGCCGAAGGAAAACCGGATCGGTGAAGATGGTTTCGGCTTCAAATTTGCCATGAAAAGTCTGGCTGGTGGCCGCATCGGCATTGCTGCCCAAGCCTTAGGCATCGCCGGAGGTGCCTACGAACTGGCCTTGGAATACTCCAAACAACGCACCGCCTTTGGCAAACCCATCAACCAGCACCAGGCCATTGCCTTCAAACTGGCCGATATGGCCACCGAAATCGAAGCGGCCAAATTGATGGTTTACCGCGCTGCTTGGCTCAAGGATCAAGGCATGGACTACAGCGCCGCCAGCGCCATGGCCAAACTATACGCTTCGGAAGTGGCCATGCGCCACAGTGTGGAAGCGGTACAGGTTCACGGTGGGTATGGTTTTGTCAAGGAATACCACGTGGAACGCCTGATGCGTGATGCGAAAATTACGCAGATATACGAAGGTACTTCGGAGGTACAACGGATTGTCATTTCGAGGGAAGTGACGGGGGGGAAACCTTATTTGCCCGTTTAGTTGAAAAGTTGAAGGGTTGAAATGTTGAAGAGAAGCTACCGCAGCATTTTTGACAAGGCGATCATCAAGCGAAGCCAACGAGCAAGTCGCTGCGGTAGCCGCTTTTCAACATTTCAACCCTTCAACTTTTCAACTTTACTCAGCAACGGATACGAAAACACCACGGCCATAATCACCGCCGCGCCCCAATAAAAAGTGCTGCTCACTTCTTTGTCCTCATTCAGCAAGAGCCAGGCCAGTACAATGGCATAAACTGGCTCCAGGTTCATTGCCAGGTTGGACGTAAAAGCGGAAAGGATTTTTAAGGCCTTTAAAGACAAAACGTAAGCAAAAGTAGTGCACAACAAGGCCAATATCAACAGGTAAACCCAATCACTCCAATGCGGCGGCAGCATGACCGGAAACCCCGCACTGCTCAAACCTGAGCCGATTATCACCAATCCCAAAAACAGACAGGCACTGCTCAATTCTACAAAAGTGATGCTCATGGCATCGAGATTGGCCACTTGTGATTTGTTCAAAATGGAAAACAACGAAGCCAACAATGCTGCAATGACGCCTACTACCAAGCCATCCACCATTGAAAAATCGATTCCATTGACCACCAAAGCCATACCCGGAATGATCAACAAACTCAGACCAAATTCGAGGGCGTTGAATTTTTTCTTCAGAATTAAGGGCTCCAATATGGCCGAAAAAAGAGACATTGAACCCATCGCCAGTACCCCAACCGAAGAATTGGACAACTTGATCGCCCCATAGAAAGCCAACCAATGCAAACCCACAATGGTGCCGATGCCCACCAAAACCAACAATTGGCGGCGAGGCAAGGTCTTGAGGAGCTTGAAGACATTGATCAACAGCATCAGACTCAAAGAAGTGATCAATACCCGCCACCAAACCAGCACCAAGGCACTCAATTGAATCATTTTACCCAAAATGGCGGTAAGACCAAAGAGCAAAACTGCAAAATGTAGTTGGAAGTACGCTTTTTGTGTTGTTGTCATTGAACTATTCCCTTACTTAGTGCATTTAGGTAGGCAAGATAAAATCATTTTTACCATTAATTCAGATAATCATGCTACAAGTTGGTGACCAGGCCCCGGCCTTTACTTTGTTTTCCAGTGACAAAAAAGAAGTGAAGTTGGAAGACTTTCAGGGACAAAATGTCGTCCTTCTGTTTTTCCCGATGGCATTTACCAGTGTATGCACCACCGAATTGTGCAACATGCGTGACGACATTGCCTTTTACCAAGGCTTAAATGCCCAAATTTTAGGTGTTTCCGTAGATTCACCTTTCACTTTGGCCAAATTTAAAGAGGATCAAAACCTGAACTTCCATTTGTTGTCTGATTTCAACAAAGGCGTTTCAACAGCATATGAAGCATTGTATCAGGATTTTGTTTTTGGTATGAAAGGTGTTTCCAAACGCGCCGCTTTTGTAATCGACGGCAATGGAACAATCCAGTACGCTGAAGTGTTGGAAAATGCGGGAGAAATGCCGAATTTTGCCAATGTAAAAGCAGCCCTGGGGGCGATAGAAAAATAAGTACTTCATTTTGCCAGTGGATTAGATGAGTAAACGGTTCATTTTAAGTTTCTCATCTAATCCGCTGGCTCAGCAAAAATGAATACTTATTTTTGCCCCACTACTTGGCTGTCCTTAACTAATTGCTTGTGTCAACGGGTTGTTTTAACCAGACCAAATAAAGATAAAAATAACCCGTTGGCGCTTGTGTTTACTCGAAAAACAATGATTACCGCGTACAATCCTGAGGTAGAAGAATTAGAAGAAGTATTGGTAGATGATGAGATTGATGAGCTATTGGGCCATCATTCCCGTTTGATTGTGTACAACGATGACCACAATACTTTTGAATGGGTCATCCAGTGTTTCGTAGAAGTATTGGAATATCCTCAAGATCAGTCCGAACAATTGGCCTTAATCATCCATTTTAAAGGAAAAGCAACCGTCAAAACTGCGCCAAAAAAAGAGTTGAAGCCCAAAAAAGATGCTTTGATTGATCGAGGGCTCTCTGCGGTCATCGAAGATTAAATTTTGGAATCTATTTTTGTGCAAACCATTCAAATCTGGTGGCATGCGCGTTCCTGCGTTTTGTCAAACAAATTTAAAAGCCTATTTTTGCGTTTAAGCAAAAAAAGCTTAGTTTAAACCCCTTGAACTAATGGTTTGCAGAAATTTTATTTTGTCACCTAGCGCATAAGTATAAATGGAATACCCTACCATTAAGGACGGTAAATACACATACATTGAAACCAAAGGCGGAGAAGAAACCCTCATCCTGCTGCATGGGCTGTTTGGAGCTTTGAGCAATTTTGAAGGGATAATTGCGGCCTTTGGCCAGTCTCACAATGTGGTGATCCCCATTTTGCCCATGTTTGAATTGCCCATTCGGGAAGTATCCGTGATGGGATTGGTTGATCATCTTGCGGATTTTATCGAAGACAAAGGGTACAATAAGGTGCATCTGTTGGGCAACTCCTTGGGTGGTCACATCGCGCTGTTGTATACGCTTGGGCATCAGGATAAAATCGCTTCCTTGATTTTGACGGGTAGCTCCGGTTTGTTCGAAAGCGCGATGGGCAACAGTTTTCCCAAACGTGGTGACTACGAATACATCAAGAAAAAAACCCAGGATACCTTCTACGACCCGACCATTGCCTCCAATGAACTGATCGATGAAGTTTACAGCATCGTCAACGACCGCAACCGGGCCATTCGGGTAATCGCTACTTCCAAATCAGCGGTAAGGCACAACCTGGGCGACAAATTGCACAACATCAAAGTACCGACTCTGCTCATTTGGGGCCGCCAGGATCAGGTTACGCCAGCTTTCGTTGGGGAGAAATTCCACGAAATGATCCCTCATTCTCGCCTGCACCTGATCGAATTCTGTGGTCACGCACCCATGATGGAGAAAAAAGAAGAATTCAATCGTCACCTGTCGGCATTCCTCCAAGAGGTGTCTGGTCTGGTGCCGGTAAGCAAATAGTGAAAAGTTGAGGAGTTGAGGAGTTTAGAAGTTTAGGCTACCGCAGCGACTTAGACGCTACTGTTCTAAACTCCTCAACTTCTAAACTCCTCAACTGTTTTATCCCCCACAGCGGGTGATTTTGTTACAAACTATCATCCTTATTTTTAGCAGAAAAAATAAAAAAAAAAAAAAAAAAAATCTTGTGGTTGTTGTGCATCACCTTGATCGTGGGCGCTTGCTCAACCCAAAAACCTGTCACGACTAAAACTGAACCTCCCCAGGAACTCATTGCCGAGGTGGATTTGGATACCCTGGACATTGAATCCATGGTAGACGAGGGCGAAGGCGAAGAAAATGAGGAAGTAGAAACAACTTTATCCCCCTATAGCCCTACGGCCAAGCGGGTAAATGACCTGCTGCATACCAAGATTGACGTACGTTTTGATTGGACTAAAGAAGAAGTTTACGGCAAAGTTACCCTGCGCGTCAAACCCTTTTTTAATCCAACTTCTACCCTGACCCTGGATGCCAAGGGCATGGAGTTCAAAAAAGTACAATTTGCAGGCAAGGAGCAGCAGTTGCAATACAAGTACGAAGACAATCAGCAGATTGTAATCCAATTGGGGCGTTCCTTCAACCGCAACGAAGAATACAGCATCTACCTCGAATACACCGCCCGCCCCAAAGCTGACGGTGGCAGTGATGCCATCACTTCCAATCAGGGTTTGTTTTTCATCAATCCCCGCAATGAAGAACTGGGCAAACCCCAGCAAATCTGGACCCAGGGCGAAACCGAGTGGAACTCCCGCTGGTTCCCGACCATCGATCGCCCCAATGAGCGCTGCACCCAGGAACTGTACGTCACCGTAGAGCAAAAATTCAAAACCCTTTCCAACGGTATATTGACTACCTCTACCAACAACGCCGACGGTACCCGTACCGACTACTGGAAAATGGACATGCCCCACGCGCCCTACCTGTTCATGCTAGCCGTAGGCGATTTTGCAGTGGTAAAAGACAAGTGGCGCAACATCGAAGTAGCCTACTACGTGGAGCCTGAATACGAAGCCGACGCCCGCGATATTTTTGCGCACACACCAGAGATGTTGGAGTTTTTCTCGAACAAACTGGGCGTGAACTACCCTTGGCCCAAATATTCCCAGATCATTGTACGCGACTACGTGTCGGGCGCGATGGAAAACACTACGGCAGTAGTTTTTGGCGACTTCATCCAAAAACACAAATGGGAACTCATCGACGATTCCAATGATAAAATTGTTGCCCACGAGATGTTCCACCACTGGTTTGGTGACTATGTGACCAGCGAGAGCTGGCCCAACCTGACCATGAACGAAGGTTTTGCCAACTATTCTGAATACCTCTGGTTCGAACACAAATACGGCTCCGATTTTGCCGATCACCACCTGCTCAGCGAGCAAGGAGGGTACATCGGTTCGGCAGCAGGAGGCGTTCACCCTTTGATTCATTTTGGGGTCAGAGACAAAGATGACATGTTCGATGCGCACAGCTATAACAAAGGTGGGGCCACCTTGCACATGCTGCGGCGTTATTTGGGCGATGAGGTATTTTTTACTGCCCTAAAAAACTACCTGACGCAAAATGCCTTCAAAGCGGTTGAAGCACACAACCTGCGCCTGGCGATGGAAGAAGTAAGTGGCGAAGACCTCAACTGGTTTTTCAATCAATGGTATTTCGCCTCGGGTCACCCCAAACTGAACATCGAATACAGCTACGATGCAGCAGCGAAAGAAGCAGTGGTACAAGTGAGCCAAACCCAGAGTGAAAAAGGGGTTCCCGGTGTATTTGTGATCCCCGTGGCCATAGACGTATATGCCAATGGCCGCAGCATTCGCCACGACATTCGGATAGACCAGCGGGAACAAACCTTCCGCTTTCCAGCCAGTTCTAAACCAGACCTCATCAATTTTGATGCAGATCGGGCCCTTTTGGCTGAAATCGAAGACAACAAGAGCGAAGAAGAACTGGTCTTCCAATTCAAAAATGCACCCAAGTTCATGGATCGCAACGAGGCCATCGAACGCCTGATGAGCCTGGAAAGTGACCAGGTGGCAGGCCTCGTGAGCACGGCGCTCAATGATCGATTTTATTCCATTCGCTCTATTGCATTGGATAATTTGCCCGAAGAAATTAGCCCAGAGCTGATGACCAAACTGCGTGATCTGGCTCAGAATGACATCCACTCTGAGGTTCGCTCCAAGGCCCTATCCGCATTGGCTGACAGTGGCGACCCTCAAACTTTGGCAGTAGCCAAAGCCGCCTTTGAGAAAGAACAGGCACTGAGTGTACGGGCCAGCGCACTGGGCATCATTTATGAGGAAAACGAGGCAGAAGGTTTGGCCCTGGCCGAAAAACTGGGTGAAACCGCCAAAGGCCCACTCCTGGAAGCCATTGCGGGCATCTACACTGAAAAAGGGGACGCAAAATACCTGCCATTTTTTGAAAAACGCTTGAAGGATGTGGACGGATTCACCGCCATTTCTTTCTTCGAAAGTTACCAGATTTTGGCTTCCGGCGGCGACCAGCCGACGATTGACAAAACCATCGAAACGCTGACAAAATTTGGCACGAGCAGTGATCCATCACTGTGGCGCAAATTTGGCGCAGTCAAAGCCCTGAATGACCTGCGCAACGATTTTCGGGTAAAAGCGCGCAGCGCTGCGGGTACTGAAAAAACCACTTTGACGAGCAATGCAGATCGCATCGCCAAAATAATTGATGACATCAAAAGCAAAGAAACCAACGCTGAATTGAAATCAGTTTATGATCAATTGCCGGTGATAAAATAATTTTCAACCAGCTTTTGGATTTTTTTGTTGTCTATTAGGTAAGTTAGCCGTCAGGAACGTGTGGAAATTTGGTTTTCACACGTTCCTTTCGTTATATTGTAGCTTTAATTGGTTGATTACTTGATTTTAAGTGAGGGATTTATGGCAATGCAAGACAATTACCGACTGTTGATTGAAAAGCTCGACGCTTTCATTCGCAAATATTATGTCAACAAGCTGATCCGTGGCGCGTTGTACAGCGTGGGCACGATCCTGGGCTTGTTCCTGGTCGCAGCAGTGTTGGAGTACTTTTACTACTTCGATACCACCGGGCGAAAAATCCTGTTTTATTCCTTTTTAGGCATCAGCGGCCTTGCCTTGGGCAATTGGGTCATTGATCCTCTGTTGCGCTATTTCAATCTAGGCCGGGTCATCAGCCACGAAAAAGCAGCCTCCATCATTGGTGAACATTTTACCAACGTCAAGGACAAACTGCTCAACATCCTCCAACTCAATCAGCAAGCCAGCCAGACTGATCAAAAAGACCTGATCCTCGCTAGCATCAATCAAAAGTCGGAGGAAATCAAACCCGTTCCGTTCCAGGCCGCCATCAACCTGTCTCAAAACCGCAAGTACCTGCGTTATGCATTGCCTCCCCTGTTGGTACTCCTGGTTTTGTTGTTTGCCGCCCCCTCCGTCATTCGCGATAGTACCCAACGTTTGATCCAAAACGGCAAAGAGTTTTTCCGCCCGGCGCCATTTGCGTTCAAGTTGGATGAAAAAAAATTGACCGTAGTTCAATACGAAGACTACGATCTGAAAATCAAAGTGGATGGCGCAGTATTGCCCAATGATGTGTTCATCGTAGTGGACGACTATGAATACCGCATGAGCAAAACCAGCCCCAACGAATTCAGCTACCGCTTCAATAAGGTGGAAAAAGACGTGCGCTTTACCCTGCGGGGTGGTGGCGTTGATTCGCGGAATTACCAGCTTGCGGTTCTGAAAAAACCCAACATCCGCGATTTTCAGGTCAAACTCAATTACCCGGACTACATTGGCCGCACCGATGAAGTTTTGCAAAGCATCGGCGATCTGGTGTTGCCCGTAGGTACGCAGGTACAGTGGATTTTCAACACCGAATCAACCGAGGCCATCAAAATGCGTTTTTCGCGCAGCAACAAGTCTCAATTGGCCACTCGCCAGGGCGACGACCTGTTTTTGTTCGGCAAAAAAGCGATGTTGGATGAAACCTACAAACTGATCGTTTCCAATGCAGCCTTGCCTAAAGGAGACTCGGTGACCTATTCCATGACCATCATCCCCGATCAATATCCTGAAATCCGGGCTCAAGTTTTTGACGACAGCACCAATGCCAATGCCAAATATTTTGCAGGTGAAGCCAGCGACGATTACGGCTTGCGCGTGCTCACCTTCAACTACCGCATCCGCAAAGCCAAGAGTGACCCTGGCCAGTTGCAGTCCATTACCATCCAGCGTCCCGAAGGCAAAAGCACCACGTTTGACTACTCCTTCGACGCCATGGAAATGGACCTGAAACCCGGCGATGAGCTGAGCTATTACTTTGAAATCAAAGACAACGACGCCGTCAACGGCAGTAAAGCTGCGCGCACCGGGATAATGGTCTTCTCCATGCCCACGCTGGAGGAAATGGAAAAACGCGCTGAACAAAATGACGACAAAATCAAGAATAACCTGAAAGATGCTTTGGCCGAAGCCAAAAAACTACAGGAAGAAATCCGTCGTTTGCAAGAAAAACTCTTGCAAGAAAAAGACATCAATTGGCAGACCCGCAAACAACTTGAAAAACTGCTGGAGCGCCAAAAAGAACTGGAAAAACAAATCAAAGAAGCCCAAAAAGCTTTTGAAGAAAATAAAAAGAACCAGGAACAGCTAGGCGAAACGCCCGAGGAAACCAAGGAAAAGGAGGAAATGCTAGAACAACTCATGGAATCGCTGGAAGATCCAGAGATGAAGGAGCTCATGGAAAAAATCGAGAAACTCATGCAGGAAATGGAGAAAGACCAGGCCCTGGAAATGATGGAGGAGATGAAAGACCGCAATGAGCAGCGCGAGAATGAGTTGGAGCGCATGGAAGAGCTGTTCAAACAACTGGAACTGGAACAGGAAGTCAACAAGGCCGCCGACAAGCTGGACGAGATGGCCAAAAAACAGGAAGAGCTTAGTGAAAAAACCGAGGATAAAAAAGAATCCAACGAACAACTCGAAAAAAAGCAGGAAGAGCTGACCAAAGAGTTGGAAGACCTGGAGAAAAAAATGGAGGACATCGAGAAGAAGAACGAAGAGCTCGAAAATCCTCAAAAAATGGATGACCCCAAAGAAGGGATGGAGGACATCAAACAAGACATGAAGGACAGCGAAAAACAACTGGAGCAAAACCAGAATAGCAAGTCCTCCAAGGCGCAAAAGAGTGCGGCCCAAAAGATGAAAAACAAGGCCAACAAAATGCGTTCCCAAATGCAGGCGAACCAAATGGAGCAAATGCAGGAGGACATGAAAATGTTGCGCCAATTGCTCGAAAACCTCGTAGGCCTTTCCTTCGACGAGGAAGACTTGATCAATGGCTTGAAAAAAACGGAGATCAATACGCCGCGTTATGTCCAGCAGGTGCAGCGCCAGTTTAAAATCAAGGACGACTTCCGCGTAGCCGAAGATACCCTCAATGCCCTGAGCAAAAGAGTATATCAAATCGAGTCATTCGTGACGGAAAAAGTAGGCGAGATCAAAACCAACATGCGCGAAAGCATCGAACTGCTGGAAGAGCGTGAAAAAGGAATGGCCGCCGACCGCCAGCAACGCACCATGAAGGGCCTCAACGACCTGGCACTGATGCTCAGCGAGGTGCTCAACAACATGCAACAACAAATGTCGGGCATGATGTCGGGGAGCCAATCTTGCCCCAATCCGGGCAAACAAAACCCAGGGCAAGGCAAGCAGGGCAACACCCCCAAGGATAAAATGTCGCCCGGGCAGGAGGGCCTCAACAAAGAGATGCAAAATGCCCGCGAAAAAATGAACCAAAAGGATGGTCAGGGCGGCCCCAATGCCAAGGATTTTGCTCAAATGGCTGCCAAACAAGCAGCTATCCGCAAGGCCCTGGAAAAGCAGCAGCGCAAAATGCAGCAGCAAGGCAAAGGCAGCAAAGAGGTTCAAGACATTCTGGATCAAATGGACAAAACAGAAACCGAACTGGTCAATAAAAAACTGAGCAACGAAACCCTCAAGCGCCAGCAAGACATCCTCACGCGCCTGCTCGAACACGAAAAAGCCGAGCGTGAACGCGAACTGGATGAAAAGCGCAAGTCAGATTCCGCCCAGGATTATCAGCGTAAATCGCCCCCTGCCCTGGAGGAATACCTGAAAAAACGCCGCTCGGAGGTAGAGACGTATAAAACTGTTTCACCAGCATTGAAGCCTTATTACAAGTCTTTGGTGGAAGAGTATTTTAAGACCTTGAAGGGGGAGTAAGCTCCTTTTCAGAATAATAAAAAAAGCGCATAAGCAGTCAAACTGAACTTATGCGCTTTTTTTATGCCACATATAAGCCTCAAACCGCAGCGGCAAAACCTACCGTATCCCGATAATACTGCGGTGAAATACCCGCCCGTTTTTTGAAGAACCTACTGAAATAAAACTCATCGTCAAAACCCAGCTCGTAGGCAATTTCTTTGATGGATTTAGCGCTGAGGTAAAGTTCTCGCTTTGCCTCAATGACAATTCGCTCACTGATCAAATCCGTCAATGTTTTTTGAAAATGAGCTTTGGTAATTTTGGCCAAAGCTTTGGGGGTAATGTTAAGCATCTCCGCATAATCACTTGCCGAATGTTTGGTCCGGTAATGGGCTTCAATGGCATCTTTTAACTTCTGGAGCACAAAAGGTTCTTTCAAACTGGGCATGGCTGCTTTGACTTCAGGTTGTTGATTGATTTTCAAGCGGGCGGCATTGATCAAAACAATTTTCAGGTAAGCGATCAACAATTCATATTGAGCCAGTTCAGCCTTTTGGGTTTCCGCCACCATCTGTTCGATCAGGCCTTCAAAATGGACAACATCCGCCGCCGCCAAATCGAAGTAGGGAACCTGATAAATGTTGTTGAATAAAAGCCCATTGCTGGCAATCTCTTGATGGTGTTTGAAGATGCAAAAAAACTCGGGATGAAAATTGATGGCCCAACCTTGTAATGCACCTTCCGCCTGTATGCGATAGGGCTGATAAGGCGAAAAGGCCATTAAAGAGGGAGCACTTATGTCGTACTCCGTAAAATCAGCGGTCAAATGGGCCTGACCGGATTTAATCAGAATGATGCTGAAATAGCTGAGTCGTTGCAATTCCTCGAATGGGTTGGCATCTTCAAAGGGAAATATTCGAAAAGCCAGGTTTCCCTTTTGGGGGTTAATCAAGGTATAGTGCGTGTGCATGTACATGAAAAATTGCGTTAAACCTGTATTTTTTGTGCTGCCCTTAGCTCCTTTACGTCCTTCTCCAGTGCCTCAAGATAAGCTTGTTGGGGTGCAAATGCCGCCTGAATTTCAGCTAAGGTATACCGAGGAGTAATGTGCTGAGGGCAATTCCAGTCGTAAGCCTGAATCTCGAACAAGATCATGCGCTCCGGCTGGTGCGGATAATCCGCAGGGTCTAATTGCTGAAACAACGCGGGATCATCTTTCAGTTCAACAATCCTGGCATCAGCATACAACTTTAACCTGGCCTGCCGCGGGTAGTCTACCATGATCAAGGAGACCTGGGGATGGGTTTGCAAGTTACCCACCGTGATGTATTGCTTGTTGCCTTCAAAATCGACTATCCCTAGGGTATTGGCATCCAATACCTTGATGAAACCGGCTGGGCCGCCACGGTGCTGAATATAGGGATAGCCGTTCTCCCCAATACTCGACAGGTAAAAACTGTCGCGTTCGGTGATGAATACAATTTCCTGTTCAGATAGCCCATCGGTGTGCCGAGATTGCTCCATACGGGAATAGGTTCGGCGGCTACCGTGTAGTTCTTGTAGTGCTTTTACGGTATCCGTAAAGGCCAGGCTCGCATAGTTTTTTGCCATGATCAGCTTAATTTTCGATCTTTTTCAGCGATAGCCAGGTCATTGATCCGGGTAAACTACCTTTGTGATGGGCTATTGTTGTCAAATTTCCCTTGGGGCGCAAAGTTCAGGTTTAATGCTGGTGGAAGGAATGTAGGATTGTCGCCAGAGCATGGACAATTTTCCATGGGAGAGATTTTATGGCTGGACAAAAGATGGACATCAAGAGTCGTCGATTTGTGGATTATGCTGGATTTGTAAAAAAGGCGGTAGAGATAGGATTGTAAAGTTCTTTTGTAAAGCTCGGGTTAGACCCCTTTTTGACCAAAGTATTATGTTTTAACAATGTAGCGATTTTGTCCCCACGACCAGCGGCAGAGCCGCGAAACGTCGATAGTCAAGGGAACGAAGGTATATTTTAAGGTGCGTAGCACCGAAACCACTTAGACTGTTCCGGTGCACCTTAAACGCCTTTCTTTGCCCGGGTGCTATCGACGTTTCGCAGTTCTGCCGCTGGTCGGTTCAGCCTAGTGAAATACTTGCTCAATTAAACTACTTCCGCCACTTGCAACCAACCCTGCTGCTCAAACAAATCCTGCACATCTGCAACGAACCGCGAGTGATCAAAATTTGGAATTTTTTTCCTGGGCAACCATTCTTGCATCGTTTGCAGGTATTTAGCCGCCATCATGTGGAGTACTTCGGGGCTGCTAGCGCTTCGGACTTCAGCATAAGGAAGGCGCATTTGGATGTACAATTCTTTGTTTTTGCGGCTGTAGCTAAAACATTCCTCATGAATTTCGTCATCGGGCTGGGTTACAATATAGATAAAGGCAATGCCACTGAGCGCTCCATAAGTATCCAATTGGAGGTGTTCGTTGAGCACATCTTTTAACGCATTGGTATTTACAATGGCTATTTTATCACTAACCTCATGCCATACTATCCCTGAAATTACAAAAGGTGCGTACATGATTTGAATGATTTTATAGATCTACCCGGTTTCCGGGAGGTCTAATGATGGGGTGATCTCGTTTAAGGTTTTCAGGAAGTTTAGCGTAGTGATAGATTTTGATGGCTTCTTGTTCTAAACAGTCTTGCATTGGGCCAATAAATTCAACTTTATACAACAATGCCATGCCACTTAGCATCTTTCCATAACGACCTTTAGGACCTTGTATGGTTACTCCATATTTCCATATTTCGCCTTTGAATAAGAAAATTAGAGTTTCCGTTCCACAGTTGTAACAAGGATAAAAACCATCCATCTCGGCTAGAAGCACATACTGTTCCGATTTTCTGATCTGCTTCAGTCGTTTTTTGAACTGCTTCTGGCGCTTCGAGGATATATCTATGTTTCCATCTTCATCAATTTCTAGAAAATCAGTACCCTTCCATGCTGCAAATGCCCCCAATATAACACAAATCAAAAAAAATAGCAAGAAGCTTCTCCGAGGTTGGGGCTTGAGTCCCGGTGGTTGATTGACTGAACGGTATTTTTTGTTAACAGCGTTCATTGTTGAGCATTTAGTTGTTTAAAGGGTTGGGGAATCCAATAATAAATTGATTACTTTGAATATTGGTTCCAATCGAACAACAAAAATAAGTCTATTTTTTATTTTTTGGACTTATTTTTTATTTTTATTCATATGGATAAGCAAAATTTCCCGCCGTCAATTTATGACAGGGTAAAAACGGCCATAAAATCGCTAAATCTCGATCAGTACCAATTGGCGGAAAAACTAGGGATTACCCAGGCTGCCATAAGTAAAGCATTAAATGGTAAAAGCGATCGATCTTTGCAGCGCTTAGTGATGCTGCTTTCAAAAGAGTACGGAATAGACTTTGAGCCGCTTCAAACCAACTCGGATCAGAGTGAAGAACTTCAACAAATAAGAACGGAATTAAAAGAAATGAAAGAGAGCTTGGAAAAGGGTTTGGAAGAATTGAAAGAAATGATCAGTAAGCTGGAAAAATAAAATCCAAGGCACTCCATTTCTATGCGATAATCCCTACCCCAATATCCCCCCAAACACCTCCTTCACCTTCGCCAAATCCACCACATGCGCCTTCACCGCATCCATCGTATGCGGCGACTTGCCCTCCACACATTGCTCAATGACCAAATGCGGCTGCAATTTCAGCTTCTTCAACTCCCCGGCAAAGCGCCGATAATCGATGTCCCCATCGCCAAACGTTTCCGACCAAACGCCATTGACCGACTGGCGGATGTGCAGCTCTACCACCCGTTTTCCATACAATTTCAGGACATCAAACACGGCCACCTGCGAATTTTGTGAACCCCGGTACACCCAATGCACATCAAAGCAGAAGGACATATTCAGTGGCGAAGTGTTCAGCAGCATGTGGTGGAATTCGCGGGCACCCGCTTTCATCTCCACATCGTGGGTATGGTAGGCCAGGGTGATGCCTTTTTGGCGCAAGGCAGCCCCCAGTTTATCCAGGCTAGCCGCTTGCAATTTCAGTTCCTCATCGGATTTTACCTCATCTCCCCCCCAACGAATGGGCGTAGGATTGGTCACCATGATTTTGGTGCCCAGTTTTTTGACCTCATCAGCAATGGCCAAAACCGTGGCGATGGACTTGGCCGCTTCATCCGCCTTGTGCAAAACACTGTTGACGTACACGGAGGGCATGGCGATCTGGTACTTTTTGAGCACTGGCCCGAGTTTGATGACCTCCTCGGGTGAATTAAAACTGGGCTCGTAAGCCTTCAGCCCCGTTTTGGCAAAATCGGCTATACAGGCATCCAGGTCTTCGCCCCAGTTTTTATTGTCGCGGCCATAAAAGGTAGACCAGTTGTAGGAATTGGCCGCAATGGGCGTAGGGTAGGAGGCAAACACCTCGGATTGGGTAGAACTCAATACCGTAGCGGCAGATGCTCCGGCAACCAGATTGAGAAATTGGCGGCGATTGGGTGTCATGGTAGTGCGATTTGATTTTGGTCGTCTAATGTAAGGAAAATTACACAAACGCGGATCAACCCTATTTGGGCGAGTTCAATGGATCATCAGCACGCAAATAATGCTTATCCGCATAAAAATTTCCAAAGGGAATAACCGAAATCAACAGCAGGATTCCCACCTTCCAGAACTTCCAACGGTACTCAATGCTGCACAAGATCACCAGCAGGATATACAGCACAAACAGCAGTCCATGCAATGAACCAAAATTGCGAACCGCCTGTGGATACTGCCAGATGTACTTCAGCGGCATGGCCACGAACAACAAAATCAAAAAGGACATGCCTTCGGCGAAAGCAATGATGCGCAAGCGCCCTAGTGGCGTTTTAAGCAATGATAACATAGTGGGTGATTTTAAGAGCTTGTTTAAAATGAGCGAAACCAGGGGCGTTGTGCCAAAGGCGAAAACGGCCAGGGAATTGCGATCAAAATAATGAATAAAGCGAGGACAAAATAGTTGAATAAAATCCGAAACTTGCGGCGCTCGTCCACCTCACGTTTGGCCAAAGCTGCACCAATCGTAAGGACCACTATAGCCGTACTCATCAATCCAAAATGGACCAGCGCAAAAAACAACCCATCGCTCCAGCGCAGGGACTTGTTTTGCCAAAATGATTGAACTGTAGGGCTGAAAAAGTAAACTACAAACCCTAGCACCAATTGCAAATGGCTAATGCCCGAAGCACTGGATGTCGCCACGTGGTGCAGGCGGGTGTATGGTTTTTTAAAAACTAAAGCTTCCCAGGCCAGATAAATGACCAGTAGCATACTCAACAAAACGAGGTAACGCAGAAACGAATGGGTAAGGATCAGGTGATACATAAGCAATACTATTTAAGGCAAAAATCGGGTTCTAAACAGCCAAGCCATTAGTACAAACCCGGCATTTATTCAGCAAAATCAATCACCTTTAGTATAGGTATGAATGACTCCCTTCTGCTGCAAAGTTAAGGGAGTCATTCGCTTATGTTGTTGTTGTCGCCGTAAAATCAATGTCATTTTAGCGTGTGTCCTTACACCAGCGCCCGCATCTTTTGCAGCCCCGTTTTAGCCACCAGCAGCGGATCCTGCTTCCAATAATCCCGGTTAAACAGCTCAAGTGAAATGATCTTGTTTCCACCCATTCCTTTAAGCAATTGCACGATACCTTCAGTTGGCGCATCACCATCGCCGGGATAAATGCGGTCTGCGTCGGTTTGTTCTGCAATAGGTTTATTGTTCACAAAATCATTGAAGTGGAAAATCTCTACGGTATCCCCTCTCAACAAATTCAGGCTATCAAAACCCGATCCGCCCCTGAACAAGTGGTAAATATCGGGCAACAAGCGGGCATCAGGGTCGTTGGCAGCAGCGGCCACAGCTAGTGCCTGACCCAGGTGAAACAAGGTACCTGAAGCACCCCAGAATTCCAATTGAGGCATCACCCCGGTTTTCCGACCCAAATCCAGGGCTTGTTTGTAGCGCTCACCAGCTTTGAACAAATCCAGGGGTGGGTCTTTTTTGACTCCGGCTGGTGGAGCAGCGATGCGTTTGCAACCAAGCTGCGCCAGGAGGTTCATTTCCTCTTCCAGTTGTTTGAAACCCGCTGCCCGTTGAGCATCGTCTTCCACCATCCAGGGGGCAAAGGCAATGGCGTCCTCTACGGTAATCCCGGCATCTTTGACCTTTTTGGCCAGAGCGGTCATGGTGCCACCTTCCTTGAGGTAGGCATTGAGGTCGGGAAGCCAAATTTCGATGGCATCGTAGCCTGCGGCGGCAGCAATTTCAATGTACTTCACAATGCCCAGTTTCTGGCCACTGATGGTAGCGGTGTTCAGGCAAAAGCGGAACTTGGTTTTTTTAGGCGCAGTACCTGCTAGCAGGTCAACAGGAAGGACGGCCGCCGCGCTGGCTGCCCCTAATGTTTTAAATATGTCACGTCTGTTCATCGCAAAAAAAGTGGTTTGATGAATGTTCAAGTTTATGAATCATAAAGCTAAGCTACATTTTTTATATTGGCGAATTATACGCTTGCTCATCACTGTGAATAACCCAGATCAACTAAAAAAATGGATTACCAAGCATTACCCAAAGTTGAATTGCATTTGCATCTAGATTGCTCACTGAGTTATGAGGTAGTCAAACAGCTTGACCCATCGATCAGTCTTTTGGCTTACCAGGAAGCTTTTATTGCTCCGCCAAAGTGTACCGATTTAGCAGATTTTATTCAGCGCGCCATCAAGGGGGTGGATTTGATGCAGACAGCTACAGCTTTGCGGTTGGTTACTTTGGATTTGTTTCGGCAATTGAAGGCGGATAATGTGATTTATGCTGAAATCAGGTTTGCTCCATTGTTACACATCGAAGGTGGTTTGTCGCCCAAAGAAGTCGTAATGATTGTCAACGAGGCAGTGACCGAAGGTATCGCGGCAACTGGCGTAGAAGCAGGGCTCATCCTTTGCACCTTGCGGCATTACACTGAAAACCAAAGCATAGAAACAGTACAACTGGTCAAAGATTTCCAGGGTACCCATGTAGTTGGTTTTGACATTGCCGCCGATGAAGCCGGTTTCCCCATCGACAATCACCTCAAAGCATTTCAGTACGCACAGGATCACAACCTGAACATCACTGCACACGCTGGTGAGGCAAAAGGGGCAGAAAGCGTGTGGGAAACCCTCCAGCATTTTCACCCCAGCAGGATTGGGCACGGAGTTCGCAGTGTCGAAGATCCTGAATTGATGGCCTTTTTACAAGAAAAAAACATACATCTGGAAGTTTGCCCTACGAGCAATGTGCAGACCAATGTTGTAGACGAAATAAAAAATCACCCTGCCGATAGAATTTACCAAAGCGGGGTTTCGATGAGCATCAATACCGATGCAAGGACTATTGCGAATGCCACGCTCACCAGTGAATACGCACTGCTGGAGAGCGTATTCAACTGGCAAAAGGCCCATTTTTTGCAGTGCAATATGGAAGCAGTTGAACATGCATTCACCACCGCTGAAAAAAAAATAGGGTTGAAAGAAAAAATCAGGATTGCTTACCAATAACTAGACCATCCGTTACGCACGGCAACTTTGTAAATAGCTTTTTCACCAAGCAGTTGTTTTACAAACCCTAAGCCCCTATATTTGCCCCCTATTTCAAAAATCACCGCACCGCACTTATGCCAAACCGTTCGAGAGCGCCCAAAATCAAAACCATCACCGACATTAAAATGCCGGAAATTCAGGAGTTGCGCTTGGACAACGGAATCCCTGTTTATGTCGTCGCAATGGGTACCCAGGAGGTGCTCAAGGTGGAAGTCATCTTCAAGGGTGGCCGCCCCTATGAGCACAAAAAACTGGCCTCACGCGCTACGAGTGCACTCCTGCGCGAAGGCACTCAAAACTACAATTCTGCCGAGTTGGCCGAAAAACTGGACTATTATGGGAGTAGCCTGGCTATTCCGTACCATACCGATACCGCTAGTCTGACGCTGTTGTCTTTGAACAAACACTTCAATCAGGTATTGCCCTTGTTGGGTGAAGTGATCAAAACGCCCAGTTTCCCGGAACACGAATTACAGGCTTTTATTCAGCGCAGTGTACAACATTTGCAGGTAGACCTGAGCAAAAGTGATGTAGTGGCCTATCGCCAAATTACGGAGCAATTTTTTGGCCCCGAACATCCTTACGGCTACAATAGCACCGCAGAAACGTACAACCAAATCACCCGGGATGATTTGTTGCAGCACCACCGTAGTTTGTTTACAAAAGACAATTGCGTCATCATCATCAGTGGGAAGGTGACGCCAGAGGTGCTCGAACAACTGAATGAGCAATTGGGGCATGGGATTCCTGGTGGAGTAATTCCCGAACCCAGTCTGATCCTCCAGGAAGCTCCACCACAGCACTTATTGATCCCAAAGCCCGACAGCTTGCAATCGGCCATTCGGATTGGTTTCCGCACCTTCAATCGGCATCATCCCGACTTTTTTGACCTTTCTATCCTCAACGTGATTCTGGGGGGCTACTTTGGCTCCCGCCTGATGACCAATATTCGGGAGGAAAAGGGTTATACCTACAACATCTATTCCACCCTCGATGCCATGCAATTTGATGGTTGCTTTTACATTGGTACCGAGGTGGGCAATGAGTTTGTTGCCGACACCCGCACCCAGATTTACCTGGAAATGGATCGCTTGCGGGAGGAACTCGTAGACGAAGACGAACTGGAAATGATGCGCAACTACATCCTTGGCAATTACCTGACCATGATCGATGGGCCGTTCAATGTGGCCGAACTGGTGCGCCTGCTGGTGACTGAAAATTTGCCTTTTACAGAGCTACAAGACTCGGTAGATCTGACCTTGGCCGTTACGCCTGAATCCATTCAAGCCATGGCGCAAAAGTATTTGATCCCCGAGAAAATGAGCGAAGTAATCGTGGGCAAAGCCTAAATAAGCAATTCGAACCATTTTTTTAGGCTTTGATCAAAAAAAATTGGTTAAGCAGCGCCGAACATGCAATAATGTCGCTAAATTTTCTTTCTTTTGCGAGCAAGAAACGCCAGCGGTACGCCAGCTGTTTGATCACAATGAAGCTCCACTACTAAGGAGCGCGTTCGACATAATTTACAAAAACTCTTAGGTAAGGAAAATTAATGAAGCTGTTCAGTTTTTTTAGACAAGAACTCGCCATTGACCTTGGCACTGCCAATACCCTGATCATGCAAAATGATCAGATTGTTGTGGACGAACCTTCAATCGTGGCCATCAATCGCAAAACGAACGAAACCATTGCGGTTGGTCGTCGTGCGATGCAGATGCACGAAAAGACCCACGAAAACATTAAGACCGTTCGCCCACTGAAAGATGGAGTAATCGCCGACTTTCAGGCGGCTGAAAATATGATCGAAGGGTTCATCAATATGATCGATGGCCGTCGTCGCTTTTTTTCCCACATGAAAATGGTCATTTGTATTCCTTCAGGGATTACAGAAGTGGAAAAACGGGCGGTATTTGACTCTGCTGATCACGTAGACTCCAAAGAAACCTATCTGATTCATGAGCCAATGGCAGCTGCGCTCGGGATAGGTCTGGACGTGGAAGAGCCCGAAGGCAACATGATCATCGACATCGGTGGCGGTACTACTGAAATCGCGGTGATTGCCCTTTCCGGGATCGTCTGCGATCAATCCATTCGGATCGCTGGTGATGAATTCACTAGCGATATCGTGAGCTACATGAAGCGCCAACACAACATCCTGATTGGGGAAAGGACGGCTGAACAAATCAAAATTCACGTAGGCTCCGCCTTGCATGAATTGGAAGAAGATCAAGCACCCGAAGATTTTGCTGTAAATGGCCGCGATTTGATGACGGGTATCCCCAAACAAATCAAGGTAGGCTACCGCGAAATCGCTCATTCGCTGGACAAATCCATCTCCAAAATTGAAGATGCGGTACTCAAAGCCCTGGAATCTACTCCACCGGAATTGGCTGCCGATATTTACAGAAGAGGGTTGTACCTGACTGGTGGCGGTGCGCTGCTGCGCGGTTTGGACAAACGTATTTCACTAAAAACCAAACTTCCCGTTCAGGTTGCCGATGATCCATTGCGCGCTGTTGTTCGGGGAACGGGCATTGCGCTCAAAAATACCGATCGTTTTTCCTTTTTGATCGATCGCAAAAGTGTGTGATTTACAGTATATAAGTTCATTTTGATTCCTTGAAACGTGGCATCAAAATGAACTTATTCCTCACCCGCGAGTTCCAATCACCACATGAATACTTTCCTGCAATTACTCAATCGGGTCAATTCCCGGCTTTTGTTTTTTGGGCTCCTTTTCGTTTCGCTTTTTCTGGTTGTTCGGAACAACGAAGCGCAGGGTAAGATTTTTTTGAATTCGGCAGGAAGGGTGACTGGCTTTTTTGGCAGCGGTGCCACGGCCATTGGGAGTTACTTCAACCTCCGCAGGGAAAACGAAAAATTGCAACGCGAGATCAGTGTGTTGCGCGGGCAATTGGCCAAGGATCAGTACAATACCCAAGTCAATATCGATACTTTGCAACGGGTGCTTGACAGTACCCGCATCCAAATTTACAAGTACATCGAAGCCACCGTAGTCAATAATTCCGTGGATAAACCCAAAAATTACCTCACCTTGAACCGGGGTCGTCACCATGGGGTAAAGGAAAACATGGGGGTGATCACCGCCGACGGGGTATTGGGGGTAGTCAGGTATGTTTCGAAGTATTATTGCATCGTCATGTCCGTTTTGCATACCGATTCCCGGGTAAGTGCCCAAATTCGCGGCGCAGACAAAGGTTTTTATGGTTCGCTGGTGTGGAATGGCAAAGACCCTCGCTTCATGCAATTGATCGATATTCCCAAACACAACAAGATTAGCTCTAAGGAAGATGTCGTAGAAACCACTGGCTTTTCCACCTATTATCCACCCGGGGTGACGATCGGTAAAGTGTTTTACCACAGCATCCCACCCGGATCCAGCAACCATTTGATTCAGGTCAAACTGAATACCAACATGGCTAACGTGCGCTACGCACAAATCGTAGTGAACGTACATGCCGATGAAATCAATCAACTAGAAGCACGCGCCAAAGATGAACAGTAGCTCGACATTGCGCATTTCGCTGAAATTCATCATCATTTGGATCCTCCAAATCATTGTGCTCAAGCAGGTACAGTTTTTGCCACTGGGGCCTTATTCTTATGAAGCGTTTGTGTATCCCTTGTTCATTTTATTGCTTCCTTTTGGCATGCACGTCAACAGGTTGATGCTCATTGCGTTTTTTTCGGGGCTCTTGATCGATGCTTCTTACAATACCTTGGGTGTACACACGGCGAGTGCAGTTGTGTTGGCTTTTGCCCGGCCCTATATTTTAGCCCTGGTTTTACCCCGTGGAATCGACGAGGCGTTTACACCCTCGTTAGGGCGGCTGAAATTCCTTCCATTTTTGCGCTACGTGCTCTATGCCTTTTTGGTGTATTTGCCTTTTTACTACACAATGGTGTTCTTTTCACATGTATTTATCGTGGAAATCATCGTTAAAAGTCTACTCAGTTTTATTGTTTCCGTTTTTTTTACGCTAATTTTAGCAGGTATATTGAACGGTTTAGATTAACTCATTTTTTTCACAAGATAGCCCTATGGATATCGGCAGCAATCGTCAGCAGGTTATACAGGTGGTGTTTATCGTTGCAGCAACTTTGCTTTTGGCTAGGGCTTTTTACTTGCAGATCATCAATGGTGAGTTCAAATCAGGTGATAAAATCACTGGTGCTGTAGCCCGTTTTCCCATTTATCCGGCCCGAGGTTTGATTTATGACCGCAACGGAAAATTACTGGTAGTCAATAATCCCATGTACGACCTGATGGTCACTGTGGATGCAATGGATAAAAACATCAATGTCGCGCGTTTTTGTAAATTGGTGGGGATGACCCGCGAAGAGTACAACAAAGCGCTGGATAAAGACTTCAAAAGTGGTCGTTTTTCCCGATCCGTTCCCTTTGTGTTTAAAAGCAAAATTTCCGCTGAGGCGTTCGCCCGCTTTCAGGAAGCCCTGCCCGAATTCCGTGGCTTCGAAATTGTACTGCGCAACGCCCGTCAATACCCGGCACCAGTGGCCGCACATTTGTTGGGATACATTCGCGAAGTGAACCAAACTGAGGTGGAAACCAAGTCAGATATTTATGCCCCTGGTGACTACATCGGAGCAAGTGGTCTGGAAAAAACCTACGAGAATGAACTAAGGGGCAAAAAGGGCGTCGCTTTTGTGCTGCGCGATAAAATGGGGCGTTACGCTGGTTCTTACCGCAATGGCAAAGACGATATTCCTGTAACCTCTGGGCTAGACCTTAGAACCACTGTGGATTTGGACCTTCAGCAATACGCTGAGCACCTGCTCAGCAACAAGCGTGCAGGCCTGGTCGCTATTGAGCCTGCAACTGGAGAGATTCTGGCCATGGTAACTACCCCCAACTACGACCCGAACGAGCTCACCATTACCAATAACGCTCGTGGCGATGTGTATAAAAAACTGAATGAGGATCCCAACATCCCCTTATTTAACCGTGCCGTAATGGCGAAGTATCCTCCCGGATCTATCCACAAAACGATTTTGGCCCTCATTGGTCAGCAAATTGGAGTGTGGAACGAAAATCGGGGCGTGAGCTGTGCCGGGGGCTTCTTTGCGCCTGGTGTACGTTTGGGTTGCCACCGCCATGCCTATTGTGGCGACGTACGTTCAGGCATTCAACATTCCTGCAATGCCTATTTTGTGACCCTGTTTCGCGCCATTGTTGACATGAATGGTTATCGCCACCCCAATAAGGGCCTCGATACCATCAATTATTACCTGAATAAATTTGGTTATGGCCGCAAACTGGGGATCGATTTTCCAGGTGAACAAGCAGGGGGCTTTCCTACTTCCGCTTTTTTTGACCGCTGGTACGCACGCGACGGCCAATGGAAGTCGCTCTGGATTCGTTCCCTTGGCATTGGGCAAGGGGAGCTATTGTGTACCAATATCCAATTGGCCAATCTCGCCGCTACGATTGCCAATCGAGGACATTTTTATACACCTCACTTCCTCAAGGCTTTTGGCGATTCCACCCTCACGACCCGGAGCACTTTCCGTACCAAAAATGAGGTTGGCATCGAGCGCAGGCACTTCGAACCCGTGGTAGATGGCATGGAACGAGTTACGATAGCGGGTACTGCTCGGCGGGCCTTTATCCCCGATATTGCCATTTGTGGCAAAACGGGTACGGCTGAAAATAGTTCAGGGGAAGACCATTCGATCTTTTTCTGTTTCGCCCCCAAAGACAATCCGCGCATTGCCATTGCGGTATATGCTGAAAACGCTGGTTTTGGAGGCTCTGTAGCGGCACCTGTAGCCAGTTTGATGATTGAAAAATACCTCAAAGGGGAAATTCGGACGCCAGCTCGTCGGGAAATGGAAAAACAGGTCTTGAAAAAAGACTACATCATTCGGGAAGTTCCCGGCAAAAAAGGCAAATCAAGCCAACCTTGACAAGCGGCGACTTTACCGCCCTTAATTTATTTTTATGAGAAAAGTATTGCCGTTTTTGGTGTTTCTGTTTGTATTGGGCCAGCTCTCTGCTCAAGATAAGCTCAAAATGATTTTTGTAGGCGACATCATGGGGCATGGGCCCCAAATTGAATCCGCCGCCATCGAAGCCAACAAACTCTACGATTATTCTCCTTGCTTTCAATTCATCAAACCCTTGTTGGAACAAGCTGACTTGGCCATCGGCAACCTAGAATTGACCTTACCGGGTAAGCCGCCTTATACGGGTTATCCGACCTTCAAAAGCCCCGATGAATTGCCCTTGGCGCTGCGTGCTGCGGGTTTCGATTTGTTGGTCACTGCCAACAACCACTCTAATGATGGGGGGCTGATCGGGGTGCAAAACACCATCAAGACCCTGGAGAAAAACGGATTTTACCAAACGGGTACCTTTATTGACTCCTCACACCGTGCAGCGCTGTACCCCTTGATTGTGTACAAAGGCAATTTTAAACTGGCTTTCCTCAACTATACTTACGGCACCAACGGCATCCCCAACCACAAGCCCAGCGTAGTAAACCTCATCGACGAAAAAGCCATCAAAGCGGACATCGATGCAGCCAAAGCCCACAAACCCGATGCAATCATCACGGTAGTCCATTGGGGAGATGAGTACCAACTGGCTGAAAACGAACGCCAACGCGCCCTGGCCCAAAAAATGCTGACCTGGGGTTCTACCATGGTCATCGGTGCTCACCCACACGTGGTGCAACCCATCAAAAACTACCCCTTACAGGAAGCCGGAGCTACCCGCAACGGATTGGTAGTGTATTCGATGGGCAACTTCATTTCTGCTCAAACCAAAACGTACACCGATATTGGTTTGATGGTGGAAATTGAATTGGAAAAAAAGGGTAGTCAGCAATCCGCAACCGGCAATCAGCCAGCGGCGGTCAGTAATGAGCAATCCGCAATGAGCAATCCGCAAACAATGATTAGCAAAGTGGAGTACATTCCAGTGTACCGTTATATTTACCGTCCTGCTGCGGGCAAGCCGGTTTACATGACTGTGCCAGTCGCCGCTTTTGAAAACGGGGAAATGCAAGCCCAGCAACCGATGCCCGAAGCTACCCGTGCTGCGATGAAACAAAGTGCGGATGTGATTCGCAAAAACTTGACGCAACACGGTGCCATAGAACGTAAAGTGAGTGCCAAAGAGATTACCGTTACTACCGAAAAATAAACGTCCGTGATCGTATCCACCATCGTCGCCGCCGCTAAAAACCGCGTCATCGGGATGCACAACCAAATTCCCTGGTATTTGCCTGCCGATTTGAAATACTTCAAAAGGACTACGCTGAATCACCACGTGATCATGGGGCGCAATACGTTTAATTCGATTGGGCGTCCACTGCCCCAACGGACCAACATCGTCGTGACCCGCGACATCTTTTTTGTGGCTACCGATTGTATGGTGGTACACTCCATAGATGAGGCGCTGGAATTGGCTTTCGACAATGGCGAAACCGAGGCTTTTATCATTGGTGGCGGGCAGATTTATGAACAAAGCCAGGATTATTGGGATAGAATTTACCTCACCGAAGTTGATCTGGAACCAGAAGGGGAAGTTTTTTTTCCAAAAATTGAGCCCAAGGAGTGGCGCTTGACGTTCAAAGATGCCCACAAAGCCGATGACAAAAACGAAATGGACTACATTTTTAAAATCTACAACCGGATTGAGGCAAAAACCGAAGAATAAAGGTTTACTTTTAAAAAATAAGTTTTAATTTTGTAGTCGACACCGCACTTTTGTGCATTCGATCCACCCTTAACAACAATGATTCTCGGGTTATTCATCTTTTAACCACGAGAACATGACGGAAGATTTTCTCCATTACGCCTGGCGTTACCAGCATTTCAGTTCCAATCAGTTACAAACCACCCAAGGTCAAAACCTGACCATCCTGGCCATTGGTGAACACAACCGCCACGCTGGCCCCGATTTTCTCAATGCCCGCTTGCGGATTGAGGATACTTACTGGGCAGGCAACGTAGAGGTACACCTCAAAGCCTCGGATTGGTTGTTGCATCAGCACGAAAAAGACGCCGCTTACGCCAATGTCATTCTGCACGTGGTGCTGGATGAAGATCAGGACATTTATGATCCCCATGGGGAGCGGATTCCTTGCCTGGAGTTGCGCCATTTGCTTGATCCCAATCTTTGTAGCGCTTATTACCGCATGCTCAACAACCACTTGTGGATTCCCTGTCAAAACCATTGGCAGGAGGTAAAAACGCTGAGCGTCAACTTGTGGCTGGAACGGGTGATGGTGGAGCGCTTGGAGGCCAAAACCGAGATTGTTAAGCGCTTTCTGGAGTTCAACCAAGGGGATTGGGAGGAGGTATGTTACCAATTGCTCTTGCGCAATTTTGGCCTCAGTGTCAATCTGGATCCTTGCGAGCAGGTGGCCCGCAGCTTGCCCCTCAAACTCATTGGCCGCCACCGGGATAATTTGTTGCAAATCGAAGCCTTACTCTTTGGGCAGGCAGGGCTGTTGGAGCTGGATTTTGAAGAAAAATACCCACAGCAACTGCAAACAGAATACCGTTTTTTGCGCCAGAAATACGGCCTGGAGCCAATGGCCGCCAGCAATTGGAAGTTTTTGCGGATGCGCCCTGCTAATTTTCCCACGATGCGTTTGGCGCAATTTGCGGTGCTCTTGTACCAGGGCAGCAACTTGTTTAGCAAAATTTTAGCAGCACAGGATATCGAAGAACTGGCGCATTTGTTCAGTGTCACCTTGCATGGCTACTGGTCGGAGCACTACACTTTCGGCAAACCTTCCACCCGAAAATTGAAGCACCTTGGGAGCAATTTTATTGAGTTACTCATCTTGAATGCCTGTATTCCGCTGATCTTTTTTTATGGGGTGTACACCCAAGATTCAAAGTATTGCGACAAGGCTTTGCGCTTTTTACAAGAACTCCCACCGGAGGCCAATCACATTATTGATGGCTGGAAAAAATTGGGCTTTGAGCCTGAAGACGCCGGGCAAAGCCAGGCTTTGATCCATCTGAAGCGGATGTATTGTGATCAGCGGCAGTGTTTGCATTGTGCGGTGGGGGCGGCGATTTTGAAATAGTAGGGTACTACTCTCAAATTTCAGATGAGTCGCTCATGAATTGCCTCCAGCTTATGAAGTTTTTTGAAATAACCGATCTTAACTTTTAGGCTAGACCTCCATGAATTGCCTCCAGCTTTAGCTGGTGGTTCGAAGGTCAAACCTTGAATGGGCTTTAGCCCAAAACTC